>JAYSVF010000128.1:0-10475 GCA_043718695.1 Acidimicrobiia bacterium | reverse complement strand
TCGGTCTCGCCGTGGCGCAGGGCGCGACGGGTGGCGTTGGCCACCAAGACCTCGTTGTTGGCCACGGTCAGGCGAACCGACACGCCGGAGGACTGGTTCACATGCGGGCTCTCGCGGGCCAGCTGGGACAGGGTGGCCACGATCCCGGCCATGAAGTCGGGCAGGTCGACCCGTACGCCGTCCACGACGAAGGGCCGGGACTCCTGCTTGGCGATGGCCACCTCGGTCTCGACATCGAGGGGGTAGTGGGTGCGGATCTGGCTGCCGAAGCGGTCCTTGAGCGGGGTGATGATCCGACCCCGGTTCGTGTAGTCCTCGGGGTTGGCCGAGGCGACCAGCAGGACATCGAGGGGGAGGCGGATCTTGTAGCCCCGGACCTGGATGTCGCGCTCCTCCAGCACGTTGAGCAGGCCGACCTGGATGCGCTCGGACAGGTCGGGCAGCTCGTTGATGGCGAAGATGCCGCGGTTGGTGCGGGGCACGAGGCCGTAGTGAAGCGTGAGTTCGTCAGAGAGGTAACGGCCCTCGGCCACCTTGATGGGGTCAACTTCACCAATAAGGTCGGCAATGGAGGTGTCTGGTGTGGCTAGTTTTTCGCCGATTCTGCGGGAGCGGTGTACCCAGTCGATGGGAGCATCGTCACCTTTGTCGAGGATCAGATCCTTTGCGTGCTTGCTGACGGGATGGTACGGGTCATCCTGAATTTCAGAACCAGCGACGATAGGCATCCACTCATCGAGCAGCTCCACCATCGAGCGGATCATCCGGGTTTTACCCTGTCCACGTTCGCCCAGGAAAATAATGTCGTGACCGGCCAGGAGCGCCACCTCGAGTTGTGGGAGGACCGTGTCTTCGTAGCCGTGAAGCCCAGGGAACAGTGGTTCGCCCGCCGAAATCCGGGTGACTGCGTTTTTGCGAATTTCTTCTTTGACCGTGGTGGAAACCCAGCCGGATGCTTTGAGTTGTCCGAGGGTCGCAGCGGTCGGGTGCATAGTTGCGGAAGCCATCCGTCGACCCTACCCGCAAAGCCCCAACTTGGGAAAAGTCGGGCCTTTGGCCAACGCCTTCGGGAGATGGAATCCTTTTGAACCGTTGGTCCGGATAGCGACCCGGGGTTCTTAGTTTGGATTGGTGCGCCGGCTTGGCTGGCGGTTCATCATGCTGCGGCAGAGGGGCCCTGAGCGCGGATCATTTTGTAGCCACCGACGAGATTTCCGGGTCGTGGGCGCCGATGCTCGGCCTCAACACGATTCGAATCTAAACCTTGACGCACGCAAGGATTCCCGAATTTCTGAGCTTGCGAATTCCCAAACTTCGCATTGTCCTGCGAGAGTCGATTGCCCGGGCTCAACATCACGGAATGTGCAGGATAAAATGACACCGTTGTAACTTGATATCGAGGAATATCCGAAATTCAGCTTGCAAATGTAGGTAAATAACGCAGTACAATTCTGAACGAAGGTTCGTTTGTCGAAGACGGTCGACAACACCTCCTTCAAAGGGAGGGCTAAGGGGATGTTGGCGGTAGACGCACACCCAGGATCGGCTGAACGCGCTTTCAAAGCAGCACCCGAAGCCAACGAGAAACCGATTTTTACGCTGCGCCTCCTCGGCGGATTCGAGCTTCTTGTTGGCGGTCGCGAAGTTCGCGTGCCCGACGCTACCCAAAAGATCATTGCATTTCTGGCATTCCAAACAGCGTCGGTCCGCCGGGGTTTCGTAGCTGGATCGTTGTGGATGGATCATACCGACGAGCGTGCTTCAGCAAATCTCCGTACTGCGTTGTGGCGTTTGCCGCGAGAGGTTGCGGGTTTGATTGTGGGTGGGCGCACGTCACTGGTGCTCTCACCAATGGCGTCGATTGACTACCGCAACGCCCTGCGGATTGCGCTGTCGGTCTTGGTCGGCGAAAACGGGCAGTTTGTGCCACCGGGTTCCGAATTCGAAGCGCTCGACCACACCTTGCTGCCTGGCTGGTATGACGACTGGGTTGTCGCTGAACGCGATCGCCTCCAGCAGACCCGTCTCCATGTGCTCGAGGTACTTGCCCGAAATGCGCTGAAAGAGGGGCACTTCGAGGATGCGATCCAGCTTGCGCAAACGGTCGTGCGAGCCGAACCTCTTCGCGAATCCGGCCATTTGCTCCTTGCCCGCGCCCATATCGCGAGCGGGAATCGTGCTACCGCGGTCCGACAAATCCAGCGGCTCGATGCCCTTTTGCTTTCGGAGCTCGGTATCTCTGCGTCTCCCGAGGCCTGGCTCATTATCGAACACATCCATTCAAACGCACAGTCTCAACGACCACTCGCCACCGCCGCTCATCGTTGACGCCCTGTCTGAGTGGGCCAAATGCTGGGATTCCATCCTGACTGCACGCCCCCTTGCGGCCTTCACCCGCCGCTGACCCGGGTGAAAGAAGCGGGTTAACCCCGGCTCCGGAACACTTGGTTGCCGAACTCATCCGCCGCGTCTATCCCCTTAGAACTCGCGCGCCAAACAAGCACCTTGGTCGAGGTGGAGGTCTCGGGCGTCCGGCGCCGTACGCAACGCATTGTGCTGATGGATCGCCCGGCTCGGGCTCTTGATTACGACTCCCAACAGTTCCAGCCGATCTGAAAATCGTTTCTTTCGCTCGCCCGAGACAAGCGGTGACGCAAGCGAGACGCGCTGGCAACGTTACGGTCATGACGCCGCGACGCTGAGGGAACGACACGGTGACGCAAGCGAGACGCGCTGGCAACGATCCGGGCATGACGTGGCAACGCTAAGGGAACGAGACGGTGACAGCAAGGTAACCACACGGTGACAGCGAGGTAACGACACGGCGATGTAGTGGTGATGGTCACGCAACCACGACGTGATTGATAGGCGACCACGACGCGACTCGGCCGAGACCCTAAAGCGACAACCCATTGATCAAACTCTCACCCACAAGGAGCAGGCCAGAACTTTACGACGGAAATTAAGGACTGATTATGGATGAATCCAGGACGCACGACCGAGGCTACGCGAATACAGGCCTCGATACGTCGATACGGGGGCTCCCGTCTACGGTAGACCAAAAGACCTCGGCAGAAGAGCCATGGCGCAACGTGAAACTGAAGTTGCGCGAATCCAATCCATATCCTGAATCAATTGGTCTCGCACGACCGAACATGCTTTGGAATGGTGAATCGCGCGTGCGTTCGTATTTGCCTGCATACCCCAACGTATCCGTTGTCATACCAACGAAGAACGAGGCCGCAAATATTGGTTGGGTAATGCGGCGGATTCCTTCGTTTGTTAGTGAAGTCGTTCTCGTCGATGCCGACTCTTCGGACGGCACAGTCGAGGTCGCTCGACGTGTCCGACAAGATGTGCGGGTCGTGATCGAACGCGCCCTTGGCAAGGGCGTTGCACTCAGGCGCGGTTTCGCTGAGGCTACCGGCGACATCATTGTGATGCTCGACGCGGATGGAAGCATGGACCCGAGAGAAGTACCGCGCTTTGTTGAGTACATCGTTGGCGGATTCGAGTTCGTTAAGGGTTCCCGATACATCATCGGTGGAGGTTCGGAAGACATCACGTTTGTGCGCAATGTTGGTAATCGCTCACTGAATGCCGCGGTGAACCTGCTCTACCACTCAAGGTTCAGTGACCTTTGCTACGGATATTCGGCGTTTCGGCGATCGTGTCTCGACGCACTTGAATTACAAGCGGTCGGATTTGAGATCGAAACCGAAATGGTTGTGAATGCTCTCCGGGCTGGATTGCGAATAACCGAAGTACCGAGTTTGGAATTGAGACGCCGGTACGGAGAATCGAATCTTCATGCATTTCGTGATGGTCGGCGCGTGCTTAGCGAACTCGTTAACTCAAAACTAAAACCGCTCCCTGAGGACACCGAAAGCAAACTCCGACCCCGCCACGAATCCGTTTGGATGGGGAACTCAGCAACGAACCTCGGATCTGTCGCATGAACGGCCGGTTGCGTGGAGTGCGTATCGCTTTCGCGTTGTGCCTTATCACGACCGCCAGCGTGTTCGCTGCGCGTCCTACTAACGCTGCGGAAGTTGGCTTCGATGATTTTAACTATTCGGGTTCGGTGACTGCGCCAACGGGTCAAAAACCCCAAAGCAAGTTGTGGTTTGCTGATTCAATTTGGTGGGGAAGCCTTTACTCAACATCGTTGAGCAGTTTTGCCATTCATCGTTACGATTGGGCTTCGCATACGTGGACATCGACCGGCACGGCAATTGATGAGCGGGAAAGTTCTGCCGTCGACACACTTTGGGACGGCACGAAACTGTACGTAACGACCGGCGGTGCTTCGACGACCTCAAACTCCCAAGCGATCCGTCTTGTTCGCTATTCCTACAATGCAACCACCAAAACCTATTCAAAGGATGTGGGATTTCCCACAATCGTTAGCCCTGGCGGGCAAAAATCGCCCGTTCTTGCGAAAGACAGTCTCGGGAGACTTTGGATGACCTACACCGGTGGTTCAAAAGTTTGGGTTCAGCACACCACGGTAAACGATTTGACCTGGACCCCGAAGTTTGCGATCCCCACTCCTGGAGCCAACAACACGTCTGCCTCCGAGATATCTTCGGTGATTCCCTACGCCGGTGATCGGATCGGCGTGATGTGGGGGAATCAGATCACCGAGACCATGTACTTTGCGACGCATCTCGACAGCGACCCCGACAACGTTTGGTCTGAAGCAATTGCCTATCAGTCACCAGAAGGCGCCGATGATCACATCAATCTGGCCGCCTTGGTTGGCGACCCCAGCGGGCAAGTTTTTGCTGCGGTCAAAACCTCGAAGGATCTCGCGAACGACACGTTGATTCATGTTCTCGTTCTTCACAATGGCCTGAATTGGACGAGTCATCTCTTTGGCACAAAGGGAGAAAATCACACGCGGGCAATTATTCAGCTCGATCCTGTTCGACGCGACGCATACGTCTTCGCCAGCGCTCCGTGCTGCGGTGGCGGAAATATCTACATGAAGAAGATGAACCTCGACAACCCCGTTTTCCCTCCTGGATTAGGTACGCCATTCATCTCAAGTACTGCAAACCCGAAACTCAACAATCCCAGCGGAACGAAACAAATCCTCACAACCGAAAGTGGTCTTCTTGTTATCGCCGGCGATGACAGCACGCGAAACTACGCTCACAACCGCATAGCGTTTAGCGGTACTTCTATCGATACGACCATCACCTCTAGTCCAGGTAGTCAGTCGAATTCCGTGGCGAGCTTCACGTATTCCTCCACCGATCCAACCGCTACCTTCCAGTGCTCACTCGACGCTGGCACGTACACCGTCTGTCCGACAAGTGGCACAACGTATTCCAACCTGACCAACGGCAGTCATCAATTCCGGGTAGTAGCAACCGGAGCAACCGGAACGGACCTCACGCCCGCCTCACACATTTGGGTCGCAGATACCGTTGCACCAACCGTCAACGCAACGAATCCGATCGGCGGGGCGATCAATGTTGTAGCGAATCAGGTAACCGCAACCTTCAGTGAGAATGTCGATCCCGCTTCGGTGACCGCCAATACGTTCTTGCTGAAGCGGCAATCTGATAACGCCCCAGTAAGTGGCGCGGTGAGCTACAACCCAGCAACCAACGTCGCAGCATTTGTGCCCAATGCCGCCCTCGAGGGGGTCACCGCTTACACCGCAACGTTGGTCAGTGGTGTGTCTGGAATCCACGACACGGTCAGCAACGCGCTTGTAAGCGACCACGTTTGGTCCTTCACGACCGTTAGTAATGTCACTGCGCTAACCGAAGATTTCGAAACCGGGGACTTGGCAAATTGGAGTCCCGTTGTTGTAGCAAATGGAGGTACCGCGCAAGTTGGGGCGGGTCTTGGCAGAGCAGAAACGATGGGTGCCAGATTTTCGGCTCTTGCGGTAAATGGATCGAGGGCCTATGCACGCAAGACGCTGGCTTCGCCACTCACCGGTGCCATATTTTCGTCGTGGGTGCGGTTCACCGAGTCGGACAACAGCGCCATTGCTTTCATGCGACTTCTCGATTCGAGTGGCAACTTTCGCCTCGTAAGCCTGTACCGTCGGGGCACGAGCGGCCGAATACAGGTCCACTACAACGGCACATACTTCGACACAACCGCAATCGTCCCCGTCGACACGACCTATCGAAAGTTCACCATTCGAATGATCGCCAACGGGTCCGGAGCGAGCTCCGTGCAAGTGTTCGTTAACGAGCTCTCGGTTTACTCGGTTTCAAACACCACGCTCGCTACTCCGGCATCCGTCGCACAAATTGGGAACGACGCTACTAAACAGAGATCAACCATCGACTTCGACGACGTTTCGCTGACTACAGGTGCATAGTGAAAAGCTTCGCCGCTGACACATCCGTTGTGATCTGCTGCCACACCGAAAAAAGATGGAGCGACATAAAACGCGCAGTTCTAAGTGTCGTGGATCAGAGTTGCCCACCGGCGGAAATCTTGCTCGTGGTCGATCACAACGAGGTGTTGTTCGAACGTGCGCGTCGCGAGTTTCACGATGTCCGCGCCATAGCCAACACCTTTGAGCGGGGCCTTGCAGGCGCGCGCAATACCGGGGTTGACAATGCAAACGGTTCGATCGTTGCGTTTCTCGACGACGACGCGTGGGCCGAACAACGGTGGCTTGAACGATTAACTAGTTGGTACACCGATGAAAACGTGCTTGGTGTCGGTGGACAGATAACACCAGAATGGAAAGTCACGCCGCCGCGATGGTTTCCTAACGAGTTTCGTTGGGTGATCGGGTGCAGCTATGCGGGACTACCAAATGGGCCAGCACCCGTACGAAACATGATCGGTGCGAATATGAGTTCGCGAAGGGATGTGCTGCAGAACGTCGGAAACTTCCGCGTCGGTCTCGGCCGAGTTGGTTTCAAGCCAATGGGGTGCGAAGAGACGGAGTTCTGCATCCGGGCAGCAGCGGCTCACCGCCCAGGAAGGTTCTGGTTCGATCCGTCGGCCATCGTGCATCACACCGTGCCAGCTGATCGCGCAACATGGTCCTACTTCAAAGCCCGTTGTCAGGCCGAGGGCCAGTCCAAGTCGCAAATAGTCACGGAAATCGGCGGAGAGGGCACGGCGTCGGAGCGCCAGTACGTCACCAAAACGCTCCCGCGCGCAATCGCGCACGACCTTGCGTGTTCGCTTGCTACCCGATCAATTGACGGAGTGTTGCAAGCAGCAGCCATCGTCGGTGGCACTGCATTGGTCGGCGGTTCGTATTTCGCGGACCGGTTGCGGAAGAGAACGATGGATTGCAAAACAAACACTGAAAGGACTCTTACGCACGGAACGCTCGATGAGATGAAGTACTGATCACTAGTGCAGTTAAGCGGAAGTCATTGCGTAGTGTTTTGACCTCAGTTACCAGCACCACCGCAAAAATCTCACCCAAACACTACGCAGTGACTTTCGCGCACATGCACTAGAAATTTATCGAAACTTTTTGTAGTCAACACCCAGCAATATTTAACAGCCGAACACGACGGAAAAGGAAAGGCAACCAAAATGGAAACCTGGCTGGAATTCAACTTTCACGACCGCGCCGCAATGCGCGTGTCTCGGGCCGCGCCAACTGCGCCACAACTTGAGGACATCTTCGAAGGGTTCCTTGATAGCGGTCTTAAAAACCACGATCTAACCGTGGTTGGCGAGTACGAGCAACTCGTCCAACCCTCTCATAGCGAACACGAGTTGCGATTCACCGACGACTCACTGCTGATCGCTTCGACGGGCGTCCAAGTTACGCGTAGAGATGGTCGGTTCGAAGTTCGAGGCACGAGAGAACTGCTCACGTCGGTACTGCCGCTCGTCGATTGCCTCATGACTGCCAAAGGCGCTCCCATGATCCACGCCGCGACGATCGATCTCGGTGGGCGGGGTATTTTTCTCCCCGCGGCGGGAGGCGTCGGAAAGACGAGCACCGTTGCCAAGCTCATGCGACATTCCGGTGCTGGCTTCCTTGGCGACGATTGGGGATTTCTTTCTAGCGACGGCGATCTCCTCGGCTTCCCAAAGCCGATGTTCGTCAAACCGCATCATCGACCGATCTATCCGCATTTGTTCCAGGCAAAACGCAAACCGCTGATCCCAAAAAAGTTTTCCAAATCAATCGGAAAGATGACGACTCTTGTCCATCCGTTCGTAACGAAATATCCACGCGTTGCGGGCGTCACTCGTCGTTGGTCACCCGAACACATCATGGTCACACCCCAAGAGGCATTCCCGGGAATGCGTATGGCGACCAGTGCGCCGCTCACGCTTGCAATCTTCGTTGAGCGATATGACGGTGACGTTGCACTTTTGGAGGAACGCTCGTCGAGCTGGATGGCAAGTCGAGCGCTTGGCAACTTCCATGCCGAGCTTGCCTCGCATTCACGCGATCTACTAACAGCACTCGCAACGTCTGGCGTAATGCCCATCGAGCGCTTCTTCGCCGAGAAATCCGAGATTCTCAACAAAGCGCTTTTCGAGAAGCCGAATTTCTTGTTGCGCGTACCTGGAAAGTTCAGCGCCGATCATGCGTCGGATGTAATAGTCGAGCACGTATTTCACGCCCTCGAGCTTGTCGGTGAGTGAGCCATGACCGCGGTCTCCATAGTTGTACCGGCTCGGGACGCGGCACACATTCTTGACAGCTGTTTGACGTCTATCGAGCGATCTGATCCGTTCGAACTCATCGTCGTCGACGGTTGCTCGACTGATGCCACCCGCGAGATTGCGAGGTCGCATGGAGCCACGGTGATCAGCGATGACGGCATGGGACTTCCCGAAGCCCGACGACGTGGCGCCGAAGCAGCGACATCGGCGTGGGTTGCACTCGTCGACGCGGATGTGATCCTTCCGGATGGCGCCATAGAAAAGCTGGTACACGAAGCAACTAGTCGCGGTTATTCGGCAATCCAGGCTGGGCTGCACAGCATCTCAGATGGGGACTATTGGGGACAGGCACTCGCCTACCATCACCGCACCGGACGCAGCAGAAATTGGTTCGGTCTCGTTGCGACCGTCATCCGGCGCGAGGATCTCTTGCGCTTAGGTTTCGACGATCGATTTTCTTCGGGTGAGGATATTGACTTCCGTTGGCGCTTGAGAAAGGCAGGCCTGCGCACAGCAGTATCGCGTTCGACGATCGCGTTGCATCGCTTTGAGGGCGGTTTCGATTTCGCCAAGGGCCAATGGAATGCTGATGGGCGTGGTTTGGCCAGAATGATCCGTACACATGGTATTCGTGGCGAGACCTTGATGGCCTTACCCTTGGCCGCAACAGCCCGCGGAGTGGTTCTTTGTATTCTTGCTCGTCAACCGAAGTACATCGCCTACTACTTGTGTTACGGCGCATATAACTACAAAGCAATCTTTTCCGAACTACTCCAGGGGCGGTCCTCGTCGACGATCACAAAACCGCACTCGGCATGACCGCCGCCACTGTCAGCACGCGCCAAGCTCAGACATTCCGAACGAGTTCGCGCGGCATGATTGTTGGTCGCCTTGCGTCGATGCTCCTGGGGTTTCTTTTCTGGCTCGTTGCTGCTCGCCTTTTCTCCACCGGTCTTGTTGGCATCACTGCAGCGACCGTTTCCGCGATGATGCTTTGTACTCAGCTAGCTAACCTCGGGCTTGGTCCTACTCTCGTCACGCGTCTTGCGCACAGCAATGATCCGAGATCACTGATTTTCGCCGCGATTATGTTAAGTACCGGAGCGGCCGTTGTTGTGAGTGGTCTCGCGTTGTTCGGCAGCCAGTTTGTTCAAAACGAACTCGACCGAACTGCGCGATCGCCAACGTTTTCGCTGTTGTTCGTACTTATCACGGTGCTTGGAACCTTTAACATTTTGCTTGACCACATCTCGATGTCGGTGGGCCGGGGGACCGAAGTCCTCATACGCAACGTTGTATTCGGATCGATCTGTCTTGGAGGCATCGGCGTTGTACGCCTTACTGGCGGGCACCCCGAACCGTCGGCATTGTTTGCACCGTGGGTGGTCGGTGCAACGTTTGCTTGTCTGATCGGTGTCAAGCAGGTCGCTAGCGCGTTCCCCAACTCACCCGACGGTGATGTCAAGCGTTTCGAACGTCGCCGACCCAGCCAAAGTGTGTATTCCAGGCGAACGGTGTTGATGAAGCGGAGCGACGTGAAACGACTTGTCCGTGTTGGACTCGGTAATCACGCGCTCACACTGTCTGATCGCCTTCCGGCGCTTATGTTGCCAGTAGCCGTCGCAACTGTCGCTGGTTCAGAGCAGGCGGCGTACTGGTACACGGCATGGATGATCGCGTGGGCTGTGCAGATCGTGCCCGCCTCAATCGGAGTCGCCATGTTGGCCGAGGGAGCGCGAAGCGATGATCGCCACAACCGCCTGCGTTCCTTGACGAATCACGACACGTTCCGATGGGCACTGCGACTCGGCATCGGAGCCGCTATCGCCGTCACCGTTTTTGCCCCG
>JAYSVF010000127.1:0-26724 GCA_043718695.1 Acidimicrobiia bacterium | reverse complement strand
CTATGCCAAAACCAAGTCATCTTCTCGTGAATACCGGCCTCGGGAGAGCCCATATTGCTGAGCCAACCTCGCAGCGATGGATCCCAACCATCCTCGGGCAGCTTTTCGGGTGAGAGTGGCCTGGGCGGAGCACTCAGCGCCCATTCGATTGCCGCCTTCGCACCGGCTTGCGGGTTCGCCGAGCCTTTGGCGAAGCGTTCGACGAGATCCTTGGTTGGGCTGAATGTCAAGCGGCGGATGACGTGTGAGACCAATGCGTTTGCGGTTTCTTGAGCCATGCCCGCAACCTATCGAGGGGCCCATGAACCAACGGTGAAGTTCACCGCGCGGTTACTTCATCCCAGCTTCATGAAGTTCAGGGAAGAATGCGGCACTATGGAGAGCGATGCGTATTCTCGTTGTTGAAGATGATCGAGCACTGGCACGGATCATCACGCGGGGCCTGGCCGAAGATGGCCACGCCGTTGATGCCGCGCATACCCTCAAAGCAGCCCGCACACACCTTGAATCATCCGATGTTGCCCTAATCGTTCTCGACCTCGGCCTCCCCGACGGCAGTGGGATTGATTTTTGTTCTGAACTCCGAGGGGCCAACAGCTCAGTCAAGGTTCTCATGCTCACTGCACGTGATGGAGTGGCCGAACGCATCCTTGGTCTCAATGCCGGAGCCGACGACTACCTCCCAAAACCCTTTGATTTCGGAGAACTGGGTGCGCGGGTTCGGGCGTTGTTGCGCCGCCCTAGCGAGGTACGTAATCCCCAAGTACGCGTAGGGTCTGTAGTGATTGACTCACCCACACGTCGGGTTCTGCTCGATGGATCGGTCGTTCCGCTCACTACCCGCGAGTTTGCCCTGCTGCATCACTTGGCAAATCAGCTCGATGCCGTAGTGAGCAGAACGGAGCTCATTGATGCGCTGTGGGATTCCCACTATGACGGTGTTTCCAACGTGGTTGATGTGCATGTGCGCAGTCTGCGTCGAAAGCTAGATCGCCCCGGTTCGCCGCTTCCTCTCGAAACGGTTCGTGGTTCTGGTTACCGGTTGCGAAGCGACAACTGGTCTCCGGTGCTCGAGGAGGAACCAGTGGATGACAGAGTCTTTCCCGTTGAACACAAATCAACCGACCCCGACCTGCAGGGCAATACATGAGGTTGAAAGAATTTCGCGGATCGAAGCGGATCGAAGCGGACCGCTCGGTGCCGCAAGCATCCACGAGTTCCTGGAACGATGCACTGGCGCGAATTGTGCCGGCTGGATTAATGGGAGCATGAACTGATGGATCTGCGGAGAGTACGTATACGCCTGACCATTCTCAATGGTCTGATGTTTGCCGTCGCCCTGATGTTAGTAAGTGTACTTGCTATTCGATCTGCGGCGAAGCAGATCCAAACATCGGCCGATAGCCAAGGCGAAGCCCGAATTAGCGAAACCTTGCTCGATCTTGACGGTGCTCGTGGAAAGAGTCAGAACACTTGGTTGATGACGATTGACGGGGAGAAGTCATCGTCGGAACCCTTTGGTGAACAATGGTTGGAGCCCCCTCTCGCTCGATTGGCCAAACAAGCGTTGCAATACCCGATTCGTGAACGCATCGGCCAAGGTAATCGGGCGTTCTTGGCCCTAGCGCGCAAAGTAAGTGACAATCAAGCGTTAGTGATTGCCCTAGATCTCAACGAAACCCGAAAGTCCCAAGCCAAAGCGAAGCGAGACATCACCGTCGCAGGTCTTGGGGCCTGGCTGTTAGCCATGTTGGCGAGCTGGTGGGTGGCCGGTCGATCGCTCAGACCGGCGCGAAGAGCACTTCGCCAACAACGCGAATTCATCGCCGATGCGGCACACGAAATGCGAACACCACTTGCCACCATCCGAGCCTCGGCGTCGCAAGCGCTGCTTCGTGATCGAGATGCTTCGGCCTATCGCGAATCGTTGCAGGAGATTCTGGACGCTTCATCGCGAGCACGCCAAGGCGTCGATGAATTGCTGGAACTAGCCCGTCTTGAAGCTGGACAGGTGACGTTGCGAACCGGACCCTTGCGACTCGATTTTCTGATTGAAGAAGTGGTCTCGGGAGTGCGTGAAGATCGGTGTCTCGTCACCTTCGAACCCAGTTCAGGGTTGCCGATTTCCGCAGATGCCGATTACGGGTTAGTGCGTCAAGCCCTCGACACATTGGTGCGCAATGCTGCGGCCCGCGCAGACAACGTTGCGGTTTCCGTCGTACCTGAAGGAAAGTTTGCGCGCATAGTTATGGATGATGACGGGCCTGGCATTCCCGAAGATCTCCTTCCCGTAGTGTTCGACCGCTTTCGCAGAGGGGATACCAAAGGCGGCGTGGGCTTGGGCATGGCCATTGCAAAACGGATCGCCGAGTTGCATGAGGGCACGGTAACGGCGGCCAACCGGTTAAGCGGAGGTGCCAGTGTTTCGTTAACCCTTCCGCTCAGTGGATCCAAGGATTAGCTGCGCGAGCCAAGTAGGAAGCGCGGATGCTGTGATGTTTAGCTCTGAAGGCTCATCACGAAAGCATCACAACATTCTTAAGGACGACTTACCGTTCTCTCGCTGAACTCCAACTCTGGGCCACCAATGTGTACCTGTCCCCGAACGTCGGGAAACACGAAAGGAAGGTTCACCATGAACCGCAACAAACGTCGCATTTCCTCCCGAATTGCCGCAGCCGCACTTGGAACCACACTCGCTTTCGGCATTGCCGCTCCAGCATTCGCCCAAACCGCAACCACCACCTCGGTAGCTGTAACCGCTGCCCAAACTGCTCGTGATGCCGCACGTACCGCGCAGATCGCAGATTTCGCCCAGCGTCTTGGCGTCACCGTCGAGAAGTTGACCCAGGCCACCAAAGAGCAGCGCAAGGCTGAGCTTGATAAGGCCGTTGCCGCCGGAAAGATCACCGCTGCCGAAGCGGTCACCATCAAGGCAGCAATTGATGCTGGAACGAAGCCCGTCAAGGGCCTAGGAATTGGCAAGGGCGGCAAGGGTATGGGCGACAAGAGCGCTACTGGTGTTGCCCCGGTACGCAAGACCGCAGCTGAGCGCAAGGCTGCGGCCGATGCTGCTGCGGCTGAGTTTGCTGGCCGCCTTGGAGTCACCCCATCGGCACTGGTTACCGCAGCGAAGGATCAAGCCAAGGCTCGTGTTGATGCCGATCTTGCTGCTGGCTACCTCACCGCTGCACAAGCTGCTGCGAAAAAGGCCGTCATTGACGCAGCCGACGGTGTTGGCGGCGGTCGCGGTGGCTTTGGCGGAATGGGCGGCGGCCATCGGGGTCATCGCGGTGGTGGACGGCGCTAGAACACTGCGCTGACTTGTTGGGTTAGTGCCTTCAAACAAAGAAGCGGGCTTACAAACCCACTTCCCCACGATGCCTGGTTCCCCCGAACCAGGCATCGTTGGCATGGGACGGACTTGGCCGTCAATAGCGCAGGCGCATTTGCTGAACGTCTTTCTCGACCTAAGCAAAGACCCGCGCGCCTGAGCGGCGATGTGACTGGCTCCGCTGATCAACTTCCTCCAGCAGACTTCTGACACAGCGACGGGATTGCTTGTTTCGCCCCGTATTCGCGGTTCGTGACTTGTTGATGTCGCACTCATCCACCACTCTCCCAGGCTTATCTCCTGGCAAATTCGGTAATCTCACGGATGTAAAACCAGCTTTTAGAGCGAAGAATCGAGCCATGGTGAAAATGGCTCCGAAGTATCAGCAATCGCGAACCACTCGATTCGTGACTGCAGTCCTCAGCGCATCTGTCGCATTGGCACTTGCCCCCACTTCAGTCGCCGGTGCAGCGAACGCACGGGGAATGACGGTCGAGGAATACCAGTTCGCGCTCACGATCTTCGAACGCGAATTCCCACCCCGAGACCACATCACCATCACCGACCAGACCGGCATCGGCGGTGCCTTCTACGTGCGCCCGACAGTTGGGGAAGCCATTCCTGGGCGCCAGGGCTACATTCGGATGAACCTCGGTCGTATGTACGCCAACCCGCTCGCCCCCGAAAACCGAAACATCTTCGTGCACGAACTGACCCATGTATGGCAGATCGAACACTTCACCCTGCCGTGGTACCTCGCTCAGGCGACTTCAAACCAGGTGCTCTCTCCCGACGCGTACTCATATGTCTGCGATCCGGTGAAGAAGCTGAGCGACTACAACGCAGAACAGCAAGCCGAGGTTGTCAAACATGCGTTTGAAGGGACTGAATGCGATAAGTCTGTGGCCCGAGCATTACGAAGCGATACGTGGAAGTTGTCGATCGGTAGCGATGCCCGTGATGTCACAATCTCGGAGACTGGCAAGCCCTATATGGTTAACACCGTTGGCAAGATTTACGCCTATGCCGGCACGAATTGGGACCAGTTACCTGGAAGCGCGGGTCGTGCGATCGCAGCGAATGCCGGTCAGGTTTGGATGGTCAACGACGGAGGCTCGATCTACTCGCTTAGCAACAACGTCTGGACGAAAGCACGCGGTAGTGATGGGCGCGACATCGCCGTTGATTCAGATGGCAAGGTCTGGCTGGTGAATTCCGCAGGGCTCATCTACACCGCTCGGGGCGGCTCAAAATGGGAGCGCATGCCAGGGAGCAGCGCTTCCCGCATCGCTGCGGGCGGAGGTCAGGTTTGGATGGTCAACACAACCGGACTTATCTACAAGTTCGTTGGGGGACAGTGGGCTCAGATGCCCGGTAGCGCAGGCAGGGACATCACGGTGTCGAACGACGGTGCAGTGTTCCTCACCAACAAAGTTGGCCTCATCTATCAGTGGAACGGGTCAGCATGGAACCAGCTCGACGGCAGCGACGGTGCTGCGGTTGCTGCCAACAAAGGGGCCCTGTTGCTTGCCAACATCAAGGGGCGGATGTACACCCGCAAGTATTAAACGAAAATCCCGTGACCGCTGGCGGAATTAAAACGTCCGCATATCATTTCGATGCAATGTTGAAACTGCGTTGTTGGCGGGATTTGTGGTTCCGGGGCTGCTACTTGGCCACGGTGAACGGAAGCGGGCAGCGGCCCAACTACGTGCCCGCATGGCAGCTCACACTAGTGGTCTCCGCACCTTTTACTAGCGTTTCACGCACTCAGGAATCGTGTTAACGCGCTTCACGGAAGCTTGAGGTAGTTATGCAAACTACGAAATCGCGGTTAAGGGAACTGCGGGAGTGAGTCAACAAATTGGAGGTATCCGTCGGTTGTGCGTAGTTGTGTTCGGTGCCCGGGAATTGCAAAGCCGATTAATCCGCGGTTTACTGGCGATGAGTCCTACCTTGATAAGCCGAGGCCGGTCCACCCCGAACATTGGTATGCTTTCTGGTATGCACACAACGCAAATTGCCGTTCGGGTTCCCGACGAGTTGCTTGTTCGACTCGATCAACAAATTCCGCATCGGTTTGCCTCACGGGCTGAAGCGGTGCGGGATGGGCTTGTGGCCTTGTTGCAAGAAAGCACTATGGCTGAGCGAATCGATCGACATCGCCAAGCATGGATTGAGCAGCCGCTGTCTCCAAGTTCAGAGTCCCAACTTCGGGCTGACGCACTTGCCCTGATTGCTGAGGAGCCATGGTGAAGCGTTCCGGCTTGCCTCGTAGAGGTGAAGTTTGGTGGCTTGAAAGCCCAGAAATAGGTAGACGCCCGGTACTAGTTGTGACCAGGGATTCAGCAATCGACGTGCTGAGCGGGATCGTGGTGGCACCGATTACCCGAACGGTTCGTAACATCGATTCAGAGATCCGCCTTGATTCCGATGATGGGATGCCCGAGCCATGCTCAGCGTCGTTCGACAATCTACGAACGGTGCCAAGGTCGATGATGGTTACGAAACTCACCCGGCTCTCCTCTGAGCGACTTCCGGAAATTTGTAGTGCCGTTTCGTTTGCCCTTGAGTGCGAATGATCAGCAAACTGCTAGAGCTTCCGGGTTTACGTTTTATACATACAAATGTCTGTGCGACCGCGATAAAGTTGAATTGAAACCCTCAATTCAAACCAGGCTGGCGATTCGGGCGGTAAGCATGTCGAGTGCGGGTTCGTTGTGGCCGCCTCGGGGAATTATTACGTCCGCATAGCGTTTTGAGGGTTCGATAAAACTCAAATGGGCGGGGCGAACCGTTTCTAGATACTGTGCAATTACCGAGTCACTCGTACGTCCGCGGTCACGCATGTCGCGTTGCAAACGTCGAATGAATCGCACATCGGCATCGGCATCGACAAACACCTTGAGGTCCATGCAATTGCGCAGCGGCGCATCCCACAGCACCAAGATGCCCTCAACAATCACGATCGGCGCAGCCCGCACCGTCACGGTTTCTTCGCTGCGCGAATGGGTCGCGAAGTCATACACCGGCACATCGACACTATTCCCGGCAACTAAATCCTCAAGCTGGCTGCGCATGAGTTCCCAATCAAAGGCGTCGGGGTGGTCGTAGTTCACCAGCGCTCGCTCCTCAACATTGAGATGCCCATGGTTCTTGTAATACGAGTCAAGCGCGACCACCGCAACCTGCTGATGCCCCGCCGCAGCAATAACTCGATCAGCAACCGTCGACTTGCCCGAACCCGTCCCACCGGAAACCCCGATTACAAACGGTTTGATTCTTGAACCCTCAAGACTTGTCCCGAGTCGGGACTCCTCGATTGGTGGATTCGTTCTGTCGTTTCCCGTGGTCACTCCTTCAGTCTGGTCGAACCAGTCAGTGGTCACGACGATCAGCTATGAGCGGACGATGCTTCCGATCTGGCAACCAGGTACGGATGGTTCTTTGTAAGCCATATTTGAAGTTGAATCCCGAGTCGGCCACACAGGCCCGCCCCATGGCTTGGCTAGTTAGTGCGCCACTAACCCCATTTTTTTAACTGGGCCAGCTAAAAAAGTGCCACTAATGGCGCAGTTCGGTCGGCAGTTTCTTCGGTAACTCTTTGAAAGCCGCCTCCACGTAACTGAAGGCTCTACTTTTGACCCCAACGCGTTGATCGAAGCGATTCCTCCTGAGCAACCTCACGAGCCACTTCAACAAAGGCTAGGGCGGTGGTTGAGCGGCACCGATCGCCATGCCATGCGGTGCCGATTGTCCGGAACATCGGCGGATCTGCCAGAGGAAACCCTCAAACCGAGTCGCTTACGAAATCGTCGATGCCGAAATGCGGACTGCGGGGGCCTTGCCCACTAACCTTGATGCCTATGTCTGCAGCAACCCCCTCACCCGTCGCGTCGGTCAAGAAGCGTCGTTCACCCAGCCAGTTGGCTATGGCCGTTGGTATTGTCCTCGCGGTTGTTACCGCCGGATCGGGGGTGCTGGCCGCAATCGTGCAACAACACGATGATTCCCCGATCAGCCGCCGGGTATTTGGGAACATTCCCTCAGCCGTTCAGGCCGCGTTCTATACGGTCCTGCCGATCCTTTTCCTGGCCGGTGCATGGGCGTTTGCACAACGAGTGAAGAACTGGGAGCGCGGCGCACCCGATGACCGCCGCACCACCAAGAAGAACGCCAAAGTTCGGATGGGAGATTTCCGCTCCGCCGTTTACATGAAGACGTTGATGCGCGATGTTGCTGCGGGCATCATGCACTCGATGATCTACTTCGGGTTTATTGGCCTGTTCGCCGTAACTACCGTTCTGGAAATTGATCACCAGATGCCTAGTGGACTCAAGTTCCTGCACGGCACCACCTACAAGGCGTACTCAGCGTTCGGCGATTTCTCCGGCATCATCTTCCTTGTCGGCATCATCTGGGCCATGGTCCGTCGCTACATTCAGCGCCCGTATCGAATCCGCATCAAGAACCGTCCCGAGGACGCCGTTGTTCTCGTTACGTTCCTCGTGCTCGGCGTTTCTGGATTCGTGGCTGAAGGTGTGCGGATTGCACTAGCTGGTCGCCCTGATTTTGAGAAGTTCAGCTTCATTGGCTACCCACTCTCCGGGGCCTTCGAAAATGCATCCAACCTCAGTGGTTGGCATCAAGGAGCGTGGGGCATCCACGTGCTTTCGTTCATGACGTTTCTAGTGATCCTCCCGATTACCAAACTGCGTCACATGTTCACCTCACCGCTCAATATGTACCTCAAAGATCGTCCTCGCCCAAAGGGTGCGATGCGCCCAATGCCCAATCTGTTGGCTGGCGAAACCACACTCGAAACCTTTGGTGCTTCAACCATTGAAGACTTCACGTGGAAGCAACTGCTCGATACCGATGCCTGCACCATGTGCGGACGTTGCACCGCAGTTTGCCCCGCCCACGCCACCGGCAAACCACTTGACCCACGCGAAATCGTTTTGAAAGTCGGCACCGTTATGGCTCTGTCGGGCGGCGGCGAAAAGGGCGGCGCGTTGGTTAGCCCACCGGTTTCCGTTGTTCCTGAAATTACCGTGAAAACCTCCAACGTGTTTGAACGTATTACGTCGGAAGAAATCTGGGCATGCACCACGTGTAAGGCGTGCGACGAGAACTGCCCAGTTGGTATTGAAATTCTCGACAAGATCCTTGATATGCGTAGATACCTTTCGCTCATGGAATCCGATTTTCCATCCGAGCTTGGCAACGCCTATCGCTCGATGGAGAACTCCGGCAACCCCTGGGGCATTGGTCAAAACGAGCGTGCTGCTTGGGCCAAAGATCTCGACGTTGATGTGGTCGATACCTCTTCGCCGCTTTCGCATGAGTACCTCTACTGGGTTGGCTGCGCTGGCTCGTTCGACGACAAGAACAAGAAGGTCACCCAAGCCACCGCGAAGCTGCTCAAACGTGCTGGTGTTGATTTCGGCATCATGGGACCTTCTGAGCAATGTACCGGCGACCCGGCTCGACGTTCCGGTAACGAATACGTCTTCCAGATGTTGGCGATGGCCAACGTGGAAAGCCTCAATGGCATGGGCGTGAAGAAGATCATCACCCAGTGTCCGCACTGCTTCAACACGCTGCTCAATGAGTACCCACAACTTGGCGGCCACTACGAAGTAGTTCACCACTCACAGCTGCTTGAAACCCTTATTGCCGACGGGCGCCTGGACCTTTCCGGTGCTTCGCTCGATGAGCGGATTGTATATCACGACTCTTGCTATTTGGGCCGTCACAATGACATCTACGAGGCTCCCCGGAAGGTGCTTGGTTCACTGAAGGGCATCTCGATTATTGAGGCCCCTCGCAACGGAACCAAGGGCATGTGCTGTGGTGCCGGTGGTGCTCGTATGTGGATGGAAGAAACCATTGGCACCAAGGTCAATGATGATCGCGCGGCCGAACTCATCGGTACCGGTGCTGGCCGAGTAGCCACCGCCTGCCCGTTCTGTTACATCATGATGGACGACGGAGTAAAGGGTGCCGGGCATGACGAGATCATCGTGCAAGACATTTCCATGCACCTTCTCGAAGCGATCGAAAAGTCCGAAGCAGCTGCTCCCGCACCGGTAAAAATCGGGTTGTAAGGTCTGCAACGTTCCGGTTGGCTGGCGTTTCGTGGTTCGTAGGCGTACGATCCACTTATGGCAGCCATCACTGCAAACGTTGAACCGATCGATGCAACGTTTGGTGCGGTTGTGCGCGGAATTGGGCTGCGAACACTTGAAGGCTCAGGGTGGGAGTACCTCCGTGAGCTGTGGATTGAATACGGTCTACTGATTTTCCCCGGCCAGTTTTTGACACGAGAAGAACAGGACGCGTTTGCACGCTGGTTCGGCGATCTCGAATTCTCCGCTGCCCCGATCACGAATTTCGACAAAAACGGCAACATCTTCAGTGCCGATGATGACGATGTTGTGAAGTCGCTTCGTGGGAATGAAGGATGGCATCACGACAGCACCTACATGCCAGTGCAAGCGAAAGGCGCTGTTTTCACCGCAGAAGTAATCCCGACCGAAGGCGCGGCAACCGGGTTCGCCGATATGCGAGCGGCCTATGAAGCGCTCGATGCAACTACCCAGGCGAAGATAGACGATCTGTGCGCGTATCATTCTCTCCACCACAGTATGGCCCGAGCGAATCTGCTCCCCACTGCCAAGAATGCCGATGGCGGATACAACCAGTACGGATATCACGACCTCGAACCATGGCTGCGACCATTGGTAAAAGTCCATCCCGACACCGGCCGACCGAACCTGCTTATCGGTAGGCACGCGTACGATATCGTCGGCATGGACCCTGAAGAATCGGTGCGCTTTCTCGATGGGCTAAACGAGTTTGCCTGCCAGGGGAATCGGACATACCACCACCAATGGGAGGTTGGTGATGCCATCCTTTGGGATAACCGCCGCCTCATGCACCGTGCCACACCCTTTGACATGACCCAACCTCGACGGATGTGGCACACCCGAATTGCCGGAGAACGCGAGACGGAACTCGCGCTCAACCACCGTTAGGTTCCGGGAAGACGGCGGGTATGAAGTCAACCTTTTGGCGTTCGGATTACACAAGCCACAACTGTGATCATTTGGCCGTAAAGGTGACCTTGTTGCCGGGCTTGTTTACATTTCAGATTCGCACTCGCACGAATCAACACCCCTAAGGATTCCAACATCTCTGTTGCCGGGTCAAAATGCGGTTGCGAACACGATTACGTTGTCTTCGTAGTGCCCAGTTTTGCGGTCGAACTTTCCACCGCAGGTGATTAGACGCAAACCACTTCCTAAGTACACAGATTTTGTTGGGAACTTATCTTTGTCTACTCGAGTTATCCGTTCAACCCGGTACCGGCGCGTGGTGCTGTCAGTATTGGTAACCCGGATGGAATCGCCGGTTCTCAGCTTTGGTAAACGGTAGAAAACCGCAGCCTTCTTTGCACTGTCGACATGTCCTACGAGCACTGTTGGTCGCTGCTTGGCACCACGAGAAAACCACCCAACAATCGATCCCTTCTTCGGCACAACCAAGGACTTGGTTTTTGGATCGAGACCCACGGGAACGATTTCGGCGTCGACGGAGATGCTTGGAATACTGATCCGCCTTGGCTGTGAAACGCTTCCAACACTAGGCCCAGCAGCAACCTCCAGCGCAGGTCCTGCTGCGGCCTCCACCGCAACTAGCGGGGTGCTCTGATCAGGTGAAACGGCCGGAGCAGCACGCGGAAAAGCCGAAAAGAAGATACAAGCGATGGCGATTGCTGGTTTGGAATGTGTTCGATTGTGCAAAAGCGCGGGGTGCTTCATGGAGTCCTTCTTGCCGGCATGGTTTCTCCATCCACGGCATCGGCCGGTTAGCGGAATTAGGTACGCCAATCCGGCTTGCCGGTTGGGTTTTGCGAACTGTGGTCTTCCGGTGACAGAGTTGGCCGGGCAGCGGTTGACGAGGGTGTTCAATCCGGCTGATGCAGAGGTTCCATAAACGAAACTCTGCATCAGACGTTGCGTTCAAATGTTGACAAGCATGAGCGGGTTCATCGCTCGAAGCCTGTGGTTCTCAGCTTCGAGAACGACGGTTGCGAAGCAAAAGAAGCGCTGCTGCACCTATTCCTCCAGCCAATGCGAAAGGTAGGGCGTTTCCGGAACTCGTTGACGCAGTTCCGCCTTGTCCAGCGTCAACGCCACCAACGGGAAGCTCCTCGGCTTCCCCAACAGGAGTATTTGCTACTGGAGTGGCAGGTAGCGGCAACGGAGCCAAGGTGACGGGTGGCAGGGTAACTGGAGCGATGGTGGCCGTTGCGATCGTAGATGTGGGCGTCAATGGTGTTGTTGATACCGATGACAGCGCAGTGCTTGATGGTGTGACTGCTGTCGCCGTGGGTAGTGATGAACCAGCCACCGTGGTCGCGGTTAGGGGTGGCAACGTAGTGACGCCAATACCAAGGACGGTGGTTGTCGTTACCGCTGGGAGAAGGGAAGCGCCTGTGGCCGATGTCGTGGTGGTTTGTGCCGATGCAGTATTCGCGGCACCGAGAAATGAGAGTGCGGAAAGTGCCCCAATGATCACGACGGATTTTCGCAGGCTATTGGGTGACTTTGCTCGTTGTGCAGAATTTGATTGGTGAAGATTGGGTGTTGAAAGCATTTGAGTTTGGCGAAGGTTTCGCATAGATGCATCCTTAGTTGGCTCTAGGTGAAACGCCGATTGATCTGCGGAAACGTTGAATACTTCGTTAAAGCAAACGCAAAAGGTGGCTCACATTTGGGATTGTTGGCGACCCACAAAAGGGGATCTAACCGCAGCAGTTCACCGCATTGCACGTTGTCAACGTGCATGGCAGGAAGTTCTTTGCCTCTTGGCTGATACGACCCTAACGCGCTTTTCCTCCAATGGTATCCATGGTGAAATGAACTACGTTCACATAACAGATACATGCAGTATCTGCACATTTCGATTGAACTACGCTCACATAGCAATATTCCCAACATCTGTAGAGAGTAGTAAGTAAGTTTACTTACTACAACTAGAAACGGTGAGAACCGCAATACTCGCAGTTCTCACCGTTTGTGTCCTAACGCAACTTGCTCAGGCAGGTACCTTGGTAGACAGCCCGAGCCAGGGAGCCCAACCCGGTTCAGCCTCTCCTGAGAAGACGGAGAACATAGGCTGCGTTCGTGGTTCGGCGGGAACCGCAATCAGCCGCATCCCTGCCTCCTTGGGTGTACGTGAAGCCTTTGAATGGTTGCATGGCCCACAAGCTGCCACTACGTTTTCCCAAATGTTCCGTCCACCTCGTGAGCGTGGCATCACATGGTCAATCGTGTTTGCGTATCGATTGCAATAGCCGCAACGGTGACCGTCTCGGCGCAGAACTGCACGACGCGAAAACGGCGTCCGCTGGTGCCGATCTACCCGCACGCATCGGTAAAGACGCACTACAGAGGGTGCTTCGAGCTGCAACGTTGAGGCCCGAACTGGGTGACCGGAAAGCTCAACCACTTCAGCAGTACCTTCAAGAATCAAGATAACCGCTCGTTGCCACGTCGTAACCCCCAGGGGTTCGTAGGTGGCATTCAAAACTAATGTACGCATAGTAAACCTCCTTTCAAGGTTCGATTTGATCACCACAATTTGTGGCAACGGTTGTGATGTGCAGTGGGTCTAAAATGGGGTGACTGACGGGACTTGAACCCACAACCGTCCGGGCCACATCCGGATGCTCTACCTATTGAGCTACAGCCACAGCTTTTGGATCGCAAACGTGTGATCCTGGTGGTTTTGGTGCGATTCGAACGCACGACCTTCGCCTTATCAGGGCGATGCTCGAACCTACTGAGCTACAAAACCAATGGTGCTTTGGTTCGAGCCAGAACCGGGAATGAAAAGAGCCGCCTCAGGCTTCCCTGGAGGCGGCTCGTAAACAACACTGAAGAGAATTCAGTGTCAGAAAACGTTGACCTCAAGGGGTGACCAGCTAATGAGCGAATCAGAAGGCGTGTCGCAATACTGTGCGACTTGATGGTTCATCGCCAGATCGCAGCGCAATCCTTCTATCGGTGAATTCGAAGCGAATCTCAACGCGCCGGAAAGAAGCGCATTCAGCGGTGCTCGATGATTTGGTGATACTTGCATGCTTCGCTTCATGTTCAACTCCTTTGGCCTTGAGATTCGTAAGTGTGTAGATCTTCGTGCAGCCAGGAAGGCCGACGGAAAGACGATACACAACGCTCGTTGCCCGGGCCTTTGATTTAATTTCGCCCAACTATGACAAGCTTCAGTCGTGCAAAATTCGGGTGCAAAGAAGCTTCAAGTCGTGCTGGTTGAACCCGAGAATCCCTATAACACGGGCGGGATCGTTCGCACCTGTGCACTCATGGGCGTGGCCCTGCATTTGGTGAAGCCATACGGTTTTGCATCGCTCGATAGTGATGTTCGCCGATCCTCGATGTCCTATCTCGATGTCGCCGAGGTGACCGAGCATGAGTCATGGGAGAGCTTTGTTGCGTCGCTTCCTCCGGCGAGTCGCTGCTGGGCCTTCTGGGATGAAGGTACGTATGCGTACAACACGATCGACTATGAGCACGGCGACCATCTAGTTTTTGGCCGTGAATCGGTTGGTCTCGGAGAAACTATTCTCAACGAGTTGCCATCAGTGCACATACCTATGATCGGGGTGGATGGAACGAACCGGAATGATCATCGCGATCACAGCCTGAATGTTTCGGTATCTGTTGGTATCGCCGTTGCTCACGCCACGATTTCGATTGCTCGGTCTACTGGTTCTTAGACGAGGACGGCCAAGAGGGGACCGCGACGACGTGACCGGAATCAAGATGGATGCGAATTGCGTGCAGAGTAGTCACCCACAAATACGGCAAAAACAGCATTAATCGCACCGCACAAAACTTCAGTCTTTGGTGGCTACCGCGTTTGGGGTTACGTTCATCTTTGGCACATAGTCGGCAACTTCAACATCTTTTTGCCCTAAGCCCTGGGTGTCACGAAGCACGGCAATACAAGCGCCGCACGGTCCGTAGAAGTATTCGGTTACGAACATCTTGCACCGCGGACACTCAAACTCCAACAGCTTTGCTGAGTCAACAATCGGTTCACTAGCCACTCCCACAGCCTAGAGCCCGAAGTCGCGGCTCCAGTGTGCGGGCAACAAACGACTCCGCCTTGTACCGGATACGGCGCCCAATGATCGCTTTTGCACCCCAAGAAGCCATGTATTGATCCACCACTGCAACTCTCAAACAGCGCTTCGAAACCCCAAAGCGCGGAGTTGCCGGTGAAGAGAATCAGCGCTTGAAGTTCTCGAAGTAGCGGCTTGGGGTTGGGCCTCGTTGGCCCTGATACTTCGAACCCGTTGCACCCGAACCGTAAGGGTGATCGGCCGGGGTGGTCATTTGCAGAAAGCTGATCTGGCCGATCTTCATGCCGGGGTACAACGTGATCGGCAGATTGGCAACATTGGCCAACTCAAGGGTGACGTGTCCATCGAACCCAGGATCAATGAAGCCAGCCGTTGAATGGATCAGCAAACCCAGGCGGCCAAGTGACGATTTGCCCTCAATACGCGCAACGAGATCATTAGGAACACCTATGCGCTCAGCCGTCGACCCGAGCACGAATTCGCCGGGATGCAAGATGAAGCAATCATCGACACCGGTCTCTACCAACTCGGTGAGATCTTCCTGATTTTCCTTCACGTCAATCACTCGGGCGGAGTGGTTGCGAAACACGCGGAAGAACCGATCAAGGCGAATATCAATCGATGAAGGCTGAATGTTCGCGGGCTCAAACGGATCAACCGTTATCCGACCGCTAGCAATGGCTTCGCGCATGGACCGATCAGACAAAATCATGATCGCTGAGCGTAGCGGTTGAAGACTTGCAGGGTGCTCACCCGAACTGTCAAAGTGCGAATCCTCGGCCCGGCCACCAACTTGGCCCACCGGCTCGGCTCTGTTACCGCCTCAAGGCTTAACCGCTACCAGGCTTGGAGGCTTAGCGGCTCAGGAGTGATGCAACGGCCCACAGCGACACAAACCCACCCAACACGGCCATAGCAATGGTTCGTCCTTTAGGCGCGACTTTGTACGTTGCACCTTTTGGTCGCTTCGCCGGTGGACGCACGAGGGCCATGATGCTGCCAACGAACATCGCCCCGGCAAACGCCAACACCAGTTGCACTAGAAGAACGTTTCCACCGAACATGATCCAAAGCGTAGAGGAGGTTGCCGCCGAAGGAGTTTGGGAAGGGAATACAAAACGGCGACACCACGGAGGTGTCGCCGGAACAGGTTGGGGAAGTTCAAAATTTTGTTCGAAACGACGGACGGAGGAAGGGTCGGGTCCGGCACCGGGTGCCGTCACCATCTTCTGCTGGGTTGGAGGGTCAGTTCCGTCCGTCGCTCACGAACTCTTAGTACTTCGGCCCGGGTTTTGGCGAACTTGAGGAGATAGCCAAGATCTGTGACAAAAACTCCAGATGCATGCAAAGACTGCACCACGAAAGAAGCCAACACCTCTGAAGGTTCCCTCAGCACTGGCGGAGAGGCTTATTTTGGCCAGATGACCTTGAGATCGGCACCGTAAATACCCTTAGCAATTGCCTCGTCGAAGGTATCGGTCACTGGAGGCTTTTCCTTCAAAATTCCGGCTTCAAGATACTCGTCGAGTTGTGCAGAAAACCGTCGAGCGTTCATGACGCCAATGGCAATTCCTGGTGGAGTGCTGTCGGCCACGATCTTGGATTCAACCTTCCAACGGAAACCTTCGCCGACGGGTGACAAGAAGTTGCGGTTGCCCGTAGCGTTGATCTTCTTCACGCAAATGGCCACTGCTTCATCGGTATCAGCGGCGGCATCCTGATAGCCCTTGAGTGCAGCCCGGACAAAATCTTGCGCGGCGGTTGGGTGTTCCTTCATGAATTTGGCGTTGGTGTAGACCAGACCAAAGGAGCCGATGATGTTGTACTCGGTTGGGTCAAACGTGGTGATCTTTACCGGTGGCGTGTTGCGGCTCAACTGGCCCGGCTCATTGGACTTGTAGCCCGGCAGCGCATCGATCGGGAGACTGAAATGGGCAACGGGGTTGAAACCGTCAACGTTCTGTTCTTTGTAATCGGGGCCGCGCTTCAGTCCAGCCTTGTTCAACATCAGCTGAATCGATGGGGGCAGGTCACCCTTAATGCCAATGGTTTTTCCTCGCAGATCGGTGATGTCTTTGAGCTTCCCATCATCGCGAACCATCAGGGTTTCCACGGCCGTTTTGCCCAGCTCATACACGGCAAGGAGAGGACGTTCTTTGGGCGTGTTGCGTACTAACTCCACATAGGATCCCGCCGAAGCGAATTGCGCCTTGTTATCGGCAACGAGTGCATAGTTGGCCGTTGAGAAGCTGGCTTTCACATCAACGTCAAGACACATCTTGGCGAAGTAACCCTTCGCATCGGCAACAACCATTTCCACGATTGATGCAGTGGCGGCGTAATCGAAACCTGACAGGTACGTGATTTTTCCGGCCTGCTTGTTGGCCTCGCATCGTGCCACTGAAATGCCTTCGGCGGTGACGGTATTTCCGGCAGGTCCAGCGGCTTTGGCAACCGTTGTTGGAGCGGCCGTAGGTGCGACGGTTGCGACGGTGCTTGGAGCGACTGTGGCCTTTGCCTTGGTGGTCTTTGCCTTGGTGGTCTTTGCCGCCGACTTTGCGGTGGTCTTGGCTTTTGGTTTCACGGTGTTGGTGCTCTTGGCTGCAAAGGCTGACGGCGCGTTCATAGCCACGACAAGACCGACTGCGAACAATCCAAAAGTGGTTTTACTCGCAATGGTTTTTCGCGTTTTTGCTGGTTGATGACGCGGTGCGTCAACGTGAGGGTTGGATAAAGAATTCATGGAAGTTCTCCAAAACGAAGTGCATTGGCCTCAGGTGGAAACACCATCCAGAACGGTTATCCGCGTACCGGGCTGAGCAAAGGCAAAGCAAGGTTGTACGGCTGTGAACGGTGTGTCGACGTTGAAGTCCTCAGCGGAACAAACGGGGACGGTCTCGGTGTGCGTAGGCGTTGGAAAGCAACGTCTAGTGCATATCGAGGCTGTGCCAGCGCCGCACGACTGTTTCGATTCCCGAGATCGCAAGGTATGCGAACGAACCAATCAAGCCAAGCACGAAGATGCTGCCCCACAGCTGGGGTATTGCTACATTACCTGCACTTGCGGTGCGGCGAATCAACAGGCCGAGACCTTGGTCACCTCCAAAGGCGTAAGGCTCGCCAATGGTTACCCCCACCAAGGCCAATCCGGCCGACAACTTTGCCGCGCTCAGCAACTGAGGCAACGCCGTCGGCACCTGCAGTTTGCGGAAAATCTCCCACCGACTGGCATTCACTGATCGCAGCAACTCTGTGGCGGCCGGGTCTACCGATTTGAGCCCGGTGGTCGCGGCAAACAGCATTGGCGGAAAGCAAACAATGGCCACCATGACCACGAGTGACTTCAGGCCTAGCCCTATCCAAATCAGGATGGCCTGGGCATAGGCAAACAGTGGGGTGACCACCACGAGCAGCGCAACGGGTAAAACAGCTCGTTCGGCCGTTCGGGATTGAGCGATCAAACTGGCCACCACAAACGCCACCACCATGGCGATCACAAAACCAAAAGCCGCTATCCGAAACGTGGGCACCGCGTTGGCCCAATACGTAGCCCGACTTCTCCAAACCTCAGCAAAGGCCGATGACGGCCGGACCAGTTTATAGGAGCCGATCTTGGCGGCACGAACATAGATTTCCCAGATCCCAAAAAACGTAACGAGACCAAATATTGGCGCGAGACGAAGCCGCAACGCCCGATTCATGACCGCACCGCGCCATCAAGCAACGTGAGGCCAGACCGAGTCGAAGGGATCAATCGCGAAGCATCAGCAAACCCAATCATGGGATCACCTGCGCGCTTAGGGTCGCTTCGCGAAGGGCGGCACGAAGAGTTTTCACGTGGACGTTGAATGCATCCGTGTCTTCGATACCCGCGACGCTGGGCCGGACTAAACCAACCGGAATCTCTGCCACGATCCGACCGGGTCTGGGCGCCATAACTACTACCCGATCGGCCAGCAACACCGCCTCTTCCAGTGAGTGGGTGGTGAAAACAATTGTCGGCTTCCATTTGGCCCAAAGCTTCAGCAGCAGCTGTCGCATATCGGCTCTGGTGAACTCATCGAGTGCCGCGAACGGTTCATCGAGCAGCAACACCGGCGCCCCCGTCGCAAAGGCCCTCACCAATGCAACTCGTTGCGCCATGCCACCAGAAAGCTGCCTCGGCTTAGCGTCTTCGAAACCACTCAAACCAACCTCGATCAGCAACGCATCAATTTCGCTGGCCGAAAGAGGATTCCCGGCACCGGTCGTTTTCGGTTTCACATTCACTTCGTTGAGGAGGTTTACGTTTTGGCGAACCGTGCGCCAAGACAACAGAGTCGGAGCTTGCGGCACCAAACCAAACTGCTTTGAGGCCCGAGCTTCACCAGGAGTTTGCTCGCCGACTTTTACGGTGCCAACGCTAGGTTCGAGAAGTCCGCCGATCGTCTTAAGAAGCGTCGTTTTTCCGCAACCGCTAGGCCCGATCAACACGGTGACTGAACCGCTCGGGATGGTTAGATCAACCGGTCCCACGGCGTGCACGGGACTTGCGTTCTTGGTTGTCGACGGGAACGACTTGGAAAATCCTGAAACAGAAACTTCCAGACCAACCGCCCCGGCAGACGGTGCGAACGACACGGTTTGGGTTCTCAAGGACGGGCTCAACGACATGGGTTCCAATCAAAGGGGCAAGCAAGGGTACGTCGCAACCTGCGAGAACCAGAATCACGAGACCGGCACCCCAGTTTTGCGGTCTGGTAGTTGACCTATCCGAGCTTTTTGTCATACCCCCTCCGTAGAGTTATTACCATGCCGACGGATTCTCCCAAGATGCAGATCGTGCAACCTTTTCCCCATGAACTTGGCTATCCCCAGGGGTTTGAGCAGGGAACTGTGGATAACTCGGGGTTTATCCACCATGTTTTCCCCCGAAGGGTCGAGGGTTCCCTCAAGCAACCGATGCTTGTCCCCAGCCAAATCCACATGCAAAAGCCCTGTTTGCCCACAGGGCACTTCAGGCAAAGTGGTGACCCCGCAGGTCTCGTCGCCGCTGCTTCACCGCATCGTTGTCTCCCTGGCCCCAGCGTCATGTTTAACCAGCAGACAACACCGCAACCCACACCAAGACTCTTTCTCCCGGTCACGCATCGGTTGATCCACACGAAAGCATCCGCGAGAACCTAAATGGCGAAATCACTTGACGAGTTCCGCAAACGCCAAGGTGGCGGACCTTCGGCACCCCCACCATCGGGCAGCCGTTTGCTGCCTCACAACACCGAAGCCGAAGAGTCCATTCTTGGCTCGATGTTGCTCAGCCGAGAAGCCATCGCCACCGCTGCGGAAATCTGTTCCGCCGAAGACTTCTACCGCCCAGCGCACGGCAACATTTTCGATGCGATTGTTTCGCTCTACGCCAAAGGTGAACCGGCTGACCCCGTAACCGTTGCCGATGAACTGCGCCGCGCTGGCCTGCTTGACATGATTGGGGGATCAGGTGCCCTGGTTGGTCTCCAAGCCGGCACCCCAACCACCACCAATGCCCAGCATTACGCCCGCATCGTTGAAGAACACGCCCTGCTGCGCAAGCTGATTTCCGTTGCCGGTGAGATTGCCGAGATGGGCTACAGCCTGCCCGATGACATCACCGCAGCCATCGACCGGGCCGAAGCCATGGTCTTCAACGTGGCCCAGCGCCGCACCACCGACACCATGGCGTCGCTGCGCGATCTGTTGGGCCTCAACCTCGATCGTCTTGAAGAGCTTTATGAGCGAGGCGAATCCATCACTGGTATCCAATCGGGCTACCACGATCTGGATGAGCGCCTTAATGGTTTGCAGCCCAATGCGCTCTACATCATCGGTGCCCGCCCAGCCATGGGCAAGTCGGCATTCGCCCTTGGAATGGCTGCCCATGCGGCGCTCGATCAGAAGAAGCCGGTGTTGTTCTTCTCCTTGGAAATGAGCCATATGGAGCTCACACAACGTTTGCTGTGCTCCGAAGCATTGGTTGACGCCACTCGTATGCGCAACGGCAAACTCCAAGCCGACGACTGGCCAAAAATCACCGGTGCCGTAGGCCGCTTGGCAGAAGCTCCGATCTATATCGACGACAACCCCAACCTCACGATCATGGAAATTCGTGGCAAGGCTCGCCGGCTCAAGGCGAAGCTCGGGGATCTTGGGCTCATCGTGATTGACTACCTCCAGCTCATGACCGGGCGGACGAGTGCCGAGAACCGTCAGGTAGAAATTGCCGAGATCAGTCGTGGACTCAAGATTTTGGCCCGTGAACTTGAAGTACCCGTAGTGGCCCTCTCACAGCTTTCCCGTTCGCTCGAACAACGTGCCGATAAGCGCCCCATGCTCAGTGACCTTCGTGAATCCGGTTCCTTGGAGCAAGACGCCGACGTTGTCATGTTTCTCTACCGCGACGAGGTGTACAACAACGAAAGCCCTGATCGTGGCATGGCTGAAGTGATTGTGGCCAAGCACCGTTCTGGCCCCGTCGGTACCTGTCGGTTGGTGTTTTTGGATCACTATACGAAGTTTGCGAACATGGCCAAGGGCGTTTGAGAAGAGTTTCGTTACTACCGGTGAGGTGATCAAGTGTCGGGTTTGCGAAACCAGGCACACACCGGGACAACGCCGTCGGGCCTCCTTCGGAACCCGAACGGACAGCGCTCTAATCCGACCGGCAAGCCGGATCGGGAGCACCAGCAAGCGGGGACCCCGTGCGGCTGTTCTGTTTCGCAATTCCCGACACTTGCCCACCCCACCTCGGTATTTAGCCAACTGTTCTCAAACGCTGGGGGAGAGGAAAACCCCGTTTGTGGATGCCGGGTTGTAGGTGGATTCCGGGTCAAACCCCAATACCCAGTTAGCTGAATCGGGTAAGGCGTGGGAAACAAAGCGGCCGCCTCACTGGTGTGAGACGGCCGGATGGTCGGGATGGCGGGACTTGAACCCGCGGCCTCCACGTCCCGAACGTGGCGCGCTACCAAGCTGCGCTACATCCCGTAGCGGTTTCGATGTTAGCGGGCTGAGGCGTCGGGCGTTGGCTTGTAATTGTTGGTGGCGTCGCCGAAGGCTTCAGCGTCTTCGTAGCTACCGCCGGCAACCAGTGACGCCATGGCCTTACGTAGGCGGATGGGATCGAGTGGCTTTACTAGCCAGCCGTCGGCCTTGGATTGTTTGACGAGAAACACGTCAGCTTGGCGATCGAGGAGGATCAGGACTGGTACGTGGGGGAGTCGTCCACCGGATTCTTCTAGGCGAAGATCGTGGCAAACGGCGATGCCGCCCATGGAGGAAATTTGGGAGTCAAGCACCACGAGATCCGGTGTTTGTTCCAGAACTGCAGCACCTACCGCCCGTCCGTTGATGAGGGAACGATGCGTGGTGTCACGCCCGAGGGCAGAAACAACATCATCGTGAACCCAAGGGGCGTCGCTGGCAATAAGCACATGTGTCACGCTGGAAACGATAGTGGCGATTACCTCGTTGTTCGGTCGTCAAGACAAAAGCGTGGTGCTGCTACTTGATGGCGAAGCTCAGGCGAACCACGGCGGTGATGTCCTTCTCAATTGCGGTGGTATCCAATGAGCCAGTGTCTTCGAACTCGGTGGCATCCTTCGCCGTCACTTGAATAACACCCATCGACGCATCGCGCAATTGTCCAAGATCCTGCCCGGTGGCTTTCACGATTCGTGTGGCGCGGTTCTTGGCATCTTTCGTTGCCTCCTCCTGCATGTCAACCCGGATCGTCGCGAGCTTGGTGTAGAGATACTGCGGCTGGCTTACCTGGAATGAGATTCCGCTATTGACGACATCGCCGATTTTGAGCGACAGCTTCTTGATTGATTGCACATCGTTGGATCGAACCTCGAATCGTTGATACGCGTTGTATGCGCGAGCGACACCCGTTGAAATTCCTTCCGCATTTGTTTCGAAGACCCGCTCCAACGACACCGGTGAACGCTCAATCTTGTCGCCCGGGAATCCTTCTTGAGCAAAGGCTTCAGTGAGTTGTTTTGCCTGGCCAGCCAACGAGATGTTGGCCTCCTGCTGAGTCAATCCAGATGCTGCGAGCGATCCGTTCAAGATCCCAAGATCGGCCTGGATTGAACGCTTTGCCGAGCCAGTAACAGCCAACGTTTGGTTCAATTCTCGATTCTGCTTCCAGGTCGTTGTTACCAACCCGGCAGTGCCGATGGCTCCAACTGAGAGAATTCCTGCTCCGAGTGCTGCTGCCAAGCGATCCATGTTTCGTCAACTTTCGATTGAGTAGGTGTACCTACTGCTTTGACGGGTAAGAGCCCTCGGCCGGTTCCTTCCTTTCACCCCAATCCAGAATTCTTCGAACCACTCCACAATCTCAGGTGTGCGGGTCGAGGGAGCACAGCACGGGTCCTGGTGTCGTAGCCGATCCACCCCATTGCCGATGGTGGTCGCCCGCCGATTTTCGCGTCGAGCAGCAACTCGATACCAGGGTCACCGTTCGCTTGTTACTGAGAAGCGCTGTCTCTGCTGAGAATGCTGTGTAATGACTTAGCGCTTCGGTGAGCCGGCAAAACCTTTGGTGAAAGTCTTCTCTCGTCGCTAGTTCCGTCCGAGGGCTCGACAGGGAGAATCATGTTCAAACCTTCACGTCGGTTCGTCATCGGCTTCGCTTTTGTTGCCGCGGTTCCGCTCAGCCTCCTTCCTAGCAATCCTGCGCAAGCGCAGCGTGCCCGCCCATCAGTTGTAGCGGCACCGACGGTCGTCGGGTCGTCGGGTGAGTCGGTGGTCCGCTTCTACACGGGAGTCCTTCCCAGAAACCAGAGAATTCAGGCGGAGGTTGTGTCGAGCCCGAATCCTGTCACGCTGAGTCTCATCCCGGGAACAATTGCTCTGAGCCCGGGGATTCCGGGTGGCACCTACGTGGTGCGGGTCCGGGCGAATCAGTTCTACGACGCCAAGACCTACGTTGCTACCAACCTGAACTCTGCTTGGGTCACAGCGAGTTACACGACACCGGCACAGTTTGAGATCCCGCCTGCTCCGACCAACTTGCGCGTGCTCAGCTCAGCAACTGGCGGCTTCACGACGTTGACCTGGGACGCTCCGCCGGCTTCAGCGTCGACCCCTGCCGGGACATACAGCTACCTCGTTAGCGTCAACGGCGCGAGCCCGATCCCGGTGTGTGACGGTGGTGCCTACAACTACTGCCCGCCGCAGACCTACCTGTTCGCCACGCCATCTGCAGGAACCTCAATTCAGCTTCGGGTGCTCGCGGTCAACTTGCCAGGAAACTCCTCGGTGCTGAGTGCACCTTTCGTGGTCACCGGCTGACCTGATTCCTCCCTGAGCATCCGTATCCGACGCGTAGTCGTGCGGGTGCTCAGGTTCGTCTTTCCGAACGAGGTCGCAAGTGCCACCCTTACTGGCGATAGTCCAGTGTCGAAAATGCCCCTTTCGGAGAGGTATTTTCGTTACTCATAAGCACACGCATTAAACAACCGGCGCCCTTCGGGTCGCCGCTTTTGCTGCGATGGGTATTCCGCCGCTGATCGTGGAACTGGGTTTTGCGCGTGATGGAAATTCCTAGCACCAAAAATGTCGCCCACTATGACCCTTTTTCTCGGAAGCAATGCTGAAAACGGCGTTAGTGGGCGACATTTCCGAACTATGGCTGCCACACTTCTCGGAGTACCCCGTCACGTCCTAAGCCCACAGAGTTAGGGCAAGAGCAGGGTTGCGATTTCGGAGAGGTGCGTGAGGTTGTGGACGTCGGTTGATCGCTGGGGGATCAGTATGTGGGGAATGGCCTGGCGGTCGCTGAGTTTGGGGCGACTTCCCTTGGTGTTCGAAGGAGCGGTTTGGGTCCCCTCCACTGACAGCAGCGGTGCCAATGCTTGGCGATGAAGCTGGAATCTTCGGGTTGCACTATCAAGCACGTGTTCGATTTTTAAAGCAGGTTCTCGTTCGGTGGCCAACAGGTTTTGATCAGCCGCAGACGCGAACTGCTTGCCCTGGGCATAGGGTTGCACTCGGTTGGCGATAATCGCGGCGAGGCCTATCGACGAATTGGCCAGCGCGTCCTTGAGCAGGAGTCCTTCTTCGACCGCTTCGGGGGTAGGTGCCGACACGAGAACCCATGCGGTTGAATCGGCTCGAAGCAGCGCAGCAATGGCAACGGCCCGTTGGCGAAACCCTGTCTCCATACCTTCGAATGCTTGGAAGAATGCCACCGCGTCAGCCAACACGTCGCCGCCAATAATCTTGCCCACGCCACGCAAGACACCTTCAGTTGCGAGCCCCATCACCCGGAATCCCCGCTTCGCTGGCGCCATCAGGGTACGGAAAACTCGGTTGTCGAGCAGGCGGGTGAGGCGTTCGGGTGCGGCCACAAAATCAAGGGCATGACGACTCGGGGGGGTGTCCACGATGACGACGTCGAACGCACGCATCGGGAGTCCGTCGGCATCGATCGGGGCGGTCACCAATTCGTGCAGTTTCTCGGTGGCCATGTATTCCTGGGTGCCACCCATAGTCCCAGAAATGTTTCGGTAAAACGGGTTCGCAAGGATCTTCTCGGCCTGTGCCGGATTCGGCGAATACCGTCGAACCAACCCATCGAAGGTGGCCTTGGTATCGAGCATCAGCGCCCAGAGTTCACCGCCGGAATCGTCACCGCCGGAGTCGCCTGACCCAGAAACTCCGTGGGCAGTATTTCGGACTGTGCCGCCTTCACAATCATCACCAGCTCCCAACGGCGTAGATGGATGTTCGAGTGCGCTGAGATCAACCTGGGTGGGGTAGTTCTGCAAACCGTCGGCTAGCCCCAAAGCATCGGCGAGCCGTTTCGCTGGATCAATTGTGACCACGGCAACCCGTTTCCCCTGCCGAGCAAAACCCAGCCCCAAGGCTGCCGCCGTTGTGGTTTTTCCCACCCCGCCGGGCCCGCAACACAACACCACGGTCCGGTCGGCCAGTGCTGCACCGATGCCCTGTGCGGCAGCTTCTTTCCCCGATTGAGCACGAACCTGAGATGGAGCGGTGCCCATTGCGTTGGCAGCTTGGACTTCGCCACGGGTGGCCACCTGGTCGAGCGCTGCCACCTGATCGCTTCGGCCCCCGTCAACAGACCGAGGCTTTTTGGACGACGGGTGAGTGCTAGCGCTGGTGACCGAGTTCGGCGTGGCGATGGCGACGAGGCGAAGGTCTTCTGCCAACTGGGTGAGCTCCGAAGGCCCAATTGCGGCGCAGGCGAGAAGCGGCAGGTGAACATGAGGGAGAGGAAGACGGTCCCAAAGCGCAGCAACCTGAGATCGCTGGGCAGTGCATCGCTCGTACTCAAACTGGAGTGGTTCGGCGGGAAACCCGGGCCAGGGCGGCGCGGGAACGAAGGGCAACAGACCGTTGATAACCACCGGTCCAAGGGCCACGCCAACTCGGTCTTCGAGGGCGTAGGCGGTCTCGGTGAGCTCGGCCATAGGGGTTTCCTCGGCCAACGTGACCAGGATCACCCGAGTGAGCGCAGCGTTGGTGAGCAGCGCCATCACGTCTTCTGATTGCCGGCGAATCGGGCCTGAGCGGACGGCTTCGATCAACCCCTTGGGCGATGTAAGAAAGGTGAGTGCATGACCACTTGCCGGGGTGTCCATGATGACCAGATCGAATCCGCCTTCCAGTACCAGTTGCTTGACCTTGGCCAATACCAGCAGGTCACGAATGCCAGGTGTGGCGGTGGCAATCACGTCGAGCAGGCCCGAAGAGGTCATGCGCTTGGCCAGCAACCCCAAACCGTGATCACCTAACCACTCCACAAGCGCGTCATCCGGGGTAACCGTGCGGCCCACAATCTCGCCCGTGAGAAAACCCCGTTGGGAAAAAGCACGGGCACTCAGGGTGACTTCGGCGTACCCGAGGGAGGGAACACCAAACGCGGAGGCGATCCCTCGCTTGCCTTCGGTATCAACAACGAGAACCCGGGCTCCCGTGTTGGCCGCCATTCGTGCCAGGCTTGCAGCGACGGTTGTTTTCCCCACACCGCCCTTGCCAGCAACAATGAGAAACTTTGCGCCACCAGTTAGTGCATGCAGCATGGCTGTCGTGGGGTTTTGGCCTTCCGGCAACTGCGTCACCGCATTTTTCGACCCACTTTTCACCGCAGACCCCACATCCAAACCCGAGCTACCAGCCACTGTTGGTTTGCTCTCTTTCTCCACCGAGTACTCGTGATCATGACCAG
>JAYSVF010000126.1:0-10563 GCA_043718695.1 Acidimicrobiia bacterium | reverse complement strand
CAGAGATCAGCCATCAGTACAACGTCGTCACCGAATTCGTCTCGCAGTTCACGCAACGCAACCTGCACGATGCCATCGCGATGCCACGCTTGCGATCCGGTTTCGTCCTTGGTTGCTGGCACACCGAACAGAATCACACCGGGCACACCGAGGTCGACGGCGCGCCGCACATCGGCTTTGAGACTTTGCAAGGTGTGCTGCATCACGCCGGGAAGCGATGAGATGGGATTGGGTTCGGTGATGCCTTCCCGAACGAACATGGGCAGGATCAAATCGTCGACGCCGAGGCGGGTTTCGGCCACCATGCGCCGCAGAGCCGGGGTTCGCCGCAGCCTCCGAAGCCTGCGACTAGGAAATGTTGCCTGCGAAAAGCCCCCGGGGCTCGAACCGAACGACTCACTCATAGTCCCAGCCTACGAGATACACCGATATCACTCGACGGCTGAAACACCTACCCAGGAGAGTGCTGAATAATGCGACCTAGACAAGTCGCGAACTGGGAAGACGGAGTCGATTGATGCATACAGTCGCATCTATTCAGCAGTCTCCTAGCTCATGAAAGCTTTCAACCAATCGCACCAGGAGCCGAAACAAAAGCGTGACAACTCACTGAAGTATCTCAGTACGATGCCTGGTGAGCAGGGATGTATTGTCTGCAACGTGCCTTTGAAAAATTACAAGTGCTTCGAGAAAATTCAGCACAAATGAGGCAAAAACAACCTGGCGTGAAGGACGTTGCCAGATTGGCCGAGGTTTCACTTGGCACGGTTTCCCATGTGTTAAACCACCCTGAGCGGGTAACTGCGGAAACCCGCAAAAAGGTTCTCGCCGCTATCAAAGAATTACGATTTACGCGCAACAGTGCCGCTAGCCAGTTGCGGGCCGGACGGCGAACGGCTATCGGACTCATCGTCCCCGATATTGCCAATCCCTTCTTTTCTGAAGTGGCGCGCGGAGTAGAAGACGAAGCTGATGCACAGGGGTACACCGTTCTTTTGTGCAACGCGGCAGAATCCGAAGACCGACAACGGAGACACCTTCAGTTTCTTCTCGAGGAACGGGTAACAGGAGTCTTGATTACACCCGTCAACAACAAACACACTCGCGAGGCCACCGAGCCGTTCCTCGCTGCGGGTCAAAGCGTCGTGCTGATTGATCAGATTCCACGGTACCAACAGAGCTGTTTGGTGGCGGTTGACGACGTGCTTGGTGGTGATCTTGCTGGCACGCACCTTCTTGACCAGGGGGCAACATCTGTGGTCTTCGTTGGGGGCCGTTCCTGGATTAGACAGTCCACTGATCGCCTTGCAGGTCTTCGTGATGCCGTTGCCAGACACCAGTCAAACGCAACGATCACCGTGATCGAGGTCGAAGGCATGGGGTCAAGCTGCGGGTACAGGGCCGGAGAAGAAATCCTTGCGATCAGGCCCGAGGCCGTTTTTTGCGCCAATGATCTTCTCGCTCTGGGAGTAATGCGTCAACTCCTTGAAAACAAGGTTCGCATACCAAATGACGTACTTCTTATGGGCTATGACGATATCGATTTTGCCGCAAGCGCAGCGGTTCCATTGAGTTCAGTTCGTCAGCCCGCATACCAACTGGGCAAGACCTCTGCTTTTCTTTTGTTCGCTGAAGCCGATGACCTCACCGGTGAGCACGCCCACCAGCAGATTCTGTTCAAACCCGAGTTGGTGACCCGCGCTTCAACACTGGTGGAAGCAACCGCGAGCTAAGAATCCTTCTTGGACTTCGCAGGCCCTTATCAGCCGAATAGAGACTGGCACCCGGCTCCCGAACATGAACATGAACATGAACGTGAACGTGAACGTTCTACCCTTCACCCTGCGGCCCGCGTCGAAGACAGTCGCTGCCAGTGTTGCTCAACCACTGCTTCGAAGAGGGCGCCTGGTGTGTTGACCACATTGCGCAGATGCCCGAATAGCTCAAGGCTGATTACACCGAGCACGTTGGCCCACGCGATCATGCCATTCATCAAGATAGCGTCGGCGTTCGAGGCGGGGGCCTCAATGCTTTTCCGGAAGGCCACGTAGTCCTTGCGAAGCGCGGGAGGAACTTTCGCCGACGACGTGTATCCTGCGGCTTCCATGTCGACGACAAGGTTCAGAAGCACCAAGGTGTATCTGGTTGCTGGTCCAATAGTGTCGGAAGGCGCAGCGTATCCTGGAACCGGTGTGCCGAACAGCAACGCATACTCTGCGGGGTTCACAATCGCCCATTGACGGAGGGCCCGTGTCATCGCTCGCCAACGTGAAGCAAAATCATTGCGTTTTCGAACCGCAACATCGGCAAGTTCCACGCAATCACCGAGTCGTTCGTAGGAATCAATGATGAGCCGGGTAAGCAGTTCGTCTCGACTGGCAAAGTATCGGTAAATCGCTGAGCTGACCATTCCGAGGTCGCGGGCGATGGCACGAAGGGAAAGATTTGCCGCACCGTCGCGCTCAACCTGCACGCGAGCAAGACGCACAATTTCGGCGTGCAATGCAACTCTGGCTTGCTCGCGGGCTCCGGTCATTGCCTCAGTGTAGTGAACGTCACGCTTGGTTTTCCACACAACGAGAGCAATGCTCTTGCTTTCGTCAATCCCGTTTGCCATAGTGAGAGCACTGCTTCCATTTGAGAGCAGTGCTTACAGTGTCAAACATTGAGGAGATCAATCATGCAACACCACGTCGTTCTAGGATCGGGGCCCGTCGGTTCAGGGATCGCTAAAAGACTTGCCGAAGATGGAACACCCGTTACCGTTCTCACCCGGAGCGGCACCGGGCCCAGCCATTCGCTCATCACCAAAGTGAAAACCGATGCCACCGATGCCAGCGCTTTGGTTTCCGCGTCAACGGGCGCTGCAGTGATCTACAACTGCGTGAACCCTCCGTATCACCAATGGGAAACCGCTTGGCCGCCGCTGCATAACGCCATGATGACCGCAGCCGAACGCACTGGCGCCGTTATGGTGATGATGGACAATCTTTACGGATTCGGCCCAGGTACTCCAATGCCAATGCACGAGGCCGATCCCACCAATGCCAAGGGTCCAAAGGGTGCAACCCGTGCCCGCATGGAAACCGAACTGTTGGCAGCACACGCGGCAGGAAAGCTCCGCGCCACATTTGCCCGGGCTAGTGATTTTTACGGACCCGGCGTGCTCGATGCAGCTCTGGGATCACGCGCTTGGCCAAAGATCTTGGCGGGAAAGAAGGTGGCGTTGCTTGGCTCACTTGATGTTCCCCGGAGCTATAGCTACATGCCCGATGTGGTAACCACCATGATCACTATCGCCGCCGACGAACGAGCCTGGGGTAAGCCGTGGCACGTGCCCAACACCGCACCTGTCACCCAACGCCAGGCCGTCGAAACACTTGCTGCTGCGGCCGGAACCCAAGTTCGATGCAGTTCCGTGCCTAGAGGCGTGATCAAAGCCATGGGCCTCTTCAACCCAATGATGAAGGCTCTGCTGGAAACTTGGTACCAGTTCGATTCCCCTTGGATCGCCAATAGTACGCACACTGAGCAAACGTTCAACCTACAAGCCACGTCGTTAGCGCAAGGGGCACTGGAAACCGCGGCATGGTGGCGATCACGGTCGGCTAAGGGCACACAATAACGTTGCTCGTGCCAGCCGAGGAAAAGGTCTTTCACTCGCACCCGCGCCAAAGCAGATGAAAGACTCTTTGCTATGGCTCAACAATCTGCAATCGACACCCCAACCGAAGCAAAGCATGTGGCATTCCTCGGTCTCGGCGTAATGGGTGGCCCAATGGCTCGACACCTGGCAACCGCTGGCCACACGGTAACGGTGTACAACCGCACAACAGCGAAGGCGCAAGCCTGGGTGAAAGCCAACGGGTCAAACGGTGCAATCGTTTCAATGGCCCCAACACCAGCTCTCGCTGCGACGGGTGCCAACATCGTTTTCATGTGTGTGGGCAATGATGCGGATCTCAAGTCTGTAGTTCTGGGTGCTGATGGCGCCGTTCTGGGTGCTGATGGCGCGCTCGCCGCGATGCAACCAGGTTCGATCTTGGTTGATCACACCACTGCTTCAGCCGATGTTGCTCGCGAGCTGCATGTTGCGTGCGCGGCCCGAGGAGTTGGCTTCATCGACGCTCCTGTTTCCGGCGGACAAGCTGGCGCAGAAAATGGAGCGCTCACGGTCATGTGCGGTGGCGATCAGGCAGACTTTGATCGCGTTGCACCAGTAATAAGCGCGTTTGCCAAATCTTGTCGTTTACTGGGCCCAACGGGTTCCGGTCAGCTGACGAAAATGGTCAATCAGATCTGTATCGCCGGCATGGTGCAAGGCTTGGCTGAAGGGGTGGCGTTTGCGCAGAAGGCCGGTCTCAATGTCGACGATGTGATCGACGTTATCTCCAAAGGTGCAGCCGCGAGCTGGCAGATGGATAACCGTGCCCGCACCATGGCCGCTGGTGAATTCGAGTTTGGTTTCGCAGTGGAATGGATGCGCAAAGACCTTGGCATCGTGCTCGATGAAGCTCGTCGCAATGGTGCCCGAGTGCCAGTCGCGGCCCTCGTCGACCAGTTCTACAGCCAGGTAATCGCCCGAGGCGGTGCACGCTGGGACACCTCGTCCCTAGCCCATCTCCTCCAAATCGACTAGCGAAGAATACGGAGGGGTTGTTGACGCTGCGGTGAGCCGGGCCAGAAGGTGTCGGAGCTCGGCGGGGTTGACGGTGAACTTCATGGCTTCTTGAAATGCCGTGACTGCTTCGAGGTTTCGTTGAGCCCGGATGAGGAGCTCGCCAAGCGCTGAGTGAAAAAGGTGATAGTTCTGGAGTTCGCCCCGCTCTCGCAATTCATCCAGTAAAGCTAAGCCTGCATAGGGCCCGTCGGCCATCGCTACTGCAACGGCACGATTCAGTTCTACAACGGCGGAAGGCGCAACCTTGGCCAAGTGTCCGTACGCTCCTGCGATGGCGGGCCAGTCAGTGTCGGCTGCGGATCGAGCATTTGCATGGTGCCCGGCAATGACCGCTTGGATCTGAAACGCTCCAGGTTGCATCTGTTTCATTGCTGAATGGAGAACTCGATTCGCTTCGGCAATCCTCTTTAGGTCCCAGAGTGATCGGTCTTGATCTTCTAGTAACACAAGGTCACCGTCAATGGTGGTTCGAGTAGAAAGTCTTGCCTGATGAAAAAGCTGGAGGGCCAGGAGCCCTTGCACTTCTGCGGCCGGGGTTAAGGCTGCGACAACACGAGTAAGCCGGGTTGCTTCTTCGAAAAGATCAATGCGCAAAGCGAGACTATGGTCGCCGCGGCTCAGATACCCCTCATTGAAAACGAGGTACAGAACCCTCAAAACACTTGCGATGCGCTGATCAATATCACTGGGCATGGTCATGGCCATACCCGCGTCACGAATCTTTCGCTTAGCCCGAACGATGCGCTGCGCCATCGTTGGTTCGGGAAGGAGAAAAGCAGCAGCAATTTCAGACATTGTAAGTCCACCTACTAATCGAAGCGTTAGGGCGACTTGGGCATCGCGATCTAGCGCCGGATGGCAACAAAGAAGTACGAGTCGGAGATGTTCGTCGTCACCATCTACTGGTGATTCAACGTTTGTCCCGGTTCCGGATTCTGAGTTGTGTGGGTCGACAATCATGGCTGTTGGGTGTTGGGGAAGCGACGGGGATGCATCTAGGTTGCCTGCATCAGCAAGCTCCGGCGCAGCAGCACGAATACGGCGTTGGGTACTAGAGCGCTTACGCAGCTCATCTAGTGCTTTTCGGCGAGCGACTGTCAACAACCAACCGGCAGTACTCGTGGGAATACCGCGAGTTGGCCAAGTTGAGGACGCATCGATCAGTGCTTCTTGTACTGCTTCATCGGCCAGATCAATATCGCTGAAGCGCCGAGCGAGGAGAGCGAGAACGCGCCCACTCTCCTCACGGGCCATCCGAGTAACTGCCTCGGAAACTTCAGTTGCTATCCCGTCAGTTTGGGTCACGCCGCGTCGGGCCGAAATGCTATGGGACGAACTTCGAATGATCCTACGGGAATCGGAATTGCGGTGGCCAGAGCAATTGCTTCATCAAGGTCTTTCGCTTCGATGAGGTAATAGCCACCGAGTTGTTCTTTTGTCTCAGCGTAAGGACCGTCGACCAATGTTGGCTCGCCATCAAAGCTCTTTCGGATCGTCGTGGCCGTTACGGTTGGTTGCAGGCTGGCGCCGGAAATCCAGTGCCCGCCGTCGATGAGCTTCTGGTTGTAGGCAAACCATTCGCCCATCATTTCTTCGAAACCAGGCTGGCCGGGGCCAGGGATCTCGAATGTTTCGTCGGAGTGGAGAAGGATCATGTATTCCATTGGATTGTTCTTTCTAGTTGATTTTTCTGAGGATTGATAGGGAGGTAATGCGGTTGGAACGTGAGCGATTTGGGGTGATCGATTTGGAGGGTGTTGGAGGAAACGGTTTATTTCTGAAACTGCGTTTCGGCGTCTAAACCATGGCAGCGCAAACTTGTCCGTTCTGCTCAATCGGCAAGGCAAACACCGATTGTCCGGGCGTGATGCTCGAAGCGGTTCAGGCGGGCACGGAGATGGAAGCGGCGAGGCGGTCGAGTGTTACCGTCATGGCAGCGGAAAGATTTGCGGCCCGGTCGGTAACCCCGTTGCGGCGCTGGATGTATCGGATGATCGCCGGTGAAGCTTTGACCTGGCTCATTGACTCGGTTACTCGGGTCCCGTTTTCAACTGGCTCGAAGTGGTAGCTCCACACCGTGCCTGCCGCTCCGGGAACGTTGAAGGCGAAGTGCTTGCCACGATCTGCGGCCGTTACGGTGGGCTTGGTGGACCACTTGGCTTTGCCAAGCTGATTGGAGCCTTTGAACTTTGCGCCAACACTTGGACCGGTGGCGCCTTTCAGCCAAACCCCTTCGGTGTTCTCGGGGCTGAACTTGTGCATGGCGGTGATGTCAGAAACAAGATCGTAAAGAGCGTCGGCTCCGGTTGGGATGATCTTGCTGACGGTAACGCTGAGTGGTGCTGGCTTCGACATTGTGTGTCCTCCGGTTGCTTTCGCTTCGGCGAGGCGGGCGTTTCCCGCTTCTGCACCTATGACGCAACGCCTCCACCAGATCGACAGCTCTCGACAACATTTCTTCGAAATTCTTTTGAAACTCCCCCGAAGTCAGTAGACCGGTCCACTGACCGGCTCGCTTGACCAACCGCTCAGGATCAGGCGCGGTAACCAGAACATTGTTGGGTTGAACCCCGTTCGGCGGGTCACCTGTATTGGCTATGAAGATCGAATTGATGCGAGGCTTTCGGCTATGCGCTATCGACGATTGGGACGTACTGGACTTAAGGTCAGCCAGCTGTGCTTGGGCACGATGAACTTTGGGCCGCAAACGCCTGAGGACGAATCTCACCAGATCATGGACCGAGCGTTGGACCTTGGAATCAATTTCTTCGACACAGCAAACGGCTATGGTGGCGACAAGGGTAAGGGTGCGACGGAGGAGATCATCGGGCGCTGGTTTGCTCAAGGTGGTGACCGTAGAGAGAAGGTTGTACTGGCCACCAAGGTATACGCCAATATGACCGATTGGCCCAATGACAGTCGATTATCAGCAAGACACATTCGCATGGCTTGTGACGCGAGTCTCAAACGTATGCAAACAGATCATATTGATCTTTACCAAATGCACCACATCGATCGATCAACACCGTGGGACGAGATTTGGCAGGCCATGGAAACCCTCGTGCAGCAGGGCAAGGTCATTTACGTCGGCAGCAGCAACTTCGCCGGTTGGCATATCACCCAGGCAAACGAAGCAGCAGCGAAGCGCAACTTCCTCGGGCTCATCGCGGAGCAGAGTCTTTACAACTTGGCTTCGCGAACTATCGAGCTTGAGGTACTTCCGGCTTGTCGTTATTACGGCGTCGGCGTGATCCCGTGGAGCCCGCTGTCGGGTGGCATCCTCGGTGGGGTACTCAAGAAAGAAGCAACTGGTCGCCGGCAAACTCCCGTTGCTCTAGCGCGCATCGAAAAGATTCGCCCACAGTTGGAAGCCTGGGAGGCCTTTTGCGCCGAACTCGGTGAAGACCCCGCTGCAGTCGCCCTCGCCTGGCTACTCGCACAAGACGGAGTGACCAGCCCAATCATTGGCCCGCGAACTCTCGGCCAACTCGACGGCGCATCGCTACGAGCGCTCGAAATCAAACTCGATGCCGACGCCATGACTCGATTGGATGGAATCTTTCCGGGACCTGGTGGAACCGCACCCGAGGCCTACGCTTGGTAGCTCTTTCGTTCTGGAGGGAGCGAACGTGTGAGAACGGTTTTCTCCAGGCAGTCGAGAAGGGTGATCCCTCCGTCCTCCGTTCGAATGCCCTACTCCCGTTGCGGTTCGCGTCTCACTGAAGCTCGATGTTCAAGCGCGGAAAGATACCCGGCGACGGTGAGCCCGCCTTCGGTTTGACTTGCCCCACTCATGGCAATCCGATGGTCATCGATGGAAAGCTCCTCGGCCCACTTCGGCAAGTGGTGGTAGCCCTTCTTTCCGCCCTGGGTGCGATAATGATCTGGAACGGTGAAATGCGGGGGATCAACCGTTGATCGCTTGGCGGTGAGCGCCGCGTCAAACATTGGTGCGTCCTCCACGCGCTTGCCCATGCCGGCAATAAACGACTCATCGGTGCCCGCCCACCGCAACACCGTTTTGACAATTGAGGTGTGATCGAAGGCCGCAACGGAAGAACTCGGCGGGCGGAAGACCGTTCGAGGCTCAACGTAGGGTGACACCAGAATTGCGGGAACTCGAGGGCCCATGCGGTCAAATCCAAACCCAGATGCGCCGTTAATTCCGTCAGGATTTGCAGCAGCCGGTGGTGAAACATGATCCCAACAACCACCGTGTTCGTCGAAGGTGATAACGAAGAGCATGTCTGGCCACTGTTTCGAATGTATGAGTGCTTCGTAGAGCTCGTTGAGGTCGTATTCAGCTGGCCCGATCCAACCCGGTGCGTGATAGTCGTTACCTTGGAAGCCAACAAAGTCATCTCCATACGGAAACCCAATCCCACCTCCCCACCAGGGTTCGATGTAACAAAACTCCGGGATGTCTTCGCCCGCCCGCAAGGCCTCAAGCAAAGAGTCAAATGGTCGAACGCTTCCTTTTCCCGCCGAATCGACAAGCGCTCGCTGCACTCCAGAGAACCGAGTTTCGGTGAGCCCATGCTGTCCTGGTTTGCGTCCGATGGCGTTCTCATTGGTTTGCCAATAGATCGCCCATTCCTTTGCCGAGTTTGGACCCACGTGTTGGTGACAAAGACCGTTGAAGATCGTGTCCTGATCAAAAATCTGGTCGATGGGCAAATCATTTTCCACGCCACCTGAGGTTCCGCAAAGTGAGAACGCCCGGTTCGGATACGTCTCGGTTGGGACCGGTGAAAACCATCGGTCTGATACAGCGAAGTGTTTGGCGAGCCCATACAGGACCGGGATCTCGGCTTCTGTGTAACCGCCCATTACTTCACCAATGGCGGTTGGGTTCATTGCCGGGAAGTCCCAGGCAAAGCCCTGCATCGGCGCTTCGTCACCCCACGCACGATCTCCGATGATGCCATCTTGATCTCCATACATCTGTATACGTACGTTTCCCATTCCCTCGTTTGGATCCCACCGAGGTGCTCGCCATTGCTGGTCTCCGAGAAAGGCAAAACCCTCCGTTGGCCTCCATGCCTGTTTGGGTTCACCGGGCCAACTACTTCGGTAGTTCACGGCGTCGGCGGGAATTCCGTCGAAATGTGGGGGATGGGAATCCGATGGGATTAGGTTCACCGCGAGCCCATCACGGTGAAGCCAGCCGAGCATCATGTCAAGCGACCGATTCTCTAGCATCAGCATCACAATGGTTTTGATGTGGGGAAGCGTGCTCATGAAATCCCTTTCTGTTCACCGATGCGTTGAATGGCGATGGTTGCCAATTGCGATCGTCTGGAAATGTCGAGTTTGGAAAATATGTGCGAGAGGTGGGTCTTCACGGTCTCAGAACCCATTAACAAACGCTGGGCGATCTCGCGATTGGTGAGACCTTCTCGGATAAGTTCAGCTACTTGTAGCTCTGTTGGTGTCAAACTGTTCCAGCCGATACTCGGTCTGCCCCGCGAACCCCGAGTACGCTCGATGTAAGCGACAATATCGTCATGTTTCAGTGCGGATCCACCAGCGAAGGCCACTTCGAACTGAGCTGGCCCAACAACGGCACGGGCCGAGTCCACTCCCTCGTTCACTAGGGAATCAAAGGGAACACTCAACGGAGTTTCCATTAGTGCGCGCATTGCTGATGAGGCACCAAATAGTCGAGCTGCTTGCATCCCGTCCCCACACTTCGCAGCGATTGCTCCCAACATTTCGATGGCTTCAGGTAAGGCAATGTGGTTACCAAATTCCAAATGCGCGCTTATCGCTTCGCGAACGGATGCTTCAGCAAGAGTGGTATCGCTGCGCAGCACTTGGACCGCGGCGAGTGTCACCAATGCTCGGTATCGATACAAAACTTCGCCATGTTCAGTTGCCCA
>JAYSVF010000125.1:0-4377 GCA_043718695.1 Acidimicrobiia bacterium | reverse complement strand
ATCGCCCGGACCGGCACCCACCAGGTACGTGAGCCCTGGAGTAATTGCTGTTGGCGCATCAACGACAACAGCGGCCGCAGAGAGCCTTGCATCAAGGTTTGCAACACTGCCTTTACTGCCACTTCCACGACTGAATGAAGCAGGAGTTCCATCGAGGCTCCCATCACGCCCGGCTGAAGGAACCGACACCTGCTTGTTGGCGCTGGATTGGTTGACCTTCGACACCGCAGCGCAGGATTGGTCAGCATGGAGCTTGGTCGTGTTGGCTTTGGAAACGGCACTCATGATGTTGTGGCCTCCCCGACCCGTACTGCTTGTTGTTCCAACCTAAGGACCTCATGTTGCAGGGCTGTTTCGTAACGCACACAGTTCCGTGAACCACACGACGGGGCAGTGCAATCACCCTGATCGCATCGGTAGGTCAACGTGTTCGTCCAGGCTGTTGTGGTGCAGTCAAGCGACAGCGCATCATCGTTTGCGATGGCCACGGCCGCCCGAGAAATCAGCGGCCGCCACGGAAGACCTTCGCTTGTGCGGGTCTTGCGAATATCCTCGCGAACCGCACGAACATGTCGCACCACTTGAGCGGGAACACTGCCGAGACTGTGCGCAATGCGATCCCGAATCCACGATGCCGCTGCCGGACTCGCTCCCCCTGTAGAAACCGCAACAATCACCTCACCATCACGATGGATAGCGGGAAGAATCGCCGTGCAAAACGGCGGATCATCAGACGCATTCATGAAGACTTGGGCAGCGGCAGCATCGAGCGCAACGCGGGCCGTAGTTTCCTGATTATCAACAGCGGTGATGACGAGCCAAGCGCCCTCAAGATCGGAGCTTTGGTAAGGCCGCTCGATAAGAGTGATACCGGTGAGAACAAGCGCCTCGTCACTGAGTTTCGTAGCCACCAGAACCACCTCGGCGCCAGCATCACGAAGGCCAATGGCTTTGCGAGAACCAATTGGCCCACCGCCAACTACGAGACATTTCCGGCCGCTCAAAGAAAGCAGAATCGGAAACCAGATTGGTTGCTCCTCAGGTGCGAGCGGGATCCCGAAGGAACTACTCGGCATCGGCGGCGACGCGGCGCTTCTTGGTGGGGGCAGGCAACGAGGCCAGCAATTCAGCTTCATCAACACGGGCCGACCAATCACCAAATGACTCTTTGACATCAGCGCGCTCACGGCTGTAACGATCAAAGAGAAGCGACATGGCCGGGCCAAGATCGTCTACATGCACATCAGCAACCAGGCGCTTGTTCAACCGATCACCACTCACCGATCCACCAATATAAAGATCATATGTACGCTTACCTCGCCCCACCAACCCAACTTCTGACGTGTACGGGCGAGCGCAACCATTCGGACAGCCCGTAACGTTGATCCGAAGTTCCTGCGAGCCAATGCCAGCCTTGTCAAGGGCACTGGCGGCATCATCGACGAGGCGGGGAAGAATACGTTCGGCTTCGGCAAGGGCCTGACCACACGTGGGCAGCGCCGGGCAGGCCATGGCCAAACGACGGACGGGGGTGTAGTGGTCAGCAAGCGGGACACTATGTGCACGGAGAATAGTTTCAACCTTGACCCGATTTGGCGCTTTCACTCCACAGAGCAACACATCTTGACGAGCGGTCAACCGAAACTCTGGCACCAGGCCCGAATCAGCAATGGCCCGGAGAGCCGTGCGGACCTGTCCGTGATGCTCATCGGCTCGCTCCTCCACAACGTCACGCACTCGACCCGATTCCACATGAACACCAATGAAGTATGTCTCGCCCGTCCCATCTGCGGCCACGCTCTGTTGATGCCAGCCAAGGTGCTCGTCACAATCGTCCCATGGCTGAAGTGCTGGTGCCTCGCCAAGTACTACCGGCGCGGGGCGGGCGGCCAAGCGGGTGCGGGTTTCGGTGATGAACCAATCAAGTCCGCGGTCATCCATGAGGTACTTGAGGCGGGCGCGGCCACGATCGGTGCGGTCACCAAAATCACGGAAGATACCGATCACTTCCTCGCCGACGGCCCGCAAATCGTTTACGCCCACGGCACCAATGATCGAGGCAACACGGGGGTAGGTTTCTCCCTCGCGGGCATGGTTCTGGCCCATTCCGCCACCGGCCAACACAATCCATCCCTGCACATCACCACTGAGGCCGTTAGAAAGAATCGGGATCAAGCCAAGATCGTGTGCGTACAGATCAACACAGTTATCGCCGGGCCAAGCAAAGGCAATTTTGAACTTGCGCGGCAGATACGTTTCCCCATAGAGCGCATCGATCTCAACGGCAGTATCTACTGCCGATGCGGCCGACTCATGATCGATGAAGAGGTCATAGTAGGAACGCGTCGTCGGCTTAAAGGCCGCAGATAGTTCGCGTGCATAGTGCCCGAGATCAATGTTGGCTCGCTCGGCATGGGGTGCTGGATCGGCCATAACGTTCCGCACCACATCACCACAGGCTGCCAAGGTGGTGACGAGATGCTTGTTCAGCGTGTTGATAAGTGAACGTAACTCTGGTTTGTGGACGAAGTGGAACTGAATGCCCTGGCGGGTGGTGATGCGCAGGGAACCATCAGCCACTTCGGAGGCAAGATTATCCATGGCAATCCACTGATCAGCCGTAACAGTTCCGCCCGGGACACTCGCCCGGACCATGCACGAGTACTCGAGCGGGAGCTTCTTGGAGGCCCGTTCACGGCGGATATCTCGGTCATCCTGCTGGTAGAAACCATGGAACTTAATGAGGTTCGTGGCATCAGCGGTGAAATCGGGCGCGTCACTGGCCAACTCCTCGGCCAGGGTGCCGAGAAGCCCCCGGCTAGCGGCCTTTATACCTTCAACGGCGGTTGGCATACGGGTTTCAGGAGCATTCACGCGCCCAGTTTACCAACGATTGCGACTAAAGCCGACCAAATTAGTCGGGATTAACCTGCGGGGCGTGTTTCAACCACAGAATTCGCCTAGCGAGGGTGAAGCCCAGCCTTCCTCGATCATTCAACATCACCGGCTTCGGAGTTCTGAGGCGACTTGGGTCGTTTGAGAAGCATCACGGAACCCGGGAACCATCCGGGAACCATCGTTGTAGAAGCTACGACCAAGTGGCGCCTTAGCTACTACATTCGAGGCCAATGCTACAAAGGGTATTGCCATGCAGCTCGCAGAATTGAACATCGCGTTGCTACGCGCACCTATCGATGATCCGCTGATCGCTGAGTTTGCCAATGCTCTTGATGAAATCAACGCGCTTGCCGAAGCTAGCCCCGGATTTGTTTGGCGCTTAACCGGTGACGGAAACGATGCCACCAGTCTTCGACCGTTTCCCGATCCCGAGATGATTGTGAACCTCAGCGTGTGGATCGATCGCCCCTCATTACACAATTACGTGTACAAAACGGCCCACACCCCGTTTCTTCGTAAGCGCGCAGAATGGTTCCACCGGATCGAAGTGCCCTCCGTAGTTCTGTGGTGGGTGACCGATGGAATTGAGCCCACCATTGAAGAAGCCAAAGAACGCCATGATTACTTTCACGCTCACGGACCAACCCCCTATGCCTTTGGTTGGCGCGATGAGTTCGAACCCGAGGTTCTAGCTACCCCTGCACCAAATCTCGCTGGCGCGATCAATCCAACAACTACGGCCATACCATCGTGAAGACGGGTCCAATCAACTCCTCCGCAGTGCTCGTTAGCTCTGATCGGCCGCTCACGGAGCCCAAGCTGTCACCGGATGGATTAACCGTTGCATTCTCCACCGCCACCGCCAGTGGATCCGCGCTTGTGGGCATCAACCTCCCTGAGGGCCCCAAACTGGATGGGTTCGGGCCAGAGATCATTCTTACCGTTGACCCACCGGTAGCTGGGGCCCACCCGAGCGGCGGCGGCAGTTATGACTGGTTGCCCGATTCCTCCGGCTTGATCTACGTAGCGAAATCTGGCGGTCTCTATGAAATTGACCGCGGGGGCAGCCTGGGCCGATTGGTAGTTGCGGCCCCCACCGAGGCACGACTTTGGTCACCAACGGTCTCACCTGATGGTCATCTCATAGCCTTTGTAATTGACGACGAAGCCACGCAATCTATCGGCGTTGCCCGACGCATTCACGGTGTTGCGGGCAACCTCATTATTGTCGCTGGTGTGTTCGCGCAGGCAACGGTGGGTTTGGAAGCTTCGCAGGCCAGCAACCGTTCCACAGCTGAAGACTCGCCTCCCAACACTGCCGACTTTCGGTGTGACCCGGCGTGGGGACCCGACGGATTGTTGAGCTGGCATGAATGGTCAGATCCACACATGCCGTGGGATGAATCTCGAATCGTCTGCACACATATAACAGTAGATGCGAACGCCGAATCGAAGGTGCACGTCGGCCCGATACAAACC
>JAYSVF010000124.1:0-26891 GCA_043718695.1 Acidimicrobiia bacterium | reverse complement strand
GGAGGAGATCAGAGCCCCGCAGTGGCAGCGCACCCAGGGCGTGAAGGTTTTCAGTCGCTGCCAAATCGCTCAGATCTGGGAACCGTTTTAACAAGTCGGCTTGCGAACCAGCCCAAACCGCCTCGCCCGTGGCGACCGCCATCGGTCCAGGCAAAACAGCTTGCGGGGTCCAACTGGTGATGGATTGGAAAACCTGGCACGAAAGACCGGTATTTTGGGGATCGAACCTCCCGGTTTCACGATTGAGAAGGGTAATCACGCAGAGCGACAAATCAAAGCGGGGGCACAACTGGGAGCGCACCACAGCTGCAATGTCACTTACGCTGACTGGTGAAAGCAAGTTCTCGCTAAGGTCACCAATCGCCCTCGTTGCCTCTGCCCTTTCGCGTGCCGCACGTTCATATGTTTGAGCTGCGCTGGAGGTTACGCGGTCCGACGTCTCGATGGCCAGAAACCAAACGGTCACCATAACCGACGCCAAAAACAGCTGAACAAACGCCAACTGGTTTTGGGGCGACGTGTCGTACTGCACGAAAGGGCCGTTCCCCGCCGCGGTGGCAGTGTTGGCTACCACTGCCATCACGGCGCTGGCTACGGTTACACCGGGCGTTGCGTAACGAATCGCACCGACCACCAGCACGGGCAGCACTAAGAACGTAGGTGGCACCGTCCACACCGAGAACGCCATCACGCTCACGGTCAACACCAAAAACTGGAATCCCGCCGCCCCGAACAACTTACGGTTCACCTTCCATGGTCGCGTCTCCGAACAGGCCAGGATCGGAGCGGCGATTGCCAGCACACCAAGCCCATCCCCAACCCAGAAATGCAGAGCCGCCGAAAACCATGACGTGTTGGAGGTGGCAGCCCGTACAATCCCCCCAATCATTGAGGCCACCAACGGTCCACCAAGTACGCCAGCAAGCAAAAAGCGAAGCAACCCGAGCCGGTGGCTCATGGACTGGGGCGAACGTTGCAGACGCCGAAGGAGCGATGCACCGACTATCGGCTCAACCGAGTTGGCCAATGCCCACCCCATTGCCGTGCCGAAAGAAAGACCATGCCTGAGGTCAACCGTGATTTCTGCGAGGACTATTGCCGCTACCACTACAGGCCACGATCGCCTGGGCAAGAGCACCATGGCCGCTAGCGTTATCCCTGCGGGCGGGAAGAATGCGAGACCGATAGTGCCGGCCCCGAAGATCCCCCATGCCAACTCGGCCCCTGCTGCGTAACACAACCCCACAACTGCGAACACCAACACCGACGTCACCCACCTACCGGATACCGGTGTTCCCGAGTTCGCGGCACGGTTACTGCCAAGTGTCATTCCGTAAGGCTACTGCTTAAGCCTGCGTGCACGGCGGGCATTCCAAGTCTGCGGTCGTGCCAACGGCGTCGAACCTGGTGCCTTTGGTTCCGGCAACAACTTCGGCGGCTTCGCTCAGTTTGCCGATGAAGGCGGGGTTACCGGTAGCCTCAACAAAGGCGCAGCAAGCTTCGACCTTGGGACCGATCGATCCTGCTTCAAGGCTTTGCTGGCGTGCCCATGCGATCGGCGCATGACGAACAAGCCGAGCGTGAGGATTGCCAAAGCCAGTTGAAAGTCCGTCAACATCGGTCAACAGGACCAGAAGATCTGCATGGAGTTCCTGCGCGAGTAACGACGAAACATGGTCTTTATCGACAACTGCTTCGATGCCGTCAAGCTGGTAATCGGTCCGCGTTACAGGGATTCCACCACCGCCTGCGCATACAGGAACAATGCCTGCAGTAATAAGTGCACGTATCGATGGCAACTCGACGATTTCTATCGGAGCCGGAGAAGCCACGAGCCGACGGAATCCACCAGTGCGCAGAGCAAAGGTCCAGCCTCGCTCTTCGTGAAGCCGTTTGGCTGTCTGCTCGCTTACAAACCCACCGATGGGTTTCGTTGGAAGCGAGAACGCCTCATCGTAGGGATTCACGACAACTTGCGTGAGGAGGGTAGCCACATCGCAGGCAAAAGTGTTTTGACATGCCTGCATGAGCAGGTACCCAATCATTCCTTCGATCTCTGCATCAAGAACATCGAGCGTGCTGTCCTTCAGTGCAGTTGCTTGGAGTGATTGCTCCGAAAGTATTCCTACTTGGGGACCACTGCCGTGCGTGATTACCAAGCGATGACTTACCGCTAAGGGAGCGAGCGCGATTGCCGCTTTCAACGCTTGTTCTCGTTGCACCGCCATCGTGAGCTGGCCGCCGGCCGGGAGCAGAGCGTTCCCTCCCAAAGCAACGACGGCGAGCGGCCGACGATCATCCAGAGCAGTCGAAGTTGGCGTGTGGTCCCCTGTTCGTGCGTCCGATTGTTCGTCGTTGATCATGTTTCTATGGTGACGGTTAAACCGCGCTCGTCCCCAGAGGCTTTGGTCCCTCGCTACCCCGGGCGCTTAGTCCCTGTCCGGGCAACAAATATTCCTGTGCTGCTCCCAGGGTTGTTCATAGAGTTCTGGACTGCCCTTGGGCGTTCGCTAGCGAAGCTGTCGAAATGCTTCGGTCCTGGGAAGCGCTGGGGGTTCCAAACGAATCTTTACATCGGCTGCGCATACCCCGCTGCTCGTTGCGATGAGTGGATTGATTTCCAAGGCGGCGATTTCTGGCACGAGTTGCGCAAGCTCACCAAGCCGGACGATCACGTCAACGAGAGCGTCTTCATTGATTGGTTGGCTACCCCGAAATCCCTTGAGTAGCTGCTCGATGCGAAGCGTGTTCAGTTGCGTTCGGGCTTGATTTGGGGTGATTGGCGGTCGGCGTAGTGCCGTGTCGTGACGAAGATCGGCAAGACGTCCGCCTTCGCCCACCATGACCACGGGCCCGAGACTCGGGTGATTGGCGATGCCCGCGATTAGCTCAACGCCAGGGCTGCACATTGGCTGCATCAGAACACCGAAACGCTCATCCACCACACTGGCCGTGTCACCTTCAGCAACCTGTTCATTTGTTGATTCGGTGCTTTCGATAATCGCCTGAGCCTTCACCGCTGCTTCATACGCGCAGGCAACGTCAAAGTCACTCTTCAAATCCAGATGCACGCCACCGCGGTCACTTTTGTGCATCAGATCAGCCGACGCCGATTTGAGCACCACGGGGTACCCAATCTGAGCGGCAACGGCAATTGCTTCATCACTGGTGCCGGCACGAAGCGGCCTAGCATTGGGAATTCCCGCAAGGTCCACCAGATCAAAAGCATCAACAATCGGCATCCAGCCTCCACTTGGGCGTTGCCGCATTTGTTCATCGATACGTGCACGTACTGCTAGTCGAGTTACTTCTTCGAAGTGTGGTTCAAGGCTTGCGGTTTCGCTTGCTTCACGCAGCCAAACAGTGCGTTCGCACATCGTTCCTAGAGCTTTGATTGCTCTCTCCGCCGACGCGAACACCGCAAGATGAGCCGGTGTTTCGGTTGGGTTTGGTACAAAATTGCAGAGCACCGGCTTCCCTGAGAAGTTCGATGATTCAAGAGAAGCTAGGTGTTTGGCCACCCCGGTACCAGATACGTCAGCCAGAATCACCACGATCGCGTCAACATTTGAGTCTGCGGCAACAACGGTAAGAACTTCAGTGACGGCTTGACCCATCACATCAGCTCGCAGATCGATTGGGCCAGTCTCAACACTCCGTCGAAGAATTTTACCGATAGCTTCAAGCGTTTCCGCACTAAACACGCCCAGTTCGAGACCGCACGCCCCGAGCATGTCGGTAGCCAAAATTCCCGGACCACCAGCGTTAGTAACAATCGCTACACGGGGCCCTTGAGGAAGTGGCTGCGTGTCCAAGGCCTTGCAAACATCAACCAGTTGCTCGACACTGGCAACTCGCAAAACCCCCGATTGAAAAAGCAACGTCTCAACTGCCTGATCAGGTAAAGCAAGCGCCGCGGTATGCGAAGCGGCAGCATTCGCCGCGGCTTCGGTGCGACCGGTTTTGATCGCAATGATTGGTTTGAGCTTTGCTACTTCTGCAGCGATACGAGCAAAGCCCCTGGGGTTGCCAAAGGACTCGAGATACAACACAATTTGCTTCGTTTCGCCATCTTGCCCCCAATAAGTGAGCAGATCATTTCCACTGATGTCGGCCTTGTTCCCAACCGAGACAAACGATGAAACTCCTAGCCCACGATCGGCCAACCCATCAAGAATTGCCAACCCAATCGCGCCCGACTGGGTCATAACGCCTACAGAACCTTTCGGAATCGGCATCGAAGCAAACGTGGCATTCAGTGACACAGCCGGATCAGTATTGGCAATACCCAAGCAGTTCGGCCCAACGATGCGCATACCGTGCTTACGAGCGAGGACCACCACCCGATCTTGCAAGGCTTTGCCTGCGGCCCCGAGTTCGGCAAAACCGGCTGACACAATAACTAGCGATGAAACCCCAACTGCAGCACACTGTTCCACGATTGACTCAACCGTGTTGGAGCGAACGGCTATAACGGCGACATCAATGCTTACGCCAATCTCGACGATCGTCGCGAAACTCTTCTGTCCACATACCATTGCGTCTGAAGGATTGACCGGATAGACCGTACCCTGAAAACCTGCTTCAACCAGGTTGATCATGATCTGATTGCCCGGAGTTCCGACCCGGTTACTCGCACCAATGACGGCAACCGAACTTGGTTTCAGTAGCCGTCGAAGCGACGCGATAGTGGCTACGGCATCACGGTGTTGACGCGCTTGGGTTGCCTTTACCGTCGGCCTCAAATCGAGGGTAACGATCCTGGTGGACGGATCACTCGAGGCAGTAGAGGTTGCAAACCCGGAGCTGCGAAACACCCCGAGCATGGGACGATTCTCGGCAAGAACCATCGCTTCGAAGCGTTCAACTCCTTGCGACGTAGCAATCACGGCCAGGTGCTCCAGCAGAACCGTAGATATTCCTCGGCCCTGGTTGGGATCGTCGACCACAAAAGCGACTTCGGCCACCACCGAGCCTGGCGTGCGATCGTAGCGACCAACCGCACAAATCCCTTCGCCGTTTTCGGCAACGATTGCCACCCGATTGTGTTGATCGAGGATCGTCAGTTTGTCGAGCAACGCTTCGTTGAGATGCGGCATGGCGTTAAAAAACCTGAAGTAGTGAGTTTGGGCTGAGGAGCGTTCGTGTAACGCTACGATCCCCTCGCGGTCGCTGGCCCGAAGTGCCCGAATATGCATCGGGATACCATCGCGGAGCAACACATCACACGCCCAAGATTCACTCTCAAGGTAGTGATTATCCTCGCTTGAAAGGGGACGTGAAGCATGCGGCAAATCAGGGCCGGAATCCGAGCCTGAATCAGCGTTCTTGCTCCCTGCGTCAACGTCGGACCTCACCGTTGGGGACTGCGAACTACTCACGTTCTTTTCGGAACTCATGACCACTTCCATGCTTGGATCTCAGGCAGATCCTCCCCGTGTTCGATGATGTAGCGGTGATGTCGAGCTCGTTCGTCCATCATGAATTGGCGTAATGGAGCAGCAGCGACACCTAACCCCGAGACTCGGTCAATAACATCCATAACCAGGTGGAAACGATCAATGTCATTGCGCACCGTCATGTCGAAGGGGGTGGTCGTGGTTCCCTCCTCTTTGTAGCCCCGAACATGAAGATCCTTATGAGCCGCCCGTCGGTAGGTAAGCCGATGGATCAACCATGGGTAGCCATGAAAGGCAAAAATGATCGGTGTACCCGGCGGAAACAATTGGTCAAAGGCGGCGTGGGAAAGACCGTGGGGATGTTCCGTGGAGTCCTGTATGCGCATCAAATCAACAACGTTGATAAAACGCACCGCAAGATCGGGCATATGACGCCGAATGATCTTGACTGCCGCCAAAGCTTCGATCGTGGGCACGTCACCACACGAGGCGATCACCACATCGGGGTCACCATTGTCGTTTGAAGCAAACGGCCAAATTCCAATTCCTCGATCGACATGAGCAATGGCTTCATCGATTCCTAGCCATTGGGGTGCAGTTTGTTTTCCGGCGACCACGACATTGATTCGGTCGCGACTGCGAAGGCAGTGATCGGTAACGGCCAGCAAGGTGTTGGCATCGGGCGGCAAATACACCCGAACAATCTCGGCGCTCTTGTTCACTACGTGATCAAGAAAACCCGGGTCTTGATGCGAGAACCCATTGTGATCCTGTCGCCAAACGTGGGAGGTAAGAAGATAATTCAAACTGGCAATTGGCATTCGCCATGGAAGCGCTTTGGATGACTTCACCCACTTCGCGTGCTGGTTAAACATTGAGTCAACGATGTGCACGAACGCTTCGTAGCAGTTGAAGAAACCATGACGCCCGGTAAGGAGATAACCCTCCAGCCACCCTTGACACTGGTGCTCCGAAAGAACTTCCATGATTCGGCCATCGGGAGAATACTGATCATCAACCAAAAGCTTTGGCTCAGTGAAACATCGATCAGTAACCGTCATAATGTCTTGCCAACGGTTCGAGGAATTTTCATCGGGGGAAAAGATTCGGAAGTTCGCGTGGCGAAGGTTGGCAACCATGACATCGCGAAGAAACAAGCCCTGCACATTGGTGGCTGAAGCCACCGTTCCTCCATGGACGGGAACCGAAACCGCACTCAATCGAAAATCGGGAAGGTTCAAATCTCTGAGGAGCAGCCCGCCGTTTGTGTGAGGGTTCGCGCTCATGCGCTTCGGCCCTAGTGGAGCGATCGCCACCGTTTCGGGGTAGGGGTGCCCTTGGCTGTCAAAGAGCTCATCGGGGTGGTAACTCTGCAGCCAATGCTCAAGCAAAGCAACATGTTCATCGGTCTCGAAACTTGTGATCGGCACCTGATGCGAACGCCACGATCCTTCAACAGCGACACCATCAACCTCAGGGGGACCGGTCCATCCTTTCGGTGAACGCAAAACGATCATTGGCCAAATTGGCCGGGTGCGACCTGGCTCAGCGTTTGTTTTCAGCGAGGTTTTGGCATCGGCGTGCGACACAACGTGGCGTGCCTCTTTTTGAATCGCCGCGATTTCAGCGAAAGCTTGATCCATTGCTCCCGCCATTTGACTGTGCATCTGTATGGGGTCAGAACCTTCAACCCAGATGGGGCTCCAACCACAACCGCGGAGTAGCTGATCGAGTTCTTCGGGAGGAATGGAACCAAGGATGGTCGGATTCGCGATTTTGTATCCGTTGAGGTGCAAAATCGGGAGCACAGCGCCGTCTCGTTGTGGATTGAGAAACTTGTTGCCATGCCAGCTAGTGGCCAGCGGTCCAGTCTCTGCTTCACCATCACCCACAACTGCGGCCACAACCAGATCAGGATTGTCAAACGCTGCACCAAAGGCATGCGACAACACGTAACCAAGCTCACCTCCTTCGTGGATTGACCCGGGGGTGTCCGGTGCGGCGTGCGAGGGGATGCCTCCAGGAAAACTGAACTGACGGAAAAGCCCGGTAAGACCTTCGATATCTTGAGAAATGTTTGGGTACACCTCGGAATAGGTTCCATCCAGGTAAGCCGAGGCCACAACCGCAGGGCCACCATGACCCGGGCCCGCAAGGAAGATCGTGGACACGTCTTCCCGGCAAATTACCCGATTAATATGTGCATAGATGAAATTCAGACCAGGCGTGGTACCCCAATGGCCAAGCAACCGCTTTTTAATATGCACACGTTGCAAAGGTTCTCGGAGGAGCGGGTTTGCCGAGAGATAAATCTGTCCCACGGAGAGATAGTTAGCGGCCCTCCACCAACGATGCAGAGCAGTGATTTCGTGAGCATCGAGGCGCAACGGAGGGTTCGGAACCCCGCGATGTGTCGCCACGAGGTCAAGGTTTGGTTTGATCCATCGCAGCACGTCGGTATGCACGTCGGTATGCACCTCGGTATGCACCTCGCCACCCTCCTCGCCACCCTCCTCAGTGGGCATTTCGGTGGGCATTTCAGAATCCGGAATTGGAGGTATCTTTGAGAGGTCTTCACCATCGGTGTTGTGGGAGACGTTGTGCGGGACGTGACCCAATGCCGGGTCAATCGGTGGAATAGTGTTCATGATCTGTTAAGACCTCACGATAAGCACAGGCACGGGCGAATGGTGCAGGACCTTCAGTGTGGTGCTTGCCAACATGGAACGTGACTGGTGCGCACCGTTTGTAGACATACAAAGCATGCTTCCCGGTTGGCGCTTCGCATAATCACATATGGCTTCGACACGGTGGCTGCGCGAGCCGTGGAGGACATCGAAAGAATCGGCGTGAACCCCGTCGGCTTGAAGGCTTTGGAAGACGTTTTCGAGATAGGACGCTTCGAAAGCGTCGGGATCGAGCCGATGCATCAGCGTTACGTCATCTGGATCAAGCACTTGAATCAACTCGATCTGCACCCCCAAAAGCCGAGACCAATGCTGCGCACTGGGGAGCGCCTGCTCAGCCGCTGATGAACCATCGAGGGGCACAACGATCCTTGTTATAAGTCCTTTCCATTGCAAACTGACATGTGGACCTACGATAACTACGGGGTGGCCAGCAAACCGGACAACATCGGCGGTGATCGATCCCGGTATGCCCAACACCGAGGTCGCCCCAGCGAGCACAACAAGAGACTGGGGTCGAGAAATCAAATCCAGGATGTAGGGCGAAGCGTCGCCACCCTCGGCGATACTCGTAAACGCAGACTTTCGCTTGGTGCGCAACGTAAGCAAGTGGAGTAGGTGGCTTCGTTCTATTCGGTGGTCGCCGTTGTAGAGCATCGAAGAAAATTCGATGTCGCAGTCAAACTGTTCAGCCAAAGACTCGGCAACACGAATGGCGCGATCGTTTGGAGGGAAGCCGTTTACTGGCACGATGACCCGATCGTATTTTGGGGTAATCGTTGTTGTCATAGAAACTCCGTCCGTCTGTTTGGTTCCTGCAAGATGTGTTTTCATTCGCTAGAGGTATCCATGGTCATGAGCGGCCCAATCGTTGTTGGGGTGGGTAAGTTCACGGCCAGTTACAACATCCACAGTGAGATACAGCCAGGCGTCTCGTTGTCCAACCCAGGGATGGGGATCCCATGACGCAAGCCATGGTGGGGCGTCAGCTGATTTGACGTTGCGAAGCTCGCCACGGCACATCACACTCCAACCAACTTGCCGAAATTGATCGATGCCATCGATCTGAAAGCCAACGAGGTCATCGACTGCATCGAGGATGCTCCCAGGTCTGGTGTGAAAAATGATGTTCATCGAGCCATGTGAATCAATCAGTAGCCGATAGTTGACCGGGAAGGCGACCGGATAACCTTGTTCGAGAACGCATAATCGCCCAACACTCTGGGAACCCAGCAGCACGGCACATTGAGTTTTGGACAGCACATTGGTCACAGCAGCGGTGACTTCGGTGGGTTCTTGCATAGCTATGTTCTGTCAGGTCTTCGGCTTTGGGGCCACCAGCGAACGTCCCGGTTCGGGTAGACAATGGTCCCGATTCGAACAGTCCCATAGCCTCTGCCGGGCCATGCCAACGACCGGACACGATGGGAACAACAGATCAAGTGATGATCTGCTCTCTAGGAGGAACGTGATGGACACCATCGTTGTAGGAGTAGACGGATCAGCGGGAAGCACTGAGGCAATCCGGTGGGCAGCCGCCGAAGCAAAACTCCGAGGAGCAAAACTCCGGGCCGTGGCCGCGTGGGAGTTTCCCTTTACCAGCGCTGGATTTGGCGATTCAATTTCAATGATTCCGATACCACAGTTAGAGGCCGATGCGAAGCGAATGCTTGATGATGCGCTGATCGCCGGTATTGCTGACCCCATCGCCCTGTCCAGCGTCGACCGAGCAGTGATTTGCGGCCACGCCACTTCGATCCTTCGCGCAGAATCCAAAGATGCCACCATGATTGTTGTGGGTGCACGCGGCCACGGTGGATTTGTCGGCCTGCTCCTCGGCTCAACATCGGATCAACTCGTAAAGCACGCGAGCTGCCCGGTCGTGGTTGTCCGCAACGCCGAAAGCATCTGACACCACTTCTGCCATCGGAGCGATTTGGCTTGGCCCCCCAATTGGCATGCGTAGCGTCCCGTCGCCGCCTTCCAAGCGAGGTAGCTCGGCGGCAATGGGACTTTGGTCCTGTTGTCCCCGGGCCGTTCGACGCTGTCGCCACGCCTCCCAACAAGGCAGACTGTGAGGGTGACAACCAGAGTGTTCTTGCTCGACGACCACGAAATCGTGCGTCGAGGCTTAATCGAATTGATCAACGCCGAGGCCGATATGGAAGTGGTGGGAGAAGCTGGCACCGCTGCAGACGCAATTGGTCGGATCGGTGCAACTACCCCCGATGTTGCCGTGCTCGACTACCAGTTGCCGGATGGCAACGGGGTTGAAGTGTGCCGGGAGGTTCGTGATCGCTACCCCAACATTGCGTGTCTTATGCTCACGGCCTTCTCCGATGATGACGCGCTCTTTTCGGCCATCATGGCTGGGGCTCGTGGCTATGTGCTCAAGCAAATTCGAGGAAACGACTTGGTTGATTCGGTCCGACGGGTTGCTAGGGGCGAACAACTGCTTGATGCCACGCTCACCGCTCGCGTGTTGGATCGTTTGCGCACTCCGCCTGAGCAAGAAGTCGATCCACTCGCCTCACTTTCCCCCCAGGAGCGTCAGATCCTGGCCCTCATCGCTGAAGGTCTAACCAACCGTCAAATCGGCGACCGAATGTTCCTTGCTGAAAAGACCGTAAAGAACTACGTGTCCTCGGTGCTCACGAAACTTGGCATGGAGCGGCGCACGGAAGCGGCGGTCTTCGCTGCACGCCTCGCCGACAAGAACCCCGACAACTAACTAACCCCCCCGATACCCAACAACTGAATGTAACGGCGGCGGCGCGATCTCTTCACCCAAACGGGCTTTGTCTACCGACCAACCCAAGGTGGATTCGAAGCTTCTGTTCGGCGAAAGCTACGTGAGCGGGATAACAAACACGATTCGCGTTCCATCGCCGAGGGACGTTTCCAGTTCCATTCTCCCCCCGAGACGCACGAGTCGTTCGCTGAAATTTCGCAACCCGTTGCCATTTTGGACTGCCTTCGGCTCAAACCCCACTCCGTTGTCGGACACGCGAATTCTCAGCTCCTTATCAACCACTCTTATCGACACATCAACTTCAGTTGCCGAAGCATGTTTGACAACGTTCGTGAGCGCCTCGCGAACTAAAGCAACTAACTCATCGCGCAGGTGTGACGGTGTTTGGTAATCCACTTCCCTGCTGATCTCAAGAGCTAGGGGACACGGCAACACCTGGCGAATTTCTTGGGCCGTCAAATTTAGGGCATCTCGAACGGACAAATGATCCTGGGGCCGTCGCAGCGAAAAGATCGAGGTGCGAAGTTCCCGAATTGCATCGTCAATTCCCGAAACGGCGAAGTCAACACGCTCGTTCACATCGGCTCTGCCAATTGCTGCTTGCAGCATGAGACCGGTGGCAAACAACCGTTGAATAACCGTGTCATGGAGATCGCGAGCGATGCGATCTCGATCATCGGAGATTGCCAACCTCGACTCGGCGGCCGCCACGATCGCTGCGTTTTGTCGCTCTGCGGTGAGATCGTGAATAACCGCTGCCAGCGTCTCATCGCCATTCTCGTCAAAGAGTCTTGAAGCACTAAGGGTTACAGGAATTGACCGTCCCTGTCGGTGGCGCAAGGTCAACTCGGCCTGGACAGTCCCTTCGCGAACTAGCTTCTTAAACGCAACCTGCATTGCTGCACCATCTGACCATGGGGCTGGAATCGAAGCGGCGAGCACTTCGGCTCTTGGATAGCCAATCATGTTGCAGAAATGATCATTTGCCGAGATGTACTTTCCGGTTGAGGCATCAATCTCCACCAGACCATCACGCAGCGTTTCCACGATATGAAGCAAGTGTTTGTGCTGCACCGCGAGTTGATCGCGGAGCCGACGACGCTCACTCACATCGCGGATAACGGCAATTACTCGGCCGCCCCCCTCACGAACCGGTGAGAGGCTGATCTCCACCGGCACCTCACGTCCGTTTGCATGCCGGGCTTTGAGTTGCAACCCGGCACCCATTGGTCGAACTGCTGGCTTCTCGAGAAAACGCTCACGATTTCGATGGTGTCCATCACGAAAACTGTCGGGAACGAGGACATCAACGCAAGAGCCAACGAGGTCCTCACTTCGATAACCGAGGACCCCGTGAATCTGTTCGTTGCAATATTCAATCGTGCCTGATTCGTCGCAGATCACAATCGCATCTGGTGCTTGCTCAAGTGCCTGCAACAAGATGACGGCAAACCCAGCCGATGGCTCCGCGTATGGTGAGTTCGTGCTGTCGAGAGAACCAGAAATCGACGTTTCCATCCTCGAACTATAGGCCCACCTAAGGTTGGCGTGCGCGGTGATGGGGGGTTGTCTCATTTGACCGGCAACTCATTTGACCCACCACCGTGAACAGGACCAACGTCCCTAAACGAAGGGGCACTTTGCCTGCCGGGTCGGCGACCTTGCACCCTGGGGCTAGGTCTTTGTGCTGTGCAAGATGATCGTATGAATTCAACAACAACTTCCTATGCCGACCAACGAGAACGAAGTGATGGTGTCTCGCTGCTCGCGCTGCTCACGGCGGGGCTAGCAGCAATCTTGGCCGTAACCGCTTTTGGATTTAGTATTCGCAACAAGGGCGGTTCAGCCTCGGCGAGTGTTGCTGCCACGCCGGTGAGAGCGAATGTGACGCTCACCGATTTTAAGATCAAAGGACTGGCGTCCTTTCCTGCAGGGCCTATCCAGCTCAACGTGACCAACAAGGGCCCTTCACCGCACAGCCTCACCGTGACTGGCGTGGCCACTACAAAGGTCCTGCCCGTTGGAGCATCGACAATCCTTGATCTCGGAACGCTTGAGCCGGGAACCTACAAATGGCTTTGTGCCATTGCTGGGCACACCGAAGCTGGAATGAAAGGCACCTTCGTTGTCACCCCAAAGGCCGCAGGAGGACTCACCAGCGCGTTAGGAGGAACGGCTCAACAACCAGCACTAGGCGCAGATGAAGACAAACCCGATTATCCAGCAATAGAGGCAGCCCACGAGAATGTGGTGATTCAGTTTCTTTCCGGTCCGCCAGCAAAAACGGCAGGTCTCGGTGGACAAAAACTTGCGCCGACGATCGAAAACGGCGTGAAGGTTTTCAATCTTGAAGCCTCGGTTGTGCAGTGGGAAGTGGCTCCTGGCGCAAGCTACGAAGCGTGGACTTACAACGGCACAGTTCCGGGCCCTGAGATCCGGGTAAAGCAAGGCGAAACCGTCAAAGTACGGCTCAAGAACAGTTTGCCGGAATCCACATCTATTCACTGGCACGGCCTCGAAATTTCCGACAATAAGCAAGATGGTGTCACCTTTGTAACGCAGGATCCAATCAAACCAGGGCAAACGTATGAGTACGTTCTAACTCCCATCAACTGTGGATCACATATGTATCACTCCCACCATTCCGCCGATGCCCAAGTTCCACTGGGCTTGCTGGGGGCCTTCGTCGTCGACTGTGTCACCACACCCGTGCCTGCCTTCGCTGCCCACGACACCGAGTACACCGAAGTCCTATCCGATGGTCCGTTGGGTTTCAGCATCAATGGAAAAGGCTTTCCGGCAACAGCCCCGATCGTCGCAAAAGTGGGAGAAAAAACTCTTGTTCGATTCATGAACGAAGGACTAATCATCCATCCAATGCACCTCCACGGACACCGCATGCTTGTAGTAGCAAAAGATGGCAACTACCTACCCGCTCCCTATGAGGCGGACACACTCAATATCGCACCAGGTGAACGCTACGACGTGATCGTAACGTCGCTCTATCCCGGAGCGTGGGCCTTCCACTGCCACATCCTTACCCACGCCGAATCCGATAAAGGACTTCATGGAATGACCACGGTTTGGTTGGTACAACCATGAAGTCATGTTCTTTCAATCGACGAGCCAGAACAAAATGCCTCATCTTGGCAGCGTTTGGGGTCATGGTTCTAGTGGAGGTTGGTTTGCTCTCACCAACGGCTAACGCTCATGGCTCACCGTCATCTAATGCAATCAGCGTTGCCACGTCACCTGAACGTTTGGAGTTCAACTCCGTCAAAGAGACCGCATTGGGCCAACCGGCAATCACACGCCGGGCATCCATACCTCCGGGGAACACGCGTGGGGCCATCCAGACCGTTACTGGTGTAAGGCTCGCTTTACGGCGCGTTGAAGGTGCTAAGCACACCTATGAAGCAACGATTTCTGATCGCAACGGCGGCCCTGTCGATGGGGTAGACCTCGATCTTGGAGCCCTGCAAGCAAATCCCGATATTCGAGTAACAACCACCCCAATGACTCCCGCTGCGGCTCAAGGCACCTACCAAGTGTCCATTGTATTTCCCGCCAACGGCGACTGGATGCTTGTCGTACGAGTGCATGCACCATCCAAAGCGGTTGAACTCTTCACCGAAACTGTTACCGGCGCCGGCAGCAGCCCCTCGCATCTCGAAGTTCAGAACTCCCCCTCTCGACGAGCACTCCGGGCCGCCGACCCCACATTCAACGCACGGTACAACCCAGTAGCAACCGGGCCCGCCGGGTCGATGCTAGAACTCGCCTCCATTCATGAAGACGGTATCAACACCACCATCACAACCGCCCCGTCCACGCCAGTGCACAACGGAACATCGCATGGATTCGACCTATCAAGCACAATCGTGGTCGTTGTCCATTCCGCGGCTGCCGGAGCTTGGCTGCTCGCCGTGTTGGGACTGGCCTTTGCGAACCGTGTCAACTCCTCCTCCACGCGAACCGCCGTTTTTCAATTTGTAGCTCAACGATACGTAGCGCTTGCAGGAGGCGGATTGGCAACCGTTGCGGTGACTGGATTGATCGTTTCCCTCAAGGCCAGCGCCGGTCTCGCTCATCCAACTCAACTCGCCACTACCAACCTCGGCGTTGCCTACCTCGCAATCTTCGGCTTGAAGATGGTGCTCGTTGCCGGGGGAATCGTTACCAGTTGGCGCATTGGATTACTCATGCCGACCGCCCGACAATTCAACCTTCGCAACCGCCTCTCCAGTGTTGGAGCCATGGCCAACGATGACCCGAATACAATCCCCAACACTCGGAACATCTTTCGCCTAGCCGAAACCAACCTAATCCTGGCCGTAACAATCATTGGATGCGTGGGAGTACTTGGACAACTCCACCACGCTATCCAGTAGCCAAATGGTCGCCGAGCGTCCTATGCAGTTGCGTCCTATCAAGTTGGGGAAGATAGGTTTAGTGAGAAGGTTTTGCGGGTAGTGACGACCCATGAACAATACCAACGATGTTCTCATCCAACTGATGCAGATTCTCGAAGATGGCACTGCTGGACTAACTGATGCTGCAAGGCGTCTCGATGAATTAAGCTACACGGCCCAAGCTGGGACACTTCGTGAGCTCGCCCAGCAACGAATCGCCTTTCACGCAGAGATGAAAATAGTCGCCGAGGAACTTGGTTACAACCCACCAGAAGCGGGCACCATCGTTGCGAAACTACACCGAGGTTGGATGAGCATCAAGGACAGACTTTCTGGCGAAAGTCCCGATGGGATCCTGGAAGTTGCCGAACAGGGCGAGCACCACACGGTGAGCGTCTATGAAAAGATGGCTACGCAAGATATTCCTGAACGTTTGCGAGCTGCGATCGTGGCTCAACTTGCCGAGCTTCGTTCCGCCCACGAGACCATCAAGGCGCTCCTCGCTTCCAGGTAGCAATACTCCAGACTTGGCCCATCCCCAACAAACTTGGCCCTCTCCGAACAGAACTTGGCCCATTCCCGAATGAATATTCCAAGCAAAATGTTTGGGCAGACAAGCATTGGGTAGTGGTCACACACTCGAGGGGAACCGGGCGACTGGAACCACTCCTTATCAAAGGGAGCACCATGGGAATATCAGTAAGTATTTTGCTAATCGCCGCCGGAGCGATCCTTAAGTGGGCCGTCACCGCTTCAACTTCTGGAATCAATCTACAAACCGTTGGAATGATTCTGTTTATCGTTGGAATCGTTGGCCTAGTGGCCAGCATGATGTTCTGGTCAACATGGGGTGGCTTCGGCGGTCGACAATCCACCATGCGGGAGTAGCAGTCACAAACGTCGCGATGCTGACGCTAATAAAGCGTCAGCTTCGCTTCTCGACGCTGGATCCATCATTGGTCCTTGCAAAGAAAATGTTTAAAGCGGCGCGGTCCTTGCAAAGAAAATGTTTAAAGCGGCGCGACTTTGGGCAAGGGCGAATGGGAGCGCTCATCGGAGCGTTAACTGGAGACCTAAACCATGAGCAATGACCCACTCGATACCGAGCTAAACGCCATCAAACAACGAGCCTTAGCGGGCGATCTCGATAGCTTGCGAGAGAGCTACAGGCGAGGCGAACTTCAGTGGCTAGAGGGCCGCATGACACCAGAGCGCTACGCGCACTTAGGTCTCGCCCTGGATCGGGGTGACCTTGAATCGGTAAGAACTGATCTTGCGACGGCATCTCCTGAAACCACAGACCTGTCCAATCAAATCACCGATGTCGACGAGGACAAACGTTCTTTGTTCCTGCAAAGTCAGAGGAACGGGCTCATCGCGGGAGCAATTGTCGTTGCCCTAGCGTTGCTGGGATTGATTGGCTTTCTAGCACTTCGCAATGACGACGACAACGCCTCAGACACCACGGCCACAATGATCATCGTCTCCGACACAACGGTCTCTGACACAACGCTCAGTGCCGCAATCAGTCTCGAGACGACGACACCCAACACACTCAGCACACTGACGGCAACCTCAAGTCTGTCCGAAACACTTCCGCCTTCTACCGTGTCGGTCGCGCCTTCCACAGTGTCGGCTGCGCCAGCGGTGATCACAAAACCCCCTCCGACCACAGTTCAACGTTCAGTGCCAGCCGCGACTACACCCGCTCCGTCGTCTGCTCCACCCATTACCGCTGCGGGCGCTCGCAGGAGTGACGTACTGTCGGCCGCAGAACGTTCGTCAACCTTCAGTGCTTTCCTAGCCATGATTGAGGCCGCTGGTTTGCGCGACGAGATCCAAACACTGAATCCCTCAACCGTTCTGGCCCCAACAGAAAGTGCGTTCTCGTCGCTCCCGACCGAAGTGCAAGCCGGTCTGAGATCAACGGCCAACCGGGCAATTCTGGCCCGCATCGTGCGTTACAACGTGATTCCCCAAGCCATCACACTGCGCCAGTTCACCACGTCGGACTTACAGACGCTTGAGGGCAGTACGCTCAGCGTGGTAGTAGGAAACAACAAAGTTGTGATCAACGATGCAACCGTGACTGGCGCTGATGTGCTCACCATTACTGGGGTGTTGCACGGCATCGACAAGTTGCTCCTTCCCCCAGGCGTAAGCCTCAACGCTTTGGTGCCAAAGCCGGTTTCCGTAGCCACTTTGCCGCCACAAACCAGTCCTCCAGCCACCCAGCCGGCTGCCACAACCGCTTCTGCGACACAGCCGCCTGCCACAAGCCCGCCTGCTGCCGCCACAACGGCCGTGCCAGCCGTGAGCACCACAATCGCTTCAACCACCACTAAGGTGCCGTAAAACGAGGGATAGATTTTCCAAAACCCAGTCCTCCCGGCTAAAAGCAACATTGCATGAGCACGAGAGCAGCGGAAGTTCCGATCACCTCGTAAAGAAGGCACACCCCCAGATTCGAAAATTCAGACGGTTGACTTTTCGCAGCACGAACAATGTGAGAAGGTTCCGATGACCGGATTAACTGGTTCAACTGGTTTGACGCAACCAAAATGGAGTGGCAATGAAAATATCAACTGAACGACTTGGAAACACGGCCCTCATAAGGGCATCTGGTGACATAGATTCCGAAACAGCCCCACGGCTTGATGAAGCCTTAACGTCATTGGCAAATGATGGCGTAACGGAGTTGTCGTTGAACGTAGAAGGCGTTTCGTTCCTCAGCAGTGCCGGGCTTAGCGTGTTAATCAGCGCACATAGAGAATTCGAGCGCTTCCGGGTGGAACACGGAAATCGGATCGTTGACCGCCTCATTGCCCTTACCGGATTAGCAATCCTTTATGGTGATCCCGTTACCCCAAAAGAAACCAGTCACTAACCCCTCGCGTGAGTCTTGTCCGATGATTCTCCTCGTATTGGGACTTTGGCGAACAAAACACCATGCCACTTAGCAAGCGACTTGCCCTGATGATGACCGTAATGCTCTCCTTCTTTGTAAGCCTGGGAGTACTTGGAGCATTGTTGTCATGGTCACGGGCAAACGCGTCTGCGGAAGAACAACGTTTCGGAGTGAGCGTGGAACAGACTCTTCGTTTGGCAACTTCGTTCTCTGACATGGAAACTGGCCTTAGAGGTTTCGCCTTAAGTGGACGTGCTGAGTTTTTAGAACCGTACAAAGACGGTCGAGCAGCGATGATGCGGATCGAATCGAGTTTGTTGATGAACGCAGGCAATTTCGACCGAGAAACGCGAAGAGCGCTTACAACCGTAATTGTTACTGGCGATTCGTGGCGATCACTCGCGGAATTGAGTCTTACCAACCGTGGGTTGGTCTCGGAACCAAACACCCCGGCCGCTTCCCCAAAAGCAGAAGCGCTCTTTGATTCGCTACGCCAATCGCTTCGTGCGCTTACTACTCGGCTGTCCCAGGGCGAACTTCGTGCCCGAACCATCCGTGGACACAGAGCTAATCAGCTGTTTGTTTTGGTTGTCAGCATCCCGATCACAAGCGTCGGGTTTCTGATTGGCGCCACAGGGTTGGTCAAGCGGTGGGTTAAAACGCCCATTCAAAGAATGACCGCTGCAGTGCACCTGATTGCTGGAGGAGATCTAAGCACTCCCGTCCCCTCCAGCGGCGCACCCGACATTGCTTCACTCGGTTCTGACATTGACCGCATGCGTCAAACGATCATTGCGAAGCTTCACGATGCGGCGCATGCCCAGCAGCAGGAGATTCGAGTTCGAAAAGCGGTTGAACAAGACACGATCCTAACGTTGCAGTTACAAAATGAGTTGGCCAGCGAACTCGGCCAGTTCCCCGATGGCTGGACCGCAGCAGCTGAATTACTTCCCGCCGAAGGTTGGGTGGCTGGCGACTGTTATGACGTCACGCTGGTTTCACCGCATCTTATGGGCATCATTGTTCTTGATATCGCCGGCCATGGAGCCCATCAAGCGATCCTTGCCCTCAAATGCAAGGAAATTCTACGAGCCGCACTCCGGGCAAAGGCAGAACCGGGCACAGCACTCCATGTTCTCTCCGAACAGGTTGGTGATATGCACCCTTCCTTTCTCACGGCTTTTGTTGCTCTTTTGGACACCCGAACTGGTGTCTGCCGTTACGCCAACGCAGGCCATCCCCCCGCCTTGCTGGCCACCAACAACAACGTGGTCACTGAACTGGAGCCCACCGGCCCGCTTCTGGGAATCTTCTCCGCTCAGTGGCTCACTGAAGAGGCACACATCGAACCCGGCGGTAAACTGGCCATATATACCGACGGGTTAAGCGAGGCCCGCAATCACACAGAGGAGTTCTACGGCATGGAACGGCTCGCCAACATCGTCATAACGCTTCCCTGTGCTCAAGCCGAACGCGTGGTCGAAGCGTGTTTTGCCGATCTTCAGGACTTCACCCCAACCCGTCTGCATGATGACGTCACCATGGTGCTCATCTGCCGTGCCTGTGCGGAGGTTTAGAAATGAAAAAGCAGGGTAGGCAACGTGCGTGGCTCAGGAGAAACGCACAGACCCGGAGCCAATCCGCACGCGCAAAACCTCCACTTCACGCAGTACTAGCCACAGATTTCAGGATCTCGTGCCCAATCTTTCGCTAACATTTCCGCCCAACGACGAATGCGGTCGAACCCTCCGCTCACAGGTGCGGTCATGGTGCGCCATAGAAGAGCTCTCTCCAGATCTATGCGAAGACACCCTGCTAACCGTAAGCGAACTTTTTAGTAACGCGGCTCGCGCATCGTTAGCCGAGCACGACGTTCAGATTCGAGTAGCTCTTACCGATAGCAAACTAACGATTGAGGTGGAGAATACTGGGCCGGGTTTCGATTTAGCTTCCCTTCCTCCCCCATCGCCCACCCAACGCGGAGGGAGGGGCGTTGCAATCGCTCAGATGTTTGGCGTCGTTGCCGTCGAACAACAGGACCAACAAACAACGGTACGCGTACAGATAACACGCTAAACGCACAGAAGGACTAGAAGGGCAACGTATAACCAGAAGATCGTAGAGACGATCCCGACGGCAACGAACCAGCCTGGTGGTCCTGGTTGATCCATAACGTTCATGCAGAAAGCATTTGCCCGCTTCTCGTTCCAATGCTGGTAATTACCGAAGTTGTCTATCTAGTGGAGACACGCTTAGGTGTGCCCGCGGAACTCAGATTTCTAGGAGACTTAGCATCAGGAAATTTGGTCCCCGAACCGGTCGCCCCGCAAGACTGGCTGAGGATTGCTGAGTTGGTTGGTCGATACCATGACCTTCCACTTGGAACGGCCGACGCCTCAGTGGTAGCTGCAGCGGAAAGACTTGGCATTACCGAGGTTGCAACGCTCGATCACCGCCATTTCAGCGTTGTCCGCCCGTTAAAAGGACCGTTCACACTTCTCCCATGAATCCCGGATCAGGTTTTGCGGGTTGGCAGCCGAACGGCACTGGTTCGGAGACAATGGCTCTCGTTGAAGCTCGGGGTTTAACACTGTAGGCACTGGGTATCGGCAACAAGTACGACTATGAGAAAGCCAATTGATGACGATTGCTGCGAGACACCACGACCACCGTTCCCACGCCGGTGATCAACAGATCCAGTTCCACAGGCGCTACTCGCTGTTGGCGCTCATCTTGACGCTGCTGGTCTTGGTTGCGGCGGAAACGGGCCTGCCAACTCCAGCACAAGCGTGTTCGCTGCCTGCCGGCGTACCTCCACAACCTACGATTCGATTTACCGGAAAAGCTGTCCAACGTGTCGCTACGAATGACAAGTTAGCGGGGCCGACAACGTTCAACTGGACCTTCATCGTGAAATCGTGGGATCGGTCATCGCCCGGAAAGCGAAGGAAAACAGGATCGAAAATTACGATCAAAGTGGTCGAGTCAACCTTGAATACAAACCCAACGACGCCGCTAGCACCTGGCGTTGTTGCAGACTCCTGCTACGGAACTCAGCTTGGAGTAACCACCGAATTTCATCAGAACGAGGGCTATACCGTCGCGGCAGTTTTGCAGGGTGGTGACTTCGACAACAAGTACGACTACATAGTTAATCGATCCGTTGGCTTTCTCACGCCAACCAAGCTGCCATCAGGTAAACCATCAAGCTCAAGGCCGCCATCAACTACAACTCTTGCTGTCGCAGCGAAACTGTCGCCTACCGACGCGTTCGAACTTGCTCTCTATCGAAAACTCGTTGCCACGGTCGGAGAGAACGAGAATTTTGTTGCTTCGCCTTACTCAATCACCGAAGCACTGGCAATGCTGCGAGGTGGAGCACGCGGATCGACCGCACAACAGCTCGATGCGGTAACCAGTGGTGGAGTTGCTGTTGATCACCAAAAACGCAAACAGCTACGCGAGCTGCTTCTGAACGAATCACCAAATGCGACCGGCACCTATGTTCACATAGCAAATTCACTGTGGACAAAACCCGGCTACCCACTAACTCCAGAGTTTTCCGGGTTGGTGCAAAACACGTACAAGGCAAAAGTCGCGCCCGCCAATTTCGAGACTGACCCCGTCGGCTCAGCAAAACAAATCAATGATTGGATCAGTGAGGTAACAGAAAAACAGATCACCTCAGCAGTTGAGCCGGTTGCCCTGGTTCCTGAAACACGCGCCGTGTTGGTCAACGCTGTGCTGTTCCACGGGAAATGGCTCACTCAATTCATCAAGGGGCAGACGACGAACAGTAGTTTTGGTGTGGAGGCAAAGCGAGTGGAGACCGCCACCATGCATGGACGATCAATGGCGAGAATCGATGCGGGTCAAACGGATGCTTCACTGTTCTATACCGGCCCGTACCGCATGCGGATCATCATGCCCAAGGTTTCAACTATGGCCACGCTCGATGCTGCGAGTGCCGCCTTATATTCAGGACCGTGGCAGCCGAATCCGAAGTCCGACTGCAAAGACGTGCCAACGAGTCTTCCCAAGTGGAATGTTGCAACCTCGCTAGACCTCAACGAGTCAATTATCGCGTTGGGCGTTAGCGATCTCTTCGCTAAAAAGGCTGACCTCACCGGCATCTCCCCCAACGCCGCCCTAGAGGGCCTGTTCATTTCGAAGGCCCTCCAAAAGGCCACGATAGCCGTCGACGAGGAAGGCACTATCGCCGCTGCAGCAACCATTGCCATCGCCATCCCGGCAAGCGGAAGCCCGCCTGTGGCCAACTGCCCCAAGGAAGTCACCTTTAACCGACCATTCGCATACGCAATCCAGCACTACCAAACCGGGCAGGTGCTCTTCATCGGCCGAGTGATGGATCCATCGAAATAATCTCGTGCCGTTTCACAAGTCGAATCATTTTTCCCGGCAATTTGGCGCTTGCGCCAGGGCCGAACAGAAGTACAGATGAAAATGGTAAGCGTGCATATAATTATCGAGATTCCTCCGAGCGCCGCGGACCTCAGTTTACCGGGCGCTTACGCAATGGGTTTCAATGACGGCTTTACCGTTGAAGTGAGTCGTGCCACACGCCCTCCCCTTTCCTGATCGCATCTTCGAATAGATCGATCCGGGGCCGTTCGCTGTGCGCTTCGTCTTCGTGGAGTACCGGTTTAAGAAAGCTACATTTTTCGTAACCGCCGCAGTCCCTCCGGCCGACGCAGTTACCCGCGACCACGACGCCCTACACCGGGGCGAATAGCGCAACGTAACCACTTGCCGTCCAAACGTTCCACCCGACGCGTGATCTTCAAACACTACGGCGTTAAGACTCACCGCATCACGATCGCACCCCATCGACACCGGGCTCTTACCGTTACACCCAGAATCGTGACAACCAACTGCCGCCGAAGCATTCGATCCAAACGTACCCAGCGCACCCGGAATAGCGATAAGAGTTAAAATAGTAAGCATACGTAGACTTTTCAAAGACATGACATCAACCTTCGTAAACTGTTGGCAGCGATTCGCACGACAGGTCCGAGCGGACCGTAAGTAGTTCTGTATACCCATCAATAAGTAGTTCTGTATACCCATCAATCGAATTTTTGAAACATTGATTTTGGTCCCGTGAGTACATGGCCACGCCAGGCTGCTTCCATAAATTGCCTAGCTCCACACGTTTGTCGGCCCATTGGCTTTGATCTGACGGAGTGCATCGTTACGGCAGGCAGCTTCGCAGCAAGCAATGTTTAAAAGATGCGCGATCGGGCACGTCACCAGGGCCTAGACGAAAGCGGTACAACAGTGAGCCTCACGAAGTTCAATCTGCACAAGCTACATACCGGACCCTCGCCGTCCCTTTTCCGATCCACTCTTCTCCGACCACAACAGGGCCCGATGGACCCCGTCTACAGGTGGGATTGCCGAAAGCCAGTAGTACCCGCCGCGCATCCTGCCTGCCTCGACCGGCTTCAGCTGGACACGGAACTTCTTACCGACGGTTACCGACTGCTGGCCCACTAACTCAAGATGGAATCGGCTCGGGTTGGTCGAGATACCGGTGTTGTCCGGAGAACGCAGCGGACCCACGGGAGTAGGCGCGCCGGTTAGAGCTTTCGCACAAGATACTCCTGGCCTCGGCACACATGAGACCGAGGTCCTATTGCTCGTCGGCCATAGCAGCCCGAGCCCAATCAGGAATGGTCCCGGCAGCAACAACAGAAGGAAGGCCTTCTGCCAAACACTCCACCGCGTAGTCTGAGTCAGTCGGATCAAGCCCCAAAGGTACGAAACAACCGGAACCAAAAAATTTCCGACGGTAAGCAAAATGATCGTAAATATCTCGCCCCTTCGGCTATCAGGAGGAAGGTCAAGAATCGGTCCGTCTGACTTCAGTTTCATCGGCTTGCCGCCAAGCCAACGGCGATGAGGTGACTTGGGCGTGGTTTTCATTCCTTTGCGATACCCACGTAGAACCGTTGTAAACTGAGAAGTTAAAACTTTCAGCTCCCCAACCCAACGCATCTCGAAGTTGCGGTTGATTATTGAATGGTTTAGGCCGGGAGATCGTTGGGTATGAGCCGCCTGTGCACCCAGGTTGGGCGCGCTGAACCTGGGACCCGAGTGGGGAGGTACATCTCGTATGGACGCTGAAGCAAACAAGGCAACTGCGCAGGCGTTCTACGACCTGATGTTCAACCAATGTCGGCCCCGCGAGGCGATCGAGCGGTACGCGGGCGAGACGTACGTTCAGCACAACCCGGGAGTCGCCGACGGAAAGGAGGCGTTCATCGAGTACTTCGAGCGCATGGCCGTGGAGTACCCGGGCAAGCGCGTTGAATTCAAACGCAGTGTCGCTGATAGCAATTTCGTTGTGTTGCACTGCTACCAGACCTGGCCTGCTGATCATGATTACGCCGGAATCGACATCTTCCGCTTCGACAACACGGGCAGGATAGTGGAGCACTGGGATGTTCTCCAGATTATTCCGGATACTGCCGCCAACGACAACGGCATGTTCTAGCTGTCACTTACTTCGAGGTGGTAGTTGCACGTGCGCTTACAGAATTACCGAGCAACACGAGCCCAGATAAGTGGCCCCCGATCGTTCCCCCGCCGACAAGAAGTTAGATCTCCGTAAGGGTGTTAGGGTCATCGGTGACACGACGAGATCCCTACGTGTTGTACCGGCTTTGCCTGGTTCGGGTGCGATGCTCCGGACCCTGGTAGCGCGATTCATTCGAACGCGACCAAAGGGATAGCTGATGACTGTTGAGTCTTGTGTGACCGTCTCGCTCCTTTTCGGTGCCACGCCCGAGGAACAGTCTGCTGGCGTCACGGTGGCGTGGCTTCACGGAGAGCACGATGCCTTCACGGCAACGCAACTGTCCGAAGCCATACGCCGCGCCGTCGACGTTGACGGTACGGACGTAACTCTAGATTTACGCGACGTGACGTTTATGAGCGCGGCAACGGTTGGCGTAATCGTGGATGCCCGGAACTTGCTTGAGGCCAGATCACTAACACTGCGGCTCCGCTGTCCGTCACGTAGCGCTTGGCACATCCTTGAGCTATCTGGCCTCAGCGGGCTCTTTGACAATGACCGATGGGTTAGGGATCGCTACACATTCGGTTGTGCGTTGGGAAGTTGGGTGAAGGTGCCGACTTTGCCAAGCGACGCGGAGCTTCTCGCTGGAGTTGGGCACGCAGGCGACCACACGCAAGGCGAAGCCCCTACGGAAACCTTGACGACGATCTCCGTTGATGGGATGTTTGCGTCGTGAGCAGGGAAACGCTCCGCCGGCACTAGGCGCACTCCGCACGGTAGTGCTTGCCGTGGCAACAGCCTCTCACCACAGGACTACACCTCACGGAGCGAGCCTTGATTGCAGAGGATTTGCGCTTGGATTTCCAATTTGTTGGCTAGGAGAGTGCTGAATAATGCGACCTAGACAGGTCGCGAACTGGGAATATAGAGCGAAACTTAACATCCAGTCGCATTTATTCAGCAGTCTCCTAGCCGGGCGATACAAAACAACTAGATTTCCTTGACCCTGCCTACCAAGGTTTTTCCTTCAATGATTTCCTGCGCAACATCTATGAGACGAAGGTTGTTTTCACGGGCATAAGTTCGCAACCGAGAAAACGATGCGTTCATATCAAGGTTCTCTCGCTCGGCTATCACACCTTTCGCTTGTTCGATGATGATCCTGCTGTTCAAGGCAAAATTCAGTTGGTCCTTGATGACCCGAGCTTCAATCGCTGCCCGGTGTTGGAGCACGGCAATGGTTGCCACGTCGGCGAATGCTTGAGCGGCCACCATATCGTTTTCAGCCATTTTGCCCGGCGAAATGTTGAAAAGGTTTAGCGCACCGATAATGGTTCCACGCAGCCGCATTGGCAGGGCGTGAACGGATTTGAAGCCAGCCTCCAACGCTTCATTGGTGAAGGTCGGCCAACGTGTTTGCGTGGCGGCAAGGTCTTGGTTGATTACTGGTTCGCCAGTTCGGTAACAATCAAGACACGGCCCCTCCTGCGCCTGAATCTCAAACAATTCAAGAATACGCATAGCCTCGCTCGATGAAGCCATCACTCGCAGCTCGCCCTCAGAGGAAATGAGCATCAAACCTGCGGCATCAACGTTGAGCACCTCCACGCAACTGTCGGTGAGGCGGCTCAAGAGTTCGATCACGTCAAAATCGGCGACAAGGGTATCTGCTAAGTCAACAAAGGTGTTTACAAGGGCCGATTCTCTAGACATGAGTTCTCCGACTTCTCCGAGGTGTGTGTTTGTGGGCCATTGGTATTCCGGTCATCGATAGACTGGCCGTGGAAGGGCCTAACATACCCAAATGGAACGCCCTCCAAACATCGCTTGATCGCGCCCTCTGGTGATTCGGTTTCTGCAGTGCGATGTGTCTCATCAAGTATCCGGTTTCATCATGGTTTCAGACCGGCGCTATCGAACCGTAGCGTTCGATCCACTACTTCCCCTGCTACCTGCCTAAGCACGCGTTCATTCCCAAATGCATAGGCTCGCAACCGGATCATTGCTTCGGTAACGCTAACGCTCAGTTGCACCGCGACCATCCCTGCTGCCTGGTGAACAACATATTGAAAATCCGATGATCGTTCCAATTCTTGGGCGAGCATTCCATCGGGCGCTTTGGCCTGGAGCACAAGTACTGCCTGAGCCACGATTGCGGCGGCGGCAAGCGCGTTGGCGTACTGTTCCTCGCT
>JAYSVF010000123.1:0-4408 GCA_043718695.1 Acidimicrobiia bacterium | reverse complement strand
TGGTGTTGGCATACCTGCCGTTGCTGCTCCTCCTGCCCACGGTCTTTTTCGGAGGCGTCGTCGTGATCGTAATGTTAGCTGGCGCTGCAATTTCGACGAAGCCCGCCGTTCGACGCGTCTGGAGCGACGCTCGGTTGATGCTCGGTGGCCGCATCCTCATTGCCGTCGCTGGCCTCGCGTCTCTGCCAAGCTTCATCACATCAATTGCCGACATCCTCTAGATCTGGAGCGATGCCGTCTGAACTCGAAGTTACTCGTCTCCGGGTCGCTTGGCAGCGCCTATTGCCATGACCTTGTCCAATGAGCGCGAGATCATCGACGTGCCAAAAGCCGCTGCAACTCCTCGTGCTCCGCGCGTCGGCCGATCATCGGTGTGGTTCTGGCCGGAAGTGATGTAACGCCGGCGAGTGGATGGATCTGTTCGGCAACGATCACCCGGCAACGATCACGCCGCACGCTATGCGCCCGCCGCTGTTGCCGGTTGGGTCGGTGACGAGGTCATCCTCGGCGGCGTGGATGACGATTGCGCTCCCGTTCGTATCGAACACGGTCAACGGCCCGTGCGTCACGGTTGCTGCCTGGGTGGTTGCGTTAAGACGGCCCTGCCCGGCAGCGTTGACGATCAGGTTCGGGAGGTCCCCGGCGTGCGACCCGTGGACTGCACCGAGTGGGTTGTGATGGGCGCCCGCAGCTGCGAATGCCGGGGCGCACAGACCGGTGTTGTGGATGTGAACACCGTGCCGACCCGCAGTGAGGCCCGATGCCTTGATGTTGACATGCACGCGACCCGACGCGTCCTCTGTCAGGTGGGCGAAACCGACGACGTTGCCCGTCGTGTCGTGCAGCGTGGCAGTCGCGTGGAGCGCGCCATGGTCAGACGCACTGGCGAGCGACGCCACGGTCAAAGCGACGGTGGAGATCCCGGCCAGTGCGGCGACCGGGATAATCACGAGGCGGTTGCGTATGTTGTTCATGGTGTGCTCCTGGCTGTCGTAGATGGCGGTGTACATAATCTCTGTCGCGTCGGAGGTCACAAACGGTTCCGTCCTGTGATTCACCGTGATTTGATTATCGTGATCGTTGGCCGCGGTGACATCCGTTAGATGACGGATTTCGTTCGCCCTGTGTTCTGACGAGCGCCATCCTGGGACAGCTTCGGAAATACTGGGCCCTTAAGGGCTGATGGTGTCTAGGGGCTGCGCTAAGGCTTCTGGCGGTGGATTGTCGATGTCCACGGTGTCGCCCAGGAACTTGGCGGTTCGACCAAACCAGTGGGTTTCAACCCAACCCTGCAGCGAGGCTGAAACTTCGCGAATCGTAGACACCGCACGGAACGAGCGGCCACGATCGTCAACCGCTTCTACGCCAACCACCTCGATACCGACCCAACGGCAGAGGTTTATCGCTCGGGGAAGGTGAAACCCTTGGGAAACCACAATCGCCTTTGTCTGCCCAAACACTTTTCGTAAGCGTACGCATGAATCGAGGGTACGAAAGCCGGCGTAATCAAGCAGCACATCGTCGGCAGGAATTCCCGCTTTGACGGCCGCATTTTTCATAACGGTCACTTCGTCATACAGCGCATCGGAGTTGTCACCGGACATGACCAGCTTGCGCACCTTTCCTGCCCGATGGAGATCTACGCCAACATCGATTCGTCGCTGCAACACCATCGACGGTCGCTTATCTGCCGTGATTCCCGCACCCAAGATCAACGCAACATCACTCTTTGGGGCCCGGGCAACGCTCACAACAGCATTCCGGGCACCAAAACGCATGCCCAGCCAAGGCAGAATGGCAAGAATTGTCCCAAGCAACCCCACGACCACCAATCGTTGAAACCAAACCAGAATTCGCACAACCGCACTCCAATCCACGCGCTTGGGCAACACGTTTGCTTTGGTCCACCGATACCAGCAGATTTAACCTCATTTTCTAAGCTAGGCCGAAACCGACCAAACCTTCGCCGAAACCCGGCATCGAGCGTCGCAGCTGGCAAGATCTTCACCATGGCAATTCCACTGTCACCCCCCCTGCCAAAACCCCGTTCAAACGGCATCGAAACAGTCACGGTTTGCGACTCCCCCGAAGAAGCGGCAAATCGCGCCGCCGCGTGGGTCAGTGGATTTCTGAAAACAACGATTGCGCAACGAGGATCGGCAACCTTCGCGGTTTCTGGCGGCAGCACCCCAGCCACCATGTTTTTGTCCCTCACCCGCTACGACATCGACTGGCAACACGTTCATCTTTTCCAAGTTGACGAACGCCTTGCGCCAAAAGGCAGCACCGATCGCAACCTCACACAGCTTCAGCAATGTCTGATCGATCTCGTTGCCATCCCAACCGCCAACGTGCACCCGATGCCCGTCGATGATGAGATGGCTCCCGATGCCCGGGCCCACGAATACGAACGTACCTTGGCCCGTTTTGCGCCCGGTGGAATTGATCTCGTTCACCTCGGATTAGGAACCGACGGGCATACGGCATCGTTGTTACCTGGCGATCCGGGGCTTGGGGTTACCGACCGGGCCGTCACCTTCACCAGCCTCTATAAAGGCTTCCGCCGACTAACCCTCACCTACCCCGAGCTCGCAAAAGCCCACGCCCTATTGTGGTTGGCACCAGGGGCCGACAAAGCAAAACCCCTGAAGCAACTTCTCATCGGAGACTCCTCGGTCCCCGCCGGGCGAGTTCGCCACCGACACCAAACGGTGTTTTGCGATACCGCTGCGGCCACGATGGCCAGATCGGAACAACTGCTCGCTTCCTAAACGCGATGACAATTCTTCTTCCTCACGGCCACGAACTCGCTTGATCACCGCCACTCGTGTCAGCATAAACCTATGAGCAACGAAGCAACCAGCACCGAATTCCCCACCAATGTTGCAGAACCTGTCGTAACCCCGGAAATTCTTTACGAAGTACACGGACGGATTGCGGTGCTCACCTTCAATCGTCCGGAGCGGATGAATACGATTTCTGGGCGAATGCTGGCATTGTTCAGCGAACTGATTCTTGCTGCCGATCGAGATCCAAATGTGCGTTGCATTGTGATTACCGGAGCAGGCAAAGCCTGGTGTGCAGGATTAGATGTGGCCGCAGAAACACAAGGCAAGGGACTCAACCTGGCTGGCGCACCGGGCGAGTTCAACCTCCGCGAATCCCCGCCAATCGTTTTGCATAATTGCGAAACGCCAACGATCGCCGCTCTCAACGGTGGCGCCGCCGGCTACGGAATGGACCTTGCCTTGGGTTGCGATATTCGAATCGCCGCCACTTCGGCAAAAATGGCTGCCGCGTTCACCAAACGAGGAATCGTTCCAGAGAGCGGCGGAACTTGGCTGCTGCCTCGCATCCTGGGTTATGCCAAAGCCGCAGAGCTAGCGTTCACCGGGCGTACCCTCACCGCCGCGGAATGCCTTGATCTTGGACTGGTCAATCATGTGGTCGAGAACAACGAGCTCATGAGTTCCGCCATGGATATGGCCAACGAGATCGCCGCAAACGCACCGCTGGCCGTGCGAGCAACGAAGCGAATGATGCGTATGGCAGAAACCGAAACGTTTGAACAAAACGTTCACCACGTCTTCCTCCAACTTTTACCGTTGGTGCGCACCAACGATTTCAAAGAAGGTATGGCCTCATACCTTGAGCGTCGGCCAGCAAACTTCCAGGGCAACTAACTGTGGCGCTACTTCGAGAGGAGCGACACGAACATTTCTACGACTTCGGGTGGAGCCGTGCAGCAAACCTCTTCGAGGTCTTCATAGGCACGCGTACGATCCTCGTCGCCGAGCACGCAGTAATGCAACAGCATCGAAGGGTCCCAACCGTGCAAGACACCGCACTGAAACAGTGCTGCTTCTCTGGTTCGTTTCTGTGACACCCCCACCACTTTGTTGCCGTCAACGGTAACTTCCCCCGGTCCTAAGCCTGCATAGCAAACAAGCTTTGACCACTCGCTGGTAACCAACGGGCCCCGATAAGCAGTGACATTGAGCGAGGGATCATAAGTACGCAAACTCTTTGCCCAAAGCTCACCCAGCCACCAGAACGCTTCACCAACATCGGATCGCCACAGCGGATCATCCACACCGATCAGAACGTCAATCCAGCTCACTGAGGAAGCGTCAAGCCACACCGCTCCCCCACCACTTCGCCTTCGAACCACAGCTATACCGTTTGCCTCGGCCGCCTCGGCGTCAACTACCTCGTCACGCTGCGCCGCACCCAACACTATGGCTGGCCGGGTAACGGTGCGAACACGAACAGTCCGCGATGCAACACCTCCGTGCAATCGGCCAAATCCGCCGAACGGGTCTACCGAAAACGTTTCGACTGGATCAGCCGTTATTCGCTCCACAAACCACGGCAACGCAGCCAAGTCTTCGTCAGGGTCACTCATGTC
>JAYSVF010000122.1:0-4412 GCA_043718695.1 Acidimicrobiia bacterium | reverse complement strand
CGGCTCTTCGGGCATCTCCAACGATTGCCGTTTTCCTTTCACGACAATCATCCAACCGGCCAACTTTTGGCGAACTCGAATACCGATCTCAAGGCGGTCGAAGGGTTCATCACCATGGTTCCCATTACCCTCGGCAATCTCGTGACCATGATCGGGGCGACGGTGGTGTTGCTGTTTCTCGATTGGAAACTTGCCGTCGTCGTACTGGCAGCGCTGCCCCTCATCAACGTCTTTGCCCGACGGTTCTCGCATCGCCTGCACCCCACTGTCGCGGGCCTCCAAAACGAACTTGCCCAGCTGTCTGGAGTGGTGGAGGAGACCCTTTCGGGGGTTCGGGTAGTGAAAGGGTTTGGTGCCGAAGCTCGACAGGAAGAGCAGCTTCGTACGCGCGCGGATAATGTCTACGAACGAGCTGTTGCCAGCACCGTGGTCCGCTCGACATACTGGCCGATCTTGGATCTCCTACCGCAACTCGGGCTCGTGGCCGTGTTGTGGGTTGGCGGACATCGCGTGCTGAGCGGTCAACTTTCGTTGGGGGAGCTGGTTGCTTTTACCTCCTATGTACTGATGCTGGTTTGGCCGCTGCGGTCAACCGGTATGGTGATCGCCCAAGCCCAGAGAGCCGGAGTCTCGGCCACGCGGATTGCTGAGGTCTTCACAACCATCCCCGAATTGGCCGAGCCCACGCACCCGAAACACTTACCTGCGCGGAAGCCGGGAACCCTGCTCGGACGGGTCCAATTTGAACGAGTGAGCTTTGCCTACCGATCACCACAGCCTGATTCCGCCTTGGCGGCCGTGGTCCTCGATCAGATCGATCTGACGATTGCACCGGGCGAAACGGTAGCAATAGTTGGCGCAACGGCAAGCGGCAAAACCACGCTCGCTCGGTTGGTGCCTCGGTTCTATGAAGCGACATCGGGCCGTGTGTTGCTCGACGGAATCGATGTGCGCAGCATCCCACTCAACGAGCTAGGCCGCAACGTGGCCATGGTCTTTGATGAATCGTTTCTGTTCAGCGACACCGTACGCAACAACTTGGCCTTCGCCCGTCCCGATGCCACTGAAGAAGACACCGTCAGGGCGGCCCGCTCAGCCGGCGCGCACGAATTCATCTGTGCACTTCCTAATGGGTACGACACGGTTCTTGCAGAGCGTGGTCAATCGCTATCGGGCGGTCAACGTCAACGGATCGCCATTGCGCGAGCGATCGTTGCAGATCCCCGAGTACTGATCCTCGACGACGCGACATCCGCAGTAGATCCCACCAAAGAGCACGAGATTCGCGCCGCGTTGGCTGAAGTGATGCGTGACCGTACGTCGATCGTGATTGCTCATCGGGCTGCAACCGTTGCGGTGGCTGATCGAGTTATCGTCCTTGATGCCGGTCGCGTATTGGCTACTGGCACTCACGAAGAGCTGTTAGCGAGCAATGATCGTTACCGCGAAATCCTGGCCCGTGCCGAGGCAAGTACCGAGCTCGATCCGACGGGGGCGTCATGGGTTGGGTGATGCAACGCGCGATTGACGATTCTGATCGGCTCGATCGCAGTGCGGCCGCACATGTCATGCGGCGAACAGCCGGTCTGCTTAGACCGCAACGGGCCAAGACCGCGTCCGCCGTTGCCGTAATGATCGCCTCCACATTGATGACCATCGCCGGCCCGTTGCTGATCCGTGAGGGTATTGACAAAGGCGTGCGTGGGCAGAGCGCAACAGCACTGAACCGAGCGGCGATTGGTTACCTCATCGTGGTTGCGTTCGGGTTTGTGTTTGGTCGCTGGCAGATCGTTCTGGTTGGTCGAGTGGGCGAAGGTTTTCTGCGCGACCTACGCATTCGGGTGTTCGCGCATTTGCAACGCCTCCCCATGGCCTTTCACGATCGAGAACCAACAGGCAAACTCGTCGCCCGCATGACCAGTGATATCGACGCCTTGACTGATTTGGTGCAAATCGGGTTGGTGGCGTTCGTAACCAACGGGTTACTTATTGCACTGTCGATTGTTGTGTTGGTGGCAATGAGCCCTCTTCTTGCCGCCGCGTCGCTGGTGGGTTTTCCGTTTGTGGTGCTGGCAACTCGTCGGTTTCGGCGGCGTTCCGATGCGGCCTACCTAACCTTGCGCGATCGGATCAGCGCCACGATGTCATCCCTGCAAGAGGGGCTTAGTGGTGTGCGGGTCGTGCAAGCTTCGGCTCGTGAAGCCGATGTAACTGCTTCGTTCGCACAGGCCAATCACGCACAATACGAAGCCAACATGCGAGCGACAAGAGTAGCGGCGGAATATTTCCCGGTCGTAGAGTTTGCTGGAACTGCAGCAACCGCCGCGGTGCTGGGTTTCGGGGGCGTTCTCGTGCATCGCGGCACCGTTTCGCTGGGCACCGTCGTAGCCTTTGTGCTGTATCTCGGCAATCTGTTTGAACCGTTGCAACAACTCAGTCAACTCTTCAACACCGTGCAGTCCTCCGGCGCTGCACTTCGCAAACTGTTCGGATTACTCGATCAAACCGATCCGTTGTCTGATCGTGCCGATGCCGTCGCTCTTCCCGGCCGAGGAATCATCGAGGTGCAAAATGTGACGTTCACCTATGAAAGCAACGATACGAAAGTTCTCGATGCCGTAAATCTTTCCATTGCACCAGGCGAAAGAATAGCTCTCGTTGGACCCACTGGTGCCGGGAAGTCAACATTGGCCAAACTGATCGCTCGCCTGTACGACCCTACCGACGGATCGATCAGCTACGGAGGAGTGAACCTTCGCGACGCAACCCATAAATCGCTACGTGAACGTATGGTTGTGGTTCCGCAGGAGGGATACCTTTTTACCGGAACCTTGGCCGACAACGTGCGAGTTGGGCGCCCAAATGCTACCGATGCCGAGGTAAAGGCGGCGCTCGCGAAGATTGGCGTGTTGACCCATTTCGAGGCGTTCCCCGATGGGCTCGATACCGAGGTGAACGAGCGAGGAAGCAGACTGTCCGCGGGCGAGCGTCAACTTGTGTCACTCGCACGTGCCGCACTGGCTGACCCAGAAGTTCTTGTCCTCGATGAAGCCACCTCGAGCTTGGATCCCGGCACCGAAGCCGAGGTTGAGGCCGCTCTCGAAGCCCTCATGACCGGACGAACCGTGATCGCCATTGCCCATCGGCTCTCGACCTCGGAGCGATCCGATCGAGTGGGTGTGGTGGTCGACGGAAAGATTGTTGAACTCGGCCCCCACGCCGATCTGGTACTCGCTGACGGTCACTACAGCGCGCTCTATGCCTCGTGGACCAGGAATCAGCACGGCTGACTGAAGCAGGCGATCGTTTGGTAACTCCGCGTTTTTACCAAGTTAGAGTTGCTTCATGGCTCGCACTGAAAGATTCAGAGTGTCAACTTCTGGTCAGTTGTCGCTCCCAGCTGCTGTTCGCCGCAGGTGGGACCTGGGCCATGGCGGCCAGGTTGACGTGATTGACCTTGGGTTTGGCGTGCTGACCGTTCCCGCCGGAACTGCAGGCCGACTTCTTGATCAAGTCCTTCCAGCCGAGGCTCACTACGCCAACGTTGCCAATGAAGTCGATGAAGATCTCCGGACCACCTGAACGTGGCCACAGTTCTTCTTGACGACCACTTGCTTCGTGACTGGTTGGCTGGGCCCGACGCTTCGTTAAACGTGCCGTCGCGAGATCGGAAGTAGCAACCACGAACCTTTGGTATGCGCGCCTATGTAAGAGCGCTGCGAGTCACGGTGGCGGTGCGCTGCTCGGATCATGGTCAGGTGAGGAACGCGATGCGGTGATTGCTGGTCTGATTGCCCTTCCAGAAACCATCTCGGTTTTGGCCATGACCGATCTTGAATGGCGGATGGGTCAAGTAATCCACGAAAACGTGGGGCTCTCCATGCTGGGTGCCGAAGCAGTCGCAGCGGCGGAGCGACTAGGTGCCCGGGTGCTTGTGTCGTCACGCGACGATGGCGTCGGTATCCGCCACGCTTGCAGCGCACTCCGGATCCGTTGCCAAGCAATCGAGCGCTAGCTCCAGTTCGCAAAGTTGGTGTTGTAGGAAGGACCGTTCTGTGTCGTTTGCGCAGAGTGCCACCGCTCTTGTGAAAGCTTCGCGTGCAGTTGCGTGGTGACCGGCGCGACGGGCAAGCGTTGCGCGGACGGCGTGAAACCGGTGGTGAAGATCGAGCGTTCCTTCGAGCCCTTTCACGATGGCAGGACCAGCCTCCGGACCGAGAGTCTCTGCGATCGCAACGGCCCTATTGAGACGGACAATGGGTGACCCGGTGAGTTGTTCAAGTGCGGCGTAGTGGGCTGCGATGGCCGTCCAGTTTGTGTCGGTCGATGAAGCGGCAATCGCATGTTCGCGGGCTGCGAGGGCTTGCAATCGCAGTTCTTCCGCGTACCCGGTCGATGGTCTGATTTCCTCG
>JAYSVF010000121.1:0-1913 GCA_043718695.1 Acidimicrobiia bacterium | reverse complement strand
AGGAACTCGATGCGCAACTCCGTACGGCCATGACCGTTAAGAATGGTCCGTCGTCAATTCGCTATGCGCGCGGAGTAGCTCGCCAGGTTGATCCAAGCCAAGTTGGTTCGGGACTCAGCGCTCGCAAAGTTATCGACGGCTCAACGGCGACCGCGAATGCCGACGGCAACAAAAACAATGTGTGCATACTTGCCGTTGGACGCTTGTTAGAGGCAGCAGAAGGTGCGGCCGCCATGTTGAGAGCTGAAGGAATTAGCACCACAGTGTGGGATCCACGATGCATCAAGCCCCTGGATTCGCACATGATTGCAGATGCTGCACGTCACACGCTCGTCGTAACGGTTGAAGATGGTTTACGTGATGGTGGCATCGGTTCCTATATGGCCGACGCAGTCACCGAAGCACGGCTTGCTTCTCGCAGCGCTGCTGGACCGATCGTAATCATTGGCGTGCCAAACCGTTTCATTCCTCAAGGTAAGCCTGCGCGCATACTTTCTGATCTCGGTCTCGATGCGGCAGGTATTTTCGCCACCGTTATCAAGAGCCGCGAATCCATGTCTGTGCAGTAATTTTGCGTCCTTGGTGAAGCCCTTTGAGCGGACTGCTTCGTGGCACCTGCGCGATATTCGACCGCTCTTGTTTGTGCGTTAGGGAAGCTGCGATGCGAAGGGGCGGTTGCTATGTGCACATGTGTTGCATAGCGATCACCCAAACCCTTGAGATTCCCAAAGTTTAGGAGAACGAAGCGATGACGAAACTGGTTTTAGTCCGTCACGGGCAGGCAATTTGCAATGTGGAACGAACCATCGAGGGGAGGGCAACGTGTCGCGGTTTGAGCGAATTGGGTTGGGTGCAGGGAGCGGTGCTGGCGGAGCGTCTGGTGTCAGAGAACTTTAAACCCGATGCTGTGGTTTCAAGCCCGATTCGGCGTGCGGCGGAGACGGCGGCAATCATCACCAACGCAATTGGATTCGGCGATCCGAGTTTCGATTCCGATTTTGAAGAGGTCCGGCCTGGTGAAGCCGAAGGAATGACCTGGGACCAGTACTCAGCCTTCTTTGGCACGACCGAAGGCTGGGATCCCAATGTCCCCTTTGCCCCCGGTGCAGAAGCGTGGCGGGCGTTTGCCCTTCGCGTGGCGAACGCGCTGAACCGAATTACCAAAGCCCACGAGGGCCAAACGGTGTTGGTCGTTGCCCACGGTGGAGTGGTCGATGCTTCGATGTTTCACTACTTTGGGCTTGACCCACAGGTGCAATCACCGATTGATTTCGAAACCTCGCACACTTCGATCACGGAATGGCAGCTGCGTACTTGGACCGTGGCGACACCCGAAGCGCCTGATCGTGATCCGGTCCACCGTTGGCGCCTAAATCGTTACAACGACGCAGCACACGTAGTTGCTGCGAATCATCTAGTCACGGCAAATCCACTGGTCGCAACGAACCACTAGCGAATCGTTTTTCAGCATCGCCTTTTGAGCCGAGCAAGCGCTCGCCATGAACAGGCGAAACGTTATCGGCACTGTGCTCAGCCTTATCTTCGCCTACCTAACCCTCCGCTAGACGCACCGCTCGTGCGTTGTGACGGTTTTGCTCACTATCCGGTTACATTCCGTCACAACGCTCGGCGCCTCGGTGCGAAGTTGTAACAAAGGTAACCACCGTGGCGAGACGCCTCGTCGTAGTGGTTGCCAGACAACCGGAGCAGCGCAGCGATTACGGTGCGAGGCGTTCGATGGTCCAGGGCGATGAGAGTCCAGAGCGGCGGTAGCGAAAACGGTCATGCAGACGTGACGGGCGACCCTGCCAAAATTCGATCGAACCCGGAATCAACCGGAACCCACCCCAATGCTCTGGACGCCGCAAATTCTCAGCTGGGCCGGCCGCCAACACGGCAGCATGGGCTTCCAT
>JAYSVF010000013.1:0-5660 GCA_043718695.1 Acidimicrobiia bacterium | reverse complement strand
AGCGCAGGAGTTCCGACGCCCATCCAAGCTCGGTTCGGAACCGATGGTCAACTAGGCGTTCGGTTTGCGAAACGAGGAGGTAGTGGCGAAGCGACGGGATCTTTGAGTACGCCGCCCACTTTTCACGTCGATCGATTTCCGCGGTGGTGGGCGAGGAAACTTCGATGATCAAACACGGTGTTTCCATGAAGTACTCATCGTTGCCAAGATCGTCGCACACCACCATGACATCGGGATAGTAGGCAGCCTCATCGGTTAAGACTTTCATGTCTGCCATAAAGGTCTCGCAACCATGGGGCTTTCCGGCATCGGTGAGGTGCGATGCCAGCCTTAACGAAAGGAGATTGTGGAGTCGTGATCCACCGGCCATGGCGAACATGGCCCCGCCAATCCATTCGTGACGAACGGGTGAATTGCGCTCAATGGCCAGGTAGTCGGCCCAGGTTATGAACTGCTCAGCGACGTTGGACATGGGTGAAAGCATACGCCGCCTTGGTTTGAGGAGGCACGGCCGGCACGGAGTTGCCAGATTGGCCGTTGACTGCGTTTTGCAAATCGGTCGTTGAAGCGCGTGAGTGCCCGTTTTGGTGTTGTGGGCAGGTTATGCGAGGAGTTCGTCGACAGTGACCTGCAATTCGGCCGGGCAGGTGAGATGGATGCGGTGGTCTAGCTCACAGATTTGGAAGGTCCAGGGTGAATCGGCATCTGGGCGCGAGGTGTGTTCGATCAGGTTGGCTTCAAGATCGATAATGAGGTGATGGCGGAGGCTGGGCATTGCTAAGTACGCGAATCGTTTTTCACCTCGGTCGATGTGCGTGGTGGTGGGGGAGAGGACCTCGGCGATCAAGCAAGGGGTGTTGATCTCGTGGGTGTGCTCGAGGATTTCGCAGGTGGCCATCACATCGGGGTAGTAATGACGCTTATCGTTGATTCGCAGCCGTGCGCCTTCCATTGTGACGGTGCATCCCGTCTCTCTGGCGGCTTCACGAAGGGCGATGTACATGTTTCCTGCAACGGTGTTGTGGCGTATGGCCGCGCCGGTCATGGCTCGCACCACACCGTTTACGTATTCATGGCGTTCTTCACTCGCGAGCTCGAAGAAGCGGTATTCGTCCTCGGTGACGTAGTTCAACGCGGGCGCTTGGCTCATAGGCAAATCTTAGCGAACCGGGCACGTTTCCCGGAAGGGCTCATCTGATTCGCAAATTGATCAGCGGAACCCGCCGAGTGATCGTGCTTTTGCGTCGATTTTGGCAACTTCACGGAGCACCATTTTTCGGTCGGCATCGGTGAGGCCATCGCGTTTGAGGGAAAGCGGTCCGGTGGTTCCGTTTTCGTATTTGACGGTGACGTTGTTGAAGAGCTTTTGCGTTCGGTCGTTGAACTCGGGAACTGATTGCAGAAGGTAAGCGGATCGCACACACTCTCGAAGATCACGGTTGTTGAATCCGAATATCCGGCCCGCTTTACTCAAATCGCAAGCGGTCCCAAACTGGTCGAGTTGTTGCGGTCTCGCTAACTCGAAATCGGCGACCATTGGTCCGTAGTCAAACCCATCGGTTTCGACCTGACTTTGAATCAACTGAAAGATGACGATTTCGGCCTCGTACCGTTTGCCGGAAATGGTTGCTTCGACTTGACCGTTTTCACCGTTGGTAAAGCTGTATCTGTCGATGACGTCCTCGACGAAGTATTTCGTTTGGAGTTTTTGTTGAAAACCTTTGGGAAGAGCGTCGTAGCTGGAGGGGATCACGATGGCCAACAAACAGTATCCGCCTCGTAAACAAATCCGCTGGTCTTCTGAATTGTCGTGCTTGCGGGTTAAACCGACGCCGGCCAACCCGCCAAACGCCAAGATAACGGCTGTGATTGAGATGACAAGATTCCGCTTTTTCATTGCATAGATTCTCGAACAAGTCTGGAGATCCCGGTTGCCCGTTCAGCAAAGAGCGATGCCGTGTCTCTGTCGTTCTTGCTCCCTTCGAGGCCTGCCGAAACGACAATGGCAAATGCAGTCTGAATGTCGGTTGTTGAGAGCTCTCCCATGTTTACGATCTCAAGACGGGAAGGGCTGGTCATAAGCTTTGCTTTGAGTTGGCCTGCTGCTCTAACAAGTTTGATTTCCTTCTCGATGTTTGCCTTCGCGTAGCTGTTCAACCACTGGTAGCTCGAAAGGAGGTAAAGATTTTGAAAGTAGTTGAGGACCTCGAGAGTGGAGTTAGGGAGGCCGGCTGGGTATTGGTCGGTGTCTACTTTGGAGGCGATGAAGTCGATGATACCGGAGCCGAGGAAACCAGCGGCGGCGGAACCAGCCTTTCCCGCGGCGAACGTTCCGGCTGGGCCGCCTACGAACGCGCCGCCGGTTGCAAAGAGAACGGTTGCACTTATGGCGAGACCTTCGATGAAAGTCCTTCGGGATTCGTTTTCCTTGTCGAGCCGCACCTGCATAGCGCCCATGATGAACCCGGCGCCGCGGACGAGATTGGAATCAGTTGGGAGCCCTCCTTCGAGTTTGGCGCAGCTGGCGATCATGGGGCCGAAGGCGGCAGCGACAATCCGGATTGCTTCGGGTTTGCTTGCCAGCTTTTCGATGAACGCCAGCAGATTCTCGTTGCCTGGCTTGAAGCGTTTGTAGCCGACTGCCACGAGGCGGCCGTCGGTGTGCATTACCAATGTGGCGTTGAGTAGATGCTGATTGATAAGTGGGTTCACCATCGCGCCCGCCAAACCGGTGGCTAAGGCTTGCGTCATTGGGGTGGAGATGCCTTTGAGGTCTTTGACGTTGGCGATCAGCAGTTCCAAGTTTTCTCCGGCCTCGGCTACTCGGGCAGGATCAGAACTGTCGAATGCTCGGGCGAAATGGTTACGGATCAAGAGTGCAGCAAGCTCGTCTTCGGCTTTGGAAGCGCTTCGGAAATCGGTTGGATCCTTAAGCAACGACGTGTTCGGTGTAACGAGCGCAAGCAATCGACGAGACGCTGCCTTGAGGTGAGCCTCGCTGTGTGAAGCGGGTTTGAGATAGCGCGCCAATGCGTTTCCGCCAAAGTTTTGATTCGATTGCAGCAACCGCAAAACCGTGGTGCGAATTGGCGCGATTTCGTCGGCGTTGGGGCTCGGCCAGCTTGACGCCAGAGATGCTGGGTCGGTGAGGAAACGTCCGGCGATACGGGTTAGCCACAGGTCGCTGATTCGGGGTTGGAGGATCAGCGTGTGTTCAGGTTGCAGAAGGAGGTTGAGTGATTTGAGGGAAAAACTGTCGATCTTTGCCGCAAGCCCTGGGAACGCGGAATCGGTCTTGGCGGCGAAGACGTTTGCAAACAGCATGCGAAGTTCGTGGAGCAATGTGGCCGCACGAGTTCCCTTCGCTGAACTGATGGGCGATCCAATCGTGAACTTCTCCAGTTCGGCTGTAAAGCGGGCAAGCACTTTGGGGTCGAGTTTCAGAATGAAGCTTGCTGCGTATTCGAGTACCCCAACACCGCCTCGATCGGGGTTTATAACCGTTCCGTCGAGCACAAGCATGAGATCATCGAACTTTGCTTCGCTGATTTCTGAACCGTCACCTTCGATGAGTTTTTGCACGGTCTTGGCGTCGGCAGCACCAGCCTTGACTAACAAGCTGGCGAGTTTGGGAGTAAGCATTCCCGCTGCAGCAAACTCCTCCTGCCAAATTTTGCGGGCCATTGCTTCGATGTCGCGAATCATGGCGAGGAGGGACCAGATGCGATCGCGAGCCAGGGTGGAACGCACCGGTGTGCACGCTTCGATCGATGCAGAATCCAATTCATCGAGGCCAAAAACAACGTGATCGCGAACGGCATGCAGCCGCACGACGTCCTCCAACAGCTTCTCTACGTTCACGTAGTTCTTTGGTGGAGAGGGTGCCGCAAACGTTGTTGGCGTGGTTCGAGGCAGCACCGGGGAACGGGGCCGGGTCGTCGCGTCGAGGGTTGCTCGTTTCTCGTCGGGCAGTACCAACGTCATGATCGAAGCAAACTCTCGTTGGTTGCGGATTCCCGTTTTGTCGCCACACAATCAGTTTAGAAGGAGCCGCGTTTGCTGAATAGGGGGTCAACACGCACTTGCGTGGACATCTGTTTGGAATCGTGATGGCGTCGCTGGTTCCCAAAATTGGGCACATCGCGCCGCCAATCCAACGCGAAACCACGCACACCTACGAGCTTCCTCGGGCGCCACGCACACTAAGCGAACCACACGCGCCACGCGCACCATGCGAGAGGCCGACGAGGGACGGAGACGCGAGTTGACCCCCTTTGCATGTAGTGGCGGTTGCCGTATCATTGGGCCATGGCGGCAAGGGGAGTTGGCAGACACGAACGTGGGGCGGATGGACCCCGAGCGGCACGAAGCCGTTTGTGGATAGCGGCTGCGAGACCCGCCCAGCGCACGGTTCGAAATGCCAGGTAGTGCGGAATGGTTCGCCCAAGCAGCACAGGCTCGGGAGAAAGCAGCTGAACTTCATCGTTTGGCACAGAAGCTTCGAGCGTCGGCCGCATCGGTTGGAGGATCGTCGGCGCAGTTGACACAGATTCTTGATTCGGATTCTTGGGGTGGTGAAAAGGCCGTCCGTACACATATGAAAGTGCAAGACTCGGTACATGCAGTTCAGTACATTGCCGGTCAAGCAACCACCGATGCCGACGAGTTGGAATTGAGAGCCCGCCAGCTTGATAGCGATGCCGAGCAGTACGAGGCCGAAGGAAAACGACAAGCTTTTCTAGAAGCGGAAGAGGCCCGCCAACAAGCAGCAGCCGCAGCGGCCCAGGTTCAAGCTCAAACGGCGGAAGCAGCCGCCGCAGAAGCCGCTTCTGACCCATCCCAAGCTGCCGCCGCCGCAACCCAGCAGGCAGCCGCAGTAACATCGTCACAAAAACCTGCGCTCATTTTCGCGCCGGTCGAGTCCACTCCCGCCCCGGCCCCAGCGCAAACTCAGCCCGAACCAGAAACCGACAGTTACAACTTTTATCTACACCAAGAAGACCTACTCGGCCTCTGGCTTTAGGCCAGCAAATCGTCGACGGTGATGCTTAATTTGGCGGGGCAGTGGAGATCGATGGTGTCGCCAGGCTCGCAGATTTGGAGTGTCCAGGGGCTTTGCGAATCTGGCCGAGAGGTGTGCTCGATGATGTTTGTTTCGAGGTCGATGATCAGATGATGTCGAAGGCTCGGCATTGACAGATAGGCGAAGCGCTTTTCGCCTCGGTCTACGTGGGTGGTGCTTGGCGAAAGGATTTCTGCGATGAGGCAAGGTTCGCTGATTTCATGGGTATGGGTCAAGGTTTCGCAGGTGCCCATTACGTCGGGGTAGTAGTGCCGTTTGTCGTTGATGCGGAGCCGGGCCCCCTCGATCGTCGCCCGGCAATTAGTCCCCTTGGTGGCAAGGTTTAGAGCCGCAAACAAATTTCCCGCCACGAAGTTGTGTCGGAGTGCTGCGCCGGTCATGGCCCGAACGATGCCATCTACGTACTCGTGCCGCTCTTCGCTAGCAAGCTCGAAGATGCGGTATTCCTCTTCAGTGAGGTAATCCAAGGAGTGTGCTTCGCTCATGTTGCGATCCTACCGTCGAAGAGGATACTGGGAGTATGACAGGAGGGGCGCGGAGGCTACTGGCGGACTGGTGTGATTCGTCAGCGTGACGT
>JAYSVF010000120.1:0-4418 GCA_043718695.1 Acidimicrobiia bacterium | reverse complement strand
GGGTCCGAGGACTCAAGGAACCAACGATTGCGCCGCTCCTCGCCAAGCTCCAACACTCCCTTGATTCATTCGAGGAGATCGGGTTGGGTTACTTGAGTCTCGACCGACCGTCGGGGACACTGTCTGGCGGCGAGGCCCAACGCACCAAGATGATCCGCCATCTCGGATCCTCTCTCACCGATGTTACCTACGTGTTCGACGAACCAACTGTTGGACTACATCCCCACGACATCGCACGAATGAACACCCTGCTGTTGCAGCTACGCGATAAAGGCAACACGGTGTTGGTTGTGGAACACAAACCAGAAACCATCAACATTGCCGATCACGTCGTCGACATCGGCCCGGGAGCTGGCTCTTCGGGCGGCACCATTTGTTTCGAAGGCTCCGTTGAAGAACTGCGGGCCAGTGACACCATTACCGGCCGCCATTTCGACGACCGGGCCAAACTGAAAAAAACCATACGAACTTCGACCAGCGCATTGAAGATCCGTGGCGCAAACACACACAATCTGCGCAAGGTCGACGTCGACATTCCACTCGGAGTTTTAGTGGTCATCACCGGTGTTGCTGGCTCCGGGAAAAGCTCACTTGTCCACGGTTCTATTCCGGCCGGCGCTGGGGTGGTATCGGTTGATCAGGCGGCAATCAAGGGTTCACGGCGCAGCAACCCGGCAACCTACACCGGGCTCCTCGACTCGGTCCGAACCGCGTTCGCCAAAGCCAATGGCGTAAAACCCGCCCTGTTCAGCGCAAACTCCGAAGGTGCCTGCCCCACCTGCAACGGTGCTGGCGTGATCTACACCGACCTGGCAATAATAGCCGGAGTGGCCACCCCGTGTGAGGAGTGCGAAGGCAAACGGTTCCATTCGTCGGTTCTGGAATACACGTTCGGCGGTCGCAACATCAGCGAGGTGTTTGCGATGTCAGTAACTGGGGCCACCGAGTTCTTTGGTTCTGGCGATGCCAAAATTCCAGCCGCGCACGCCATTCTCGGCCGCCTCGCCGACGTTGGGCTCGGCTACATCAGTCTCGGTCAGCCGCTGACGACGTTGTCCGGCGGTGAACGCCAAAGGCTCAAACTGGCGACCCACATGGCAGAGAAGGGCGGAATTTACGTTCTCGATGAACCAACCGCTGGCCTTCACCTCGCCGACGTCGAGCAACTCCTCGACCTCCTCGACCGGCTCGTCGATTCGGGCAAATCGGTCATCGTTGTTGAGCATCATCAAGCCGTGATGGCCCACGCGGATTGGATCATCGACCTTGGCCCTGGCGCCGGACGCGACGGCGGCACAATCGTGTTCGAAGGAACCCCCTCCGCATTGGTCAACGCACGCTCGACCCTTACGGGCCAACACCTCGCGACCTACATCGCCTGACCTTCGCTACGAACGTCGGCGAAAAGAACCTGGGCCATGGCTTTTCGGACCCGAAATGCTTTCATCTGTACGCTTTCGATCCGCAAGCATGAACCCCGCGAAGCCTACAAAATTGGAATTCCTTCGGACCACACGATGCTAATGACGTGAAACTTCGACCTTGGCTACCGAGATCAACGATTCAACGCAGTCTCGAATTGACACGTCGAGGGGACGGAAACTTACGGAAGTAGCAGCGCGGATCCGATCGTTACGAAGGATGCAACCGGCCCAGATCGCCCGAAACTCAGCTTCACGGCTCTTGATTCGTTCAGGCGACGGGTCGACATATTCAGGGACCCGGAATTGCAGTTCAGGGAGCAAACGGTCAATGTCGGCGCAAATGGTTTCCATTGGCCTGGTCTCCGTCGACACGGCGATATACCGCTCACCGTTTGCCACCATAGAGCTTTCCAACAAACCAATATGGCAATCCGCATCGTCGCGCACATCGACGGTCATCCACGGCCGGTACGGACCATTGCCCTGATGGATCTCGCCGCTGCCTCCAAGCATCTTCTCTATGAGATGTTGCCATGGGCCCATATCTTTTTGGTGGGCAGACAAGATCGGGCCAACGTTGTCGCCGGGGCAAATCGTGATCGCGTCCCACCTTCCGCTCAGCGTTGCTGCATCGGCGAAGGCACGCTCCGCAAGGACTTTGCCAATCGAATAGCCCTGCCCGCGTTCCGGAGTGCGTTTCGGATTTGATTCGTCGGGATAGCGGTCTTCATCGATAATCGGGCGGCGAACAAGTTCTGTGATGTCGGCTTCGGAGAGCACCGCAGCGATGCTCGACGTCACCACGACGCGAACAACCGTGCCAGAGTTTTCAACGCTGGCAATGATGTGGTCGCACGTGCGGCGGATGTATTCCACATCCTCATAACTGCTCACGTGCGAGACATGGCAAACGCCATCGGCACCCTTGAAAACGTCGTCGAAACAGCCAGACTCGTTCAAGTCGGCGGAGTGCAGCGTGAGGCGGCCCGAGGTAAACGCAGGCATGGCTTTGAGGAAACCAACCCGGGTCTCATCGTCAACCGAACGCACACACGCCCTCACTCGATAGCCGCGATCGAGCAAGCCCTTAACCGCCCACCCGCCAATAAACCCCGCAGCCCCTGTCACTGCAACGGTGCCGTTCTCGGGGATTGGTGGCATAGCTGACCTCATTCGTTTAGTGGTCGCCGACACTCGACTCCGCACGATCAGCGTAGAAGTCAAGCCCGCCCGTGTCGAAACCTACGCATTCGGCTCATTGTCCGATGGTGACGCCTCAGCCCTAGCCCTTCAACGCTCGCCTACGCTCTCAACCTCGCTCCAGTCCGTACATCTTCAAGGAGCGTTCTTCGACTTCAGCTTCACTGGAGCCGTCATCGTACGCTGGGGACAGCAAAGCAGCCGCCGCTTCGATGTTGATCAGAACGATTGCTACAACTCGATTCGGGTCGAGCCCGCTGCGCTTTTGGTAGAAGCCAAGGCCCGATTCGTAAACGGTTCCGTCGCGGTGGACGGTGGCGCGACCTTTGAAGCGGTAGCCCTTCCGCCTGATGGGGTCCACAACATTGATCTCCAAGACTGAGCGTCCGGCTTCGATGTTTGCGACCGTTTGAGGCGAATGGATGTGGGCAAACACCAAATGTTCGTCGTCCCACACGGCAAGGGTGCCTTTCGGCGAGAGGTTCGGGGTACCGTCAAGACACACTGACGCGACGTAACCAAGTCGCTGTTCTCGCACGACCCGTTGCATGTCTTGGTTGAGCATTGCCACATCCCTGTCAACTGTCTTAGAACTGCCTACGGAACGAACAAGCGTATCGCCGCTCTCTTTTTCGTCGCGCCGGTCGGTGACCTGGAAGGAAAACCACCTTTAGGTGTTTGGCCGGAACGAGATAGCCGCGCTCATGACGAAGGATTTCGCAGTTCGGACTATGCGTTTTTGCCGAATTTGCCCTGGACGACCACTACGGGTGACCACTAGGGTCTGTCTCCGATCAGCCTGAACCTACCGCAATCTACGTACGGAGAACCCAAATGACAACGAAGAAGAAGAAACTTCTCATTGGCGCCATCGCCATTTCAACAATGCTCGCTTCGGCCGGGATTGCTATTGCCCAAATTGGTGGCACCACCGTTACTGGCGGCTCTACCGGCTCATCTCCGGCACAGCTGAGCTGTCCGGGCGGTATTGTTCGCCTTGGTCAAGTGTTCAGCGAAAGCGCCTCGGTCTTCCCCGGTGATCCGGTGCCGGACATCAATATTGCATTCGATTACGTCCCCGACTTCTTCCGGCTCGAAACGGTGTTCACGGGAACCCATACTGGTACGCACCTCTCGGCACCTTCGCATTTCATCGCTGGAGCCACCACGGTCGATCAGCTCCCAGCGAAAGACTTCGCGTGGCCCGTGTATGTCATCGACGTACGTAGCCGCATGGCGAACCCAAACTTCAAATTGTCCAGGCAGGACATCAAGAACTACGAGATCGCCAACGGGCCCATCCCAAGCGGCGCACTCGTTGCCCTGCTCACTGGCTACGGCAGCCGATATGGTACGCCCGCATACCTTGACACGGCTCCGGGCTTCGCTGCTCCCGCCATCGACTTCATGTTTAAGGAACGGTTCATCAAAGGCATCGGCACCGACACCTTTGGTCCCGATGCCACCAGTGACACCCGATTCGCTGCAAGCACGGCGGTCTACGCCAACGGAGGCATCACCATCGAAAATATGCGTGGGCTCGAGCAACTGCATATCAATGGTGACATCGTGATTGCACCCACCACCGCGTTGCTAAACGGATCGGGATTCCTTACCGATCCACTTGGCTGTCGTCGCGCCGGATAGCAATAGCATCAAACGCCGCCGGGCCGACTCCGTCACCCGAACGGACGGTATCCAACCGGCAAGCCGGATCGGGAGCACCTGCATCAAACGCCGCCAGGCCGACTCCGTCACCCGAACGGACGGTGCTCTTATCCAACCGGCAAGCCG
>JAYSVF010000119.1:0-10649 GCA_043718695.1 Acidimicrobiia bacterium | reverse complement strand
TGCTTCAACCACAAAGCTTCCCCGACTGTTTGGGCCGGGCTGGTTACAACAACTTCTTCGTCAGGCCGCTGGAGGAACCCTGGCCCTGGCGTTGCTTGCTGGGCCGGCGTCAGCCGTTACTCGCAATCCGCAGGCCGGGACAGCACGAACTGTTCTCACCCCGGTTGCCTCGGTTCTAGCGACCGAAAACACCACCGTGCAGTTCGCTGGCGATGTAACCACTGGACAACGCTGGCCCGTTCTGCCCGAGACTTCCGAAATAACCGCAACATCGAAGGCCGTCGGGCCCACATCGTCATCCGAACGAGTGGCGCTCCCCCCTGCTACCCCGAACCCAACCGCGGCAACCGCCACACGAGGCACGCCTGCCATACCAACGAGTCCAAACGCAACAACTAGTCCTGACACAACGTCGAAACCGGCAACCACGTCGAACCCTGCAACCACGGCGCAGTCAACGTCTAGCTCGCCGCAACCCACAACGGCAACCACAGCAACCACGGCAACCATGCGACCGACTACGACAACAACAACAACAACGAACGCGACAACGACCGGCGAGCCTGCAAAGCCCGAAACGGTAATCGTCACTACTGCTACTCCAAGAGCCTCGGCCACCGCGCCCTCCTCCGCTGCGGTCCGAACGCCATCCGTGCCACCAGCTACCGCGAGCACAACCATCGGTGACCGACAAGCATCGGCCGAGGCACCCACATCCACCCGGACTACCTCAACGCCGCCCAAATCAGCGCCGTCCGCCCCGAACGCAACATCGGCTCAGCGAGCAAACCTGGCACCGGTCACTGGGTTCGAAACCCCTCGACAGGCAAACGCTGAACAGCCAGCAACCCCAAAGCCCATCCAATCAGCGCCCGGGGAAATGACGAACCCTCCGGTGCACGTCGTCCAACCAGGCGAGAGCTTTTGGGCTATTGCCGAACACCACGTTTTGGCTCGCAACCCCCACGCCGACGACCACGAAATTGCTCGCTACTGGGAAGTTTTGCAAGCGCAGAACGTCCAGCGTTTACCCGCGCCCGGCGTCCCCGATTTGTTGTTCCCCGGCACCGAACTTTCACTCCCACCGATCACCGGCTAGACCAACACCGCGGACCGCCGCGCCGCGAGCGAAATACTGCCATTGCGTCCAAATACTGCGTCACTATTCGGACACGGTGACACTATTCCGACACGCGGACCCCCCCCAAGCAGACACGCAGACCAGCCGGTTAGCTGAGGCTGGTGCCCGTCATTGAGCCGCCGTCGATGAGCAAATGGGTGCCGGTGATCCAACTGGCTGCATCGGAACATAAAAACACCGCGGCGTTGGCTATGTCGACCGGTTCACCCAAACGATGCAGTGGCGTCCGCGAGGCCAGTTTTGCTTCGTTCGCTTCCCACAGTTGTTTGGCAAACTCGGTCTTTACAAGCCCCGGCGCGATGGCATTCACGCGAACCCCGGGGGCCATTTCTGCAGCCATCTGTCGGGTCATGTGCAGAACGGCAGCCTTAGTCACGTTGTAGTAACCAATCCCCTCCTCCACGCTCAAGCCACCCACGCTCGACAGGTTCAGCACCACACCACCGTTGGCTTGCATCCAGGCGTCCCAGGCCAGCTTCGTCCACACCACGTACCCGAACTGGTTCACGGCAACGGTCTTCTCGGCCCGTGCTGCGTCGATTCCCAGGATTGGTCCGTAGTAGGGGTTCACCGCGGCGTTGTTGACCAGAATGTCCACTCGACCGTGGCGGGTCATCACTTCAGCCATGCAAGCCGCTGCTTGGATGGGATCTCCGGCATTGGCAGCAAACCACGAAACAGAACCGGAGCCAGCCGGAGCCGAAGCATTGAGCTCATCAGCGGCGGCGGCTAATCCGTCGGGCTTGCGAGAGCTGATCACTACGTGCGCGCCAGCTGCAGCGAACCCTGCGGCGATTGCCTTGCCTATCCCTTTTGAACCACCGGTGATAAGGGCTACACGTCCATCAAGTCGAATTTCCATGGCCAGCAAACTAGTGCGTGTGCGCGTAGATCATTACGTAGTGATTTCGGTGTGAATTCCGCAGTGGTGCTGGGAAGCGGGAGGAAAACACTACGCAAGGATTTACGCTTCCCTGCCTCAGCGACCCAAACTCTTGACGCCAAGCCACCCGTTCCTTCCGTCAAGCAACCCTGGCATAGACGGTCTCGAAAATAGATTCGGGCTTCCTTGGGCGCACAACCTAAACTCTTTCCCATGGCAGCAACTTGGACCCCATCATCGTGGCGTGATTTTCCCGTAGTGCAGCAACCTGATTATCCCGATGCGGGCGAAGTGGATCAGGTCCTCAAGAAGCTCTCCGGCTTGCCGCCTTTGGTCTTCGCTGGTGAAGCACGGAATCTGCTCGCATCGCTAGGCAACGTGGCCAATGGCAAGGCGTTTCTGCTTCAAGCCGGTGATTGCGCCGAGTCCTTTGCCGACGCCTCCGCCCCCGCGTTGCGCGACAAGCTCAAGGTCATCCTGCAAATGGCTGCGGTGCTCACCTATTCGAGCGGTGTGCCTGTAGTGAAAGTTGGCCGTATCGCCGGGCAGTTCGCCAAGCCCCGTAGCGCGAACTTTGAAACCGTCAACGGCGTGCAGCTCCCCTCGTTCCGCGGACACATCGTCAATGATGACGCCGCCGATCCCCAAAGCCGTATCCCTGATCCCAAGCGCATGATCGACGCCTACCACCAGTCGACCGCCACGCTCAATTTGCTGCGCGCTTTCACCAAGGGTGGATTTGCCGACCTTCGCCAAGTGCATTTCTGGAATCAACAGTTTGTGCAATCCAGTCCAGAAGGCCAACGCTACGAAGCCATGGCTGCAGGTATCGATTCGGCGTTACGGTTTATGGCGGCGTGTGGCATTGATCTTTCCGACACCGCGCCGATTCACCAGGTTGATCTCTACACCTCCCATGAGGCGCTCCTGCTCGGTTACGAGCAAGCACTTACCCGCCAAGACACGATCACCGACAAGTGGTACGACTGCTCGGCACACATGTTGTGGATCGGCGAACGCACCCGACAGCTCGATCATGCTCACGTCGAGTTTTTCCGTGGCGTGCACAACCCCATCGGTTGCAAGATCGGGCCGACGGCAACTCCCGAGGAAGTGCTCGCGTTGTGCGAAGCGTTGAACCCGGATCGAATTCCTGGCCGCTTCACCCTCATTTCGCGAATGGGCGCCAAAAAGGTGGCGGACGCACTACCCCCGTTGGTGCGAGCCGTTCGAGATGCCGGTCACCCGGTCGTATGGATTTGCGATCCGTGCCACGGCAACACCTACACCTCGGAAAGCGGCCTAAAAACCCGTCACTTCGATGACGTTCTGGCCGAGGTCACTGGATTCTTCGAGGTGCACGCCGCCGAAGGCACCTGGCCCGGAGGACTGCACTTGGAGCTCACCGGCGACAACGTAACGGAATGTATCGGCGGCGCCGACAGCGTGGCCGATGCCAACCTCGCCGACAACTACACAACCGTGTGTGACCCACGCTTGAACGCACGCCAGTCACTCGATTTGGCCTTCCGCGTGACCGATCTTCTCCGAGCCTCACGGGTTTCCTAAGCGCGCAGAGCTACTGATCGTTGGCTTCACACGCCCAGCGCCCAGTGGCCCGTGCTTTTGGCTGGGCGAAACCGAAGTGGACTACTGGTAGTTCACAAAGACCGGAGCCGGGCGGAGCGAAACAACTTCCGCCGGCCCGAGTAGCGGTCGATCAAGTTTAAAGAAGAGCTTCCACCCCGTCAGCCCCGTCGGCATCCCTTTTTGCGCCACCCGATACGACGCCAATTTTTCGGCAACCGGCCCAAACCCGTCCATGTTCACCACGAGGCGAATGTTTGGTGTGGGCTTGATCGCTTGTGGATCAGTGACCATGAAACTGCGAAACCGATGCACAATCAACATCCTGGGGCCTAAGCCTTTGGTGATGGCCAGCCGATCCAGTACGGCAATGGCCGAGTTAATGTCAGCCGCCGACATCGTGCCGATACGTGACCCAGGTTTTACTCCGGGCTGCATATCCCATTCAGGGTCCAATGCTAAGTGCACATCGGGCATGGATAGCCACCGCTCCAAATAGGCCACCTCGTTAACTACGTTGCTCCAGCCGACCTGCACATCAAGAATCGTGAGACAGCCCCGTTGGCGCCCCCAACCGATCACGGTATTGATCGTTGCTGCCGATGCACGACCTCGGTACAAACTGCCCGCTCCAGGCGAAGCCTGAGCAACCACGGCAATCAACTGCAACGCACATCTTGTCGGAGTTTGCGGATCAGCATCCTGCCAGCGCTGCGTTAAGGCCGTAAGTGCACTGAGCATTTGTGGGGCTGGAGATTGACCCATTGGCCCCAAGCCTGCCGAGGTGGGATTACCGTAGTACGCCACCAGCCGACAACCCGTCGGGGCCGCTCCCAGGGGCAAAGGTTTTGGCGGCAAGGTTCCCGGCGGGGAGGTTTGTTGATTCAGCGAAGTAGATCCGACGCTGTGTGGCCCAGGCCCAGTTAAAGCAGGCCCAGTTAAAGCAGGCCCGGTTGAAGCAGGAGCAGTTGAAGCAGGCACAGGTGCACCTGCGGCATCAACTCCCCCAGGTGCCGGGACGGGCACCGCATCCACGGTCTCACCGGGAAAAGGTTTGCCGACGATAGAAGCACACACGCCACTAAGGTCCCCCGTAGTTACATACGAAGGCACGGTCGAGGTAGTCGTGGTTGGCGGCAGCGTAGCGAGGGGCGCTTGTGTCGTCGTAGTGGGCTCAATATACGGCGTGAGCGTATCGAGCGCCGGATCAAGGGTAGTGATTGTCTGCCCGGTTTGCCCTGGCGCTCGGCCAGTGATCCCCAACGCGCCAACACCAACGAGCAGCGAAAGTACTACGCCAACACGAGCTTTGCGCCCCCGGTTTGGCCTGCGACCAGAGTCTGTAAGTACACGCACCATGACCAAACCACCATAGAACTCGCAATTTCTCTAACGGGTGATCCACTCCCACCAGGGACAAGTACTCGGCGGACCAACAAACACCGTTGCTCCGCACCCTACCCAGTAGCCTCGATTGCCGTGACAAGCCATGATTTGCCTGCCGAAACCCTCCCAGACCCCGGGCATGCTCACAACCAGAACCACAATCCGAACCCGAAACACAATCACGATCAAAATCACAACCAAACTCGAATCCAGGATCAAGTCCAGGATCAAGAACCGGATCAAAAGCCGGGTCAAGTTCGGTACCAAGACAGTGCTCTCACTGCCCAGAGCCACAATGATTGGTTCGGCACCGATCAGCTCTCCGCCCGAGCCAAAGCCTGGAGCAACACCATGCGCGGCCATGATGCACCCAACGCGCAAACCACCGTCCGACAAGCCCACGAAACAAGCTCAGCGCGCGTACTAGTTGAGCGTCCGTTTCTTCGAGAAGAACGCGAAGCGGTGGAAAAGACCACCCTGGCCCAGGGGGCAACGCCATCGAGTGGCGCCGGGCAACGAGCGATTCCCGAAGAACCCGATCCTGTGCGCACCTGCTTTGAACGCGACCGCGACCGCATCCTGCATGGCAATGCGTTTCGTCGTTTGGCGGGCAAAACCCAGGTGTTTATATTCCCCGGAGATCACCAACGCACCCGCCTCACCCACGCCCTCGAAGTCGCTCAGGTCTCTCGGTCAATCGCCCAAGCCTGCCGGTTAAACGTCGCTCTGGCCGAAGCCATCGCGATCGGTCACGATTGCGGCCACGGGCCGGGCGGACACGCCTCCGAAGACGCTCTCAGCCCCTATGTGCGCGAAGGATACGACCATGCGGTTTGGGGCGCCGACGTAGTGCTGGCACCCTTAAATCTCTGCCTAGAAACCCTCGATGGGGTGCGGAACCACTCCTGGTCACGCCCCGCACCTCTGACCGCCGAAGGAGAAGTGGTCTCGTGGGCTGATCGCATTGCCTACGTTTGTCACGATTTCGAAGACGCCGTTCTCGCCGGGCTACTTACGCCCGATGATCTTCCCGGCACGGTCGCTGCCGCTTGCGGCCGAACTCGTTCCTCGCAACTCAACGCTTTCATCGCCGGCATCGTGGAATCCGTCGCCACGACCGGCATCATTGGCATGACCGATCACATGGCTTCGGCCCTTGCAGCATTTCGTACGTTCAACTACGAACGGATCTACCTTCGAGCTGAATCCCGCCAACAGGCGCACCGCGTAACTGATCTGTTACAAGCCCTTGTGGAACATTACGCAAAGTACCCCGCGCAACTCCCCGGCACCTGGCCCCGCTCAGCGGATTTGCTCGATGCGAACGAGACCCTTCGTCTTCGTGCCGCCGTCACCTACGTTGGCGGCATGACCGATCGCTACGCCTGCTCACGAGCCATCACCGACCTGGGTTGGGACACCAGCCGCCTCCCTACCGGCATAGACGTAGGCGCTCTCCTCGGTTAAACCGTTTTGCCTGAGTTTGCCGTAGTTATTCCAAGCCCAAGAACTTTTGGTTGGGCCGTGCAGAAGGAACTCAGATAGCCCGTTCGGATCGGAAAGCACAATTCCAAGGACCGCTTTGTGACCCCAGCTCTAGCCGCGGTGTTGTAGAAATAAGGACATGAACGCTTCCATGTCAATGGCCGATGTCGTGGTAACTATCAAGTCGCTCCCCCGGCGATTCGGAGAAATCGTCAACGGCATCTCTGGCGACGACGACTGGAACCGGCTGGTGCGAGTGCCTGATTCGGCGGATCGCTCGGCTCTGGGTTGGACCGCCCACACCGCTGCACTCCTCACTGCACTGGGCACCATGGTCGCTCAAATCCCGCTCCAAGCTCGCCCGACGCTCAACACAGAATCCCTGAATCCACCGAGTGCCCAAGCCCGGCTTGGAAGCATCGCCGACGTGCTCGCAGAACTCAAAACCTCGTCGACCCGAGCAGCCGAAGCCATTGGAGCCCGCAGCTATGACGACGTCGATCGGGAATGCACCGTGAACGGAGCAACGATGCGCGCTTACGATGCCATAAACGCGATCGTGAAACAATGCGTCTCACAGTTAACCAACGCCACCGATGCACTAGCTGCGGCCGGTGGAGGCCCATCAACTATGGAAGATGACTGACCTCTAGGAGACTGGTGAACAATGCGACTGAATTGCTCATTTCGTTATGTTTTCGCAGTTCGTGACTTGTTTAGGTCGCATTGTTCACCAGCCAACTAGGCAAGAACGTCAACGAAACGCTCAAGCTGGCGCAGGTTCCGACACTCATAGGTTCCATCTACGTGGGCTGCGTATTCGCTCAGGATTGAATCGCCGGTGTTCCAGTAGCTCTTGGGCTCCGGGTTCAGCCAATAGACGTGACGGGCCTTACGACGGATCTCCTTGATAACCCAGGCCTGTGATGCGTGGTAATTGTTTCGAGCATCTCCAAGAAAAATAACCGTTGATTTCGGCGAAATATCTTTGCCGTACTTATCCCAAAATACTTCGAAAGCATGACCGTAATCGGAGTGCCCATCGACCCAAATGACATCGGCCTCCGTGTTCACACGATGAATGGCCTCGGTGATGTCTTCGACACCCTCGAAGAATTTCGTGACCTCATCAAGCCCATCGATAAACACAAAACTGCGGACCTTGGAGAACTGGCCACTAATTGCGTAAACCAGTTGCAGGGTGAACCGAGCGAACGCAGCCACCGAACCTGAGATATCGGCGATCACAAAAATCTCCGGCTTCGCTGGCCGCGGATACTTGAACTTTGGATCAGCGGGAACCCCGCCATAGGAAAGCGAGGTTCGTACCGTGCGGCGAAAATCGAGCGGACCCTTGCGTCCGTGTCGGCGTTTGCGAGCCAAACGAACCGCCAACTTTCGGGTCAACGGATAGATGGCCTTGCGTAGCGATGCCATTTCTTCACGGGTTGCGTGCATGAAATCAACGTCTTCAGGCAACGGTTTCCGAAGCGTTTTGGCCATAGCCTCCGCCCCCCGGTCAGCAACCAACCGACGACGAATCTCCGACTCGATCTCTTGGCGCATCTGGGTAATCCGCGATTCGAACTCGTCACGTTCCAAGCGCTCTTCAAGCGGTGTGAGTTCACCCCCAACTTCTTGCTTGGCGGCCTCCATGAGCCGTTCCAACATGCCGTCAAGATCAAGATTGCGCAGGGTGCGGTAAAGATAATACGTGCCACCAACCGGACGGCCTGGTTCCATGCCACTGAACTTGGTGACCGAAGCCTTCGCTATGGCCCGCATCATGACCTGGTCGGCGTTTTTTAGCGCATTAAACAGCATCGCCGCAAGCTCTTCGGGAGTGAGCCCATCGAGCCCGCCACTCCCTTGCTGATCGCCAGGTTGCCCTGGCTGCTCCAACTCGAAGTCGCCGTCGGTTTGGCCATCCTCATCCGTGATTTTGTACTGCGCACCACGAAGCGAGAAGTACACCTCGAAGACGGTTTCGAACGCTCTCCAGTGCGCGTTGTTCTTCACCAACGTGCACGCCAGCGCGTATTTGAACGCGTCGCGGTCCTCAACCGGAATGACCTTCACGGCCTCCATGGCATCAAGATTTTCGGTAAGTGATACCGGAAGCCCGGCATTGCGTAACTCCACAATGAAACCGGAAAGAAGATCAAGCATGAACTAAGCCCTTTCCCAACGGGAAACGATGCGAACAACGAAAGAACAACGAAACCTTCGAAGAAGTTTTCGTTCTAAGGATCCGTGACAGATCCTTAGAATGGCCCTCAAGTGGGTGATGACCCAAATGAAGATGTTGACCTCGGGGGAATCCGGGGGCAGAGCCCCTGGAGGATTACTTGTCGCTGAATTCCTTCGCAGCCTTGGAAATATCGGTTTGGTACTTCAACAAAATGTGCAACGTCTCTTTGTACGTTTGCTCATCAATCGTGTCCTTGCCGAGCAACACGAGGGTACGAGCCCAGTCAAGCGTTTCAGAAACCGAAGGAGACTTCTTCAAATCAAGCTGACGGATCGAACGAACAACCCGAACCACTTGATCGGCCAAGTTCTCCTGCAGTCCCTCAACGCGGGTGAGCACAATTTCCTTCTCGCGGTCCATCTGCGGATAGTCGATGTGCAAGAACAAACAACGACGCTTCAATGCCTCAGAAAGCTCACGGGTGTTGTTCGACGTGAGAAACACCAGCGGGATTTGCGTGGCCACAATCGTGCCGAGCTCAGGGATCGACACTTGGTAATCGGAGAGGATTTCGAGCAACAATGCCTCGGTTTCCACTTCCACACGGTCAACTTCGTCGATCAACAGAACCACAGGATCCTGCGCCCGAATGGCTTCGAGAAGCGGACGGGTTAGCAAGAACTCATCAGAGAAAATGTCATCCTCGATGTCGTTCCACTGGGCACCTTCACCCTCGACCACACGCTGAGCCTGGATGCGAAGCAACTGCTTCTTGTAGTTCCATTCGTAGAGTGCCTTCGATTCATCAAGGCCTTCGTAGCACTGCAAACGGATCAAACGGGCATCAATGGCCTTGGCAACGCTCTTGGCCAATTCTGTCTTGCCAGTACCGGCAGGGCCTTCAACCAGGATCGGCTTTTGCAAGCGATCGGCGAGAAACACCACACCAGCAATGCCATCATCGGCGAGGTAGTTCACCTCACGCAACATCGTGCGGACTTGAGCAACGGATTCAAAACGAGCGGTCACGCCCGGCCTGCCTTTCAGTGGGTTCACACGACACTGACATCAATCAGCAACCGGGAACTGCGGTACGACTACAAACATTGGGGACAAGAGAACAAAGAAAACAACTACCTTGCAAAGCAAGGCACAGCCACGAACAACCGACACTCGAGACTGCGGGTACTACGAACTACTGGACTGCGAAGCGAAAAGAACCGCCAAGCCAACAAGTAGAACGCTGAATACATCGATCAAACCGGCACAAATCAACGAAAACCGAAAAGTGTCAGGAAAGAATCTGGTGGATAAGCGGGTGTAAGAGCAAATCGACCAGTTAGCCGATGCGCCCCACCAGCCACTTTACTAGCGGGTTTGCCCTTCGCCTGTGACCAAATACTTGATTGTGGTGAGCTCTTTGAGCCCCATGGGACCGCGGGCATGAAGCTTTTGCGTACTAATCCCAATCTCCGCCCCGAAACCAAACATCTCACCATCAGTAAACCGTGAGGATGCATTCACCATCACCGAAGCCGCATCAACCTCACGTTGAAACCTCCGGGCATTGATCAAATCGTTGGTAACAATCACTTCGGTGTGGCCCGTACCGTTGCGGCCGATGTGATCAATCGCTTCATCAATCGAATCCACCACTGCAATCGACAGCTTCAGATCGAGGAACTCCCGAGCAAAATCCTCGGGATTGGCCGGGGAGATTCCCGGGCCGCCAAACTGCCGGGCCCGTTGATCACCAACCAGCTCCACTGTGGCTAACTCGGCAACCACACGAGGCAAAAAGTCTGATGCCACATCAACATGGACAACCAAGGATTCCAGCGCATTGCAGACCGAGGGTCGCTGGGTTTTGCCATTCACCAAGATCTTCAACGCCATGTCAAGATCGGCTGCATCATCAACATAGAGATGGCAGTTTCCGTCGCCGTCAATTACGTACGGGACGGTTGCGTTGTCAA
>JAYSVF010000118.1:0-10682 GCA_043718695.1 Acidimicrobiia bacterium | reverse complement strand
GCGATGGTTATAGCGGGGTGCTCGTGATCCGGCCTCCGTGTGGCGAAGCGATGAGTTTGTGCGTTAATCGCCTGGGAGGGGGAGAAGGGCCATCAGGGCGGCAGCGCCTCCACCGATGAGGAGAAGTGCTGTGGAGCGACCGAACAAATCGCTCATTCGGCCCATGAGCGGCGTGCCGAAGAGGATTCCCGTTCGAGCGCCTACGCCGGCCAACGTTGCGCCTCGGGGGCCGTCGAAGACTTCACTCGCTCTGCGAACCAAGAGTGGATTGAGCCAAGAGGAGCCAAGCCCGGCGAAGCAAAGCGCACCAATAACCAAGGCAATTTGTGGCGCGAGGCAGGCAACAATGAACCCCAATGCGTTGAGCGCACCACCAAGCCTGCGAGTTCGTGTCGCCCCAAGACGATCGGTCACCGCATCGCCAACGAAACGCCCAACTACCATGCCAGCAGCAAAGCCGATGAAACCAATTGCGGCCGCCCCACCCGACTTGTTGAATCGCTCCTCGATCATCAGCGTTGCCCATTCCGTTGCGGGAATCTCCGCCAACACCGCAGCAGCACCAGCTACGACAAACAACAAAGCGGAACGTCGGGTCACCGTGAACCTGCGCCCGTTCGACTCCTCACTTGCTCCAAGTGGGTTTTGCTCTCGCCATTGATCTAAACGTGAAGGCGAATCGTGACCTCGGGCCGCCGCGGTGATGGGCGTGACCGTGACGATTTCAGCAACCGCATTGAGCGTCTCGTAAGCACCGGTCACCTCAGATGCGCCCGAGCTTGCAAGGGTTTTCGATACAGGCTGCGGGTTGGAAACGAACACCGTGTGCTCGGGTGACGAACTCTGACCGACATCGTTCAAACTAGGCGCGGACGGCTGAGATGGAAGTAGCCACCGGACGGCGAAGAGCGCAATTGTGAACAGCAGGATTGACGTGAAGAGCAACTGCGCCTTCACCGAGATGCCAGCAGCTGCCGATCTACTCGCGATCAGCCCACCACTAAGTGCACCTATCGACCACGTTCCATGCAGTCGGTTGATGATCGACTTCGATTGTTGACTCTGCAATTGCAAGCCCTGCGTATTCACCGCAACATCAGCAAATCCGTCGACCGTTCCCAAACACGCCAGTGCACCAAAGAGAATGAGCGCGCTAGGAGCAAACGCGATCAAGGGGAGTAGCAGCGTGAGAACCATTGACGAAACCATCGTCATCCGGCGGCTACCAAAACGCGTGACTGCCGGGGCGAAAGCAAAACTCATGACCAATGAACCAACTACTCCGCCGACGAGGGTAAGGCCGAGTTGTGTATCAGAAACGCCAAGTGCATCCTTGATTTGGGGCAATCGTGGCACCCAGGATGCGTAGGTAGCACCGTTAACAAAAAAGTAAGCACCGATAGCAATAGCGCTACGTCTGGACGGCTGAGAAGAAGGTTGGCTCAGCACGACGCTACAAACTATTCGAAGAACCCAAGCCGTGTTCGTCTTCCCGCAACTAATTCATAGTGAGCGAGCTGTGACCTGATTTAGGACACCAGCGGAGGACCTGTCGGCCAGCTTCGCCTCTGGCCGTATCGATTTGCGATTTGGTAGGACAAGGCAGGCGGTGCCTCCTGTGCCCTGCCCCAACAAACCGTGGCTCGCCAATTCTGCAATCGACTTCTGAATCAGGTCACTTGCGAGTCGCAACCTTTTTCAACGGCTTCCGAACGACTGGCTTCTTGGCGATCTTCTTTGCCGACTGCCTTACGGGCGTTTTCGGAGCAAGGGGCTTCTTTGCTGCCGTGGACTTATTGGCAACCGGCTTCTTTTGGACCACGACGCGAATGGTGGTCACGTTGCTGGCGGTTGGCTTCTTGGTGGTGGTCGGAACGCTGGGCCTCCGTGAAGTTGGAACCGGGCTCACTGCTTTCGGCAAGGCAGTCGTTGTCGTTGTTGTTGATGAACTGGTCGTGGTGCCAGATCCACCAGATCTCCCACTGGCTGGCAAAGCAATGGTGGTCGCGCTGGCAGGAGGGGCTGAAGTGGCGACGGGTGCATTCGTCGTGGTCGATGCGGAGGAGACGATGGGTGCCGACAGAATCATCGGAACCGCCGTAGACGTGGTGGAGGTGGCCACTGCTGGTTCAAAGGTGAGCGGAGCAGAGGTTGCTGAAACCGCCGCACCGGTGGCAGCTGGCCCAGGTGGAACGGTGGAGCTCGCAACGCTGCTGGGAAGCTCTCCTTTGCTTATCCAGGTAACAACCTGGGCGAAGCTCGTTGGGTTGCCGTTCAAGCGCGAAGCGCACCCAGGCACATCTTGACGAATGAGGGGCCACATGCCAAGCAGCGCATCAAAGTTGCTGTTCCCGCGATCGCAGCCAAGGGCCTGTGTGGTGTCATCCGTGATGTAGAGATAATCGGCGGAAGTAGTCGCTTGGTTAATCACGCCTGAGATCTCCGCATCGTTTACGCCGTAGACGATGTGCCAAATCTTGATGTTGGGATTGGCTGCCCGGAGCAACGAAGCATTGGCGATCAGCGCATCTTTAGCACCGAAATAGGAAGCAGGAGTGCCTTCAAAGTTCCCGATCACTTCGGCTTGTGTGGCAACACATGCTCCCGCAGGCGATCCAACGTTGAGGATTACCTTCGCGCCCTTACTCCGAGCCAAATCGGTCATCGAGCGCAGCGTGTCATTGGGACAAACTCCAGAAGCATCGTCCAGGAAAATGTTACTTATTCCATAGGCACGCTTATAGAGATCGATCTCATCGCCCACGATCCCAAGTGTTCTGCCACAACCCGGATCGGCCCCATTGGTATTGGACCACACGTAGCCATAGACACCAATACCGTTTCCTGCCATGACTGACGAACGCCGAACAAAATGCTGCTCCAAGGTCGCAAGATAGTTCGTTTGACTGGTCACAAGCTTTGGGTCATTGGGAAATTTCGGCGACACGAAATCGTCATCGAATCGCAGGCCGCTCAGGTTCGGTCCGGTGCCTGGATCATTCGGTGGGGTGTTGCCATCACATCGGGTCCCGGCATACACATTTGGGCCATTGCGTGGATTTACCACCACGATTGGAATGAACGCCGATCGATCGGCAATCAGCTCCCAAGAGCGAAGATCATCGGAAAAAATGTACCCCGGAATAGCAACCTGGAGATAGCGTGATCGCTGTGCCACGCTCGGTTGCTGCATGAGCACCATTGAAGCGCTTACTACCAGTAGCAACAGGCTCGAAACCAGCAGTCGACTACGCATCAGCAAATGCTACTTCTCGTCAAAGGTACAAATACCTATGGCGGAGAAACACGACAAGAGCCGATGGAATTCGCCTGTGCCGAGCGGTGGACGACCGCGCACGCCGCTTGTTGCCGGCGAAGGAACGGAGCGCAATCTTCACAAGTTGACTTTCGCTTGTGGCAGGTCAGCACGGGCAGCACCGCAAATTCCCATGGAACTACTTCACCTGTGGCCGCGATGGGCTCCGACGCATACCAGTTGCACACACTGCACCGAGCAACCAACACACCCCAGCAAGGATGAAAACGGCTTTGAAGTTGCCGTGGCGATCGGCCATCCAGCCACCGAGCCGCGGACCAACGGTTTGAGCCACACCGAAGCACAACGTGACCACACCAAAGGCTGCTGAGAAGTCCTGCGGTCGAGTGTTATCGCCAATATGGGCAGCCAAACTCACCACAGCACCAGACATCGACATGCCAAAGAGCAACCCTCCAAGAGAAACAAACGGTTCACGCCCCGTCAGCACTGTGAAGCAGGGAAGCGCGGCCGCAAGGTAACAACCGATCATCGTGGTGCGACGGCCAACACGATCCGACAACCGACCTATAGTAAGTGCACCTACGGCTGAACCGGTGCCGTAAAAGGCGAAGACTCGAGTGGCGTGGCTGTTGGTATAGCCAGCATCCTGTACCAGGGCCGCCACAACAAACACGGCATAGAGCACATAGCCAAGACCAAAACATACGTACGCAGACGTTGGTGCCCACCAGCGAGGAACTTGACGCAACACCGAAAGTCTGGGTGGCGCGCCCGGAGAAACGGCAACTGGTTTGATCATCACAAATGCCAGGATCGAAGCAACTACACCAATGGCTGCTTGCAACCCCCACACCTCTCGCCACGCCAGTGGATCATCAATAAGTGCACGTATAATATTGGTAAGCAGCGTCGCCAACACAATCCCTATTCCGATCCCAGCACTCGTCATGCCCATGGCGAAACCGCGACGGTGCGGAGGAAATTGCGCGGCCGAAATGCCAGGTGCCGGCACCCAACTTGCCGCACCACCTACACCACAAAACAACATGCCCACCAGCAGAACCGGGGTACTGGGAGCGATCGCCAAAATGAAAATTCCCAGCGTGGCCAGAATGATGCCTGTCTGCATGATCCGGTGCGCCGCAACCCGAACCGAAACGGCACTGGTAACCGCAGCCCCGATTGCATAACCACCAAGGTTCATGGTGCCTAACCATCCCGCCAATCCATAGGAAATGTTGAGATCCTCTTTGACCCCTGGAAGCAAGAGTCCAAAGGAAAACCGTCCGAAACTTTGGCCAACCACGCAACCAAGCACGATGGCACCCACCACCAGTCGAGCCGTGGAAACGTGTACTGGCTCCGACGCGATTGGGTTGGCCCGCACGGGGTCGGTGATACTCACTTGCCCATGCTTCCACAGGCTCCATCAAAAACCACCAAAGCGAAATCGCGGTCGACGAAACCATCAAGCCAAATCACCGGCGTCATCACTACCAATCTCCGTGCTGAATCACTCAGCCGAATCGCGCCCCACTAGCGGTTTTGATTGCTTGGACTGGGGTGCGCCGCTTTGGCCCTCAGGAACAGGCTCGAAATCAAGGGCTCCAGGCGAGAGAAGCCGGGGACTTCGTCGCGTAAGGTCATGGGTATGGGAACCATTGAGGACATCGGAGAACTTTGCGGCTGGCGATGCTGGATTTGCGACGAGCCGGTGAAAATGGACGCCGCCGCCAACGACGATCAAGGTTCAAGCCTGGATCGTTGCGAGGTATTCATGAAGCCCTCGAAGAAAAAGCAAGAGGTTGAAGAGCGCCTCGCCCATCGCCGTTGCAACACCAAGAAAGGTGCGATCAAGCCGGTTATCAATTGGCCCGAGCAGTTCATCCTCTTCGACCCAGCACCAATCATTCAATCCGCGGAACGCTTGATCACCAAAGGTGGCCGAGAAATGGTGGCCCGCTGCGCCTCAAAATCCGATGCCAACGAAGCCGGAACCTGGCTGCAAGATCGCCTCCATAGGCTCGTACCGACCGTCGATTTTTCGATTCGTATTGATGAGGGCGGCGGCCAATACCTCCTCTCACTCCTCGCACCGCGACCCTAAGAACTTCAGCGACAGCTCTTCGAAGGTGGGTTGCTCCCTGCATCTCCCGATTCATTTAGCGGGAGGGTGAACTGCCGAAGCTCGCGCCGATGAAAAACTTCTTCTGTTCAACGCAACTAAGGCGAACGGACGGTGCGCCCAACTGACAAGCAAGCTGGATCGGGAGCACCCGCACGAGCGATCTCAATTGGGCTTGAAGAGTGCGTGGGCGATACGTTCTTGGGTAACAAGGAGACCGAGGCCATGTCACACCCAAATGCTGCAGAGTTGCGTATCGCTGTTGAAGCCGCCGATCTACGCGTGTTGGCTATGTCGCTCTTTCACATCAGCGGCGATAGGCGTTGGCTAGAACCACCCTTTCAACCTCGACGAGATGTGCGCTTAGTCCCCGATCCAACCGGGCGCCTGAGCCCCGAGGCACAATCGGAAATCCGTGAAGCAATGATTACTGCGCTGGCAAACGGTGTTCCAACTCCAGTGATCAATGATCCAGGTGCCGAACTGTTCGCCGAAATGATGAACGTTTGCCTCGGCGAAACCGTGCCCCCGGAATACGTGCCGATGGTCCGTCAAGACATGGGATTTGACGACGGTGACACGCAATGGCAACTCGGATCCCCAGCAGTTGCGCTTGATGCATTCGGAAGCAACGTAGACATCCCGGTTTTGGTTATTGGTGCCGGGATTTGCGGACTGACACTCTCCATCAAACTGGCGAAACTTGGCATAGAACACGCCATCATCGAAAAGAATGCCGACGTTGGTGGAACCTGGTTTGAAAATCGATACCCCGGTTGCGGAGTCGACACACCAAACCAGTTCTATTCCTTTGCCTTTGCCCCCAACCCCGATTGGGGCTTTCACTTCTCCCCGCGCAACGAACTCCATGCCTACCTGCACGACATCGCCGAACGATTCGGTCTCACCAATCGAATCCAATTTCATACCGAGTTGGTTGCAGCAGCGTGGGATGAAGAGGCGCAGCACTGGCAGGTAACGCTGCGTCAACTCAACCAAGGTGATGGAAAGGACGGAACCACCGAACGAACCATGACCTGCAGGGTTTTGGTAACGGCGATCGGCCACTTCAATCGGCCAAATGACATCACGATTCCTGGCGTCGAGAACTTTGCAGGCGACGTGTTCCATTCAGCGCGTTGGCCCGAAGGTTTGGATCTCACCGACAAGCGAGTGGCTCTGGTAGGCACTGGTGCAACAAGCGTGCAGATCGCCCCGGCCATTGTCAAACAAGTAAAGTCACTTACGATCTATCAACGGTCTCCACAATGGGTTCGCGAAGTTCCTGGCATCAACGACCCCGTAGCGGAAAGCACCCCGTGGCTCATGGCCAATGTGCCCTACTACGAAAAGTGGATGCGCTTCACGCAATTCTGGCGTTACGGCGACGGGCTCCTTCAATGGCTACGCAAGGACCCGGAATGGCCCCACCCCGAACGATCACTCAATCGTGTCAACGATCGTCACCGGGAAGAAACCACTGCATACTTACAATCTGAACTGGCCGGACGTGAAGACCTGATCGCCAAATGTCTTCCCGACTATCCGCCGTATGGCAAAAGGATTCTGCTCGACAAAGGCTGGTACAAAACGCTTGTACAACCTCATGTGGAACTGGTAACCGAAGCAATCGAACGGCTTGATCAAAACCATGTGGTGGCCGCCGATGGTCAAGCTCGCGAGGCCGACGTAGTGATCATGGCTCTCGGCTTTGCGGTGACCGATCTCGCCGCGCGTCTCAACATCACCGGCAAAAACAACCGAGCCCTCGCCAATGAATGGGCCAACGATGACCCCCGCGCCAACCTCGGCATAACCGTTCCCGGATTTCCCAACCTGTTTTGTATGTACGGCCCCAATACCAACACCGGCCACGGTGGAAGCGGGTTCGGGTTGGCTCAAACACAATCGCGCTACATCACCGCGGCAATCACCCTATTGGCCGAGACGGAAGCCACTTCGATGGAATGCAGGCAAGCCGCGCTCGATGAATACGTCGACCGGATGGATACGGAACACAAGGAACTCATCTGGACGCATCCTGGTATGTCCACGTACTATCGCAATAAGAACGGCCGAGTCATCTCGGTTATGCCGTGGCGGCTCGTTGACTATTGGATGATGACCGAAAAACCTGAACCAACCGACTTCTCGTTCGTTTAGCCCGAACCAATCGAGAATCAACCTCGGTGATCAAGGAGTTCTTTCCAGTGTGATCGGCTGCACCGAACGACTGGCTAAAAGACACACTCGGAGAGGGGAAAACCGCGGAAAGCGTCGGTTAAAGTTCAAGTATGGAAGCCACGAACAACCCAAAAGTCCTTGCGGCTGCCCAGCACTACTCGACAACCTTCATTCCGGATCAGTTCACTGCAGCACCCACCCGGCACCTGGTAGTGCTCACCTGTATGGACGCCCGTTTGGACCTGTTTCGCCTTCTCGGCCTAGCGGTTGGTGATTCCCATATTTTGCGTAACGCCGGGGGCCGAGCAACCGACGACGCCATTCGTTCCCTGATTCTCTCCTCGCACCTGCTCGGAACCCGTGAGTACGTCGTTATCCACCACACCGGATGCGGTCTGCATCAGATCACCAACGACACAATCAGTGACCTTGTAGAAGCAGCAACCGGCACTCGGCCCGAGATTGATTTCGCTCCTTTTAATGACGTGGAAATCAGTGTGGCCGTCGATGTGGAGCGAATCCGCACCTGCCCACTACTGCCTGAAGGCGCAATGGTGTGGGGCGCGGTTTACGACGTGCACACAGGCACGCTTCGCGAGATCGTAAAACCAACGCCGGTTGAGCGGATCGAGCGTGAACCAGTCAAATCTAGAGCTCTCGTCTGAGCGTCAATCCGGTACTCAATCCGGTACTCAATCTTGCCGTTTCGCTACTCGGCGAGTTTTCGTTTGATTTCGCTGATCACAGCTTCGCTGCGTTCGCTTACTTGTTCAGAAGCCCCTTCTCGCATCGTGTCTAGTTTGTGCTTTCCTCGCTCCAGAGGTTTTTTGCGCCAACACTTTTTGACACCATTGTGTTGATCGCCAAGTAAAGCACCCCAAGAAGCAGCACGAAATGCCACCACTTCATGTGGACAAACACCACGATGTTTATCTTCTTGAAAAGAAGCCAGAGAAAGCCACCAAAGAGCACCGCGGAAACAAAGCTTGCGATCTTTTGCCTGAAGTTACGCACAGTCCAACAGTACTTCTGAATAGGAGCTTTTGGCCTGGCCACAAGAGTTAGGCGTTGGCGCACAGTCCGATCGCCGGAGCTGCGAGAGTGCGCTGGTGGAGAAAACCCTACAGAGTGGGTCCCGTTTGCGGGACCGCATCCAATGCATCTTGGGAAAAACCAAAGTTGAGTGGAATAGACTCAACTTTGCTATGGTTATACACCTCAATGCAGTTCGGCTTAGTGCTGGAGATGCACCAAGATCTAACCAACAAGCAAACACTCAACCGTCAGACATGACAGAAAACGCCAAGGCCGGATCAGCCCGGCTGGCAAAAAGGAGCCCCCCATGCCTAAGGCAGTAGGAATTGACCTCGGTACCACCAACTCGGTTGTTTCCGTCCTCGAAGGCGGAGAACCCGTCGTTATCCCCAATGCCGAAGGCGCTCGCACAACCCCTTCGATCGTTGGCTTCTCCAAGACCGGCGAAGTACTCGTTGGCGAAGTGGCCAAGCGCCAAGCCATCACAAACCCCGATCGCACGATTCGTTCCGTAAAGCGCCACATGGGTGAAAACTGGTCGATCGATATCGATGGCAAAAAGTACAACTCCCAAGCCATCAGCGCCCGCGTGCTCATGAAGCTCAAGCGTGATGCCGAGGCGTACCTAGGCGATTCCGTCACCCAAGCCGTTATCACCGTGCCTGCATACTTCAACGATGCGCAACGCACCGCAACCCGTGAAGCTGGCGAAATTGCCGGCCTCGAAGTGCTCCGTATCATCAACGAGCCAACCGCTGCCGCCCTCGCTTACGGTCTCGATAAGGAAGGCGCCGAGCAAACCATCCTCGTATTTGACCTTGGCGGCGGCACGTTTGACGTTTCGGTTCTCGAAATTGGCGATGGCGTGTTCGAAGTGAAGTCCACGAGCGGCGACACCCACCTCGGTGGCGACGATTGGGATCAGGCCGTAATGGACTGGCTGGTCAAGGAATTCAAAAACACCGAAGGCGTCGATTTGGCTGCCGACAAAATGGCTGTGCAGCGTCTCAAGGAGGCCGCCGAGAAGGCCAAGATTGAGCTTTCGCAGCAGCAGCAAACACAGATCAACCTGCCCTTCATCACGGCAACCGCCGAAGGCCCCAAGCACCTCGACATGACGCTTACCCGCGCCAAGTTCCAGGAACTCACCTCCGCGTTACTGGATCGGGTCAAGGGCCCTTTCGAAGCAGCGATTAAAGATGCCGGCCTCAACAAGAACGACATTCAGCACGTGGTTATGGTCGGCGGTTCAACCCGTATGCCTGCCGTGCAAGATCTCGTGAAGTCGATGACGGGTAAAGAGCCGAACAAAAGCGTGAACCCGGATGAAGTTGTGGCCATTGGTGCTGCAGTGCAAGCCGGTGTGCTTAAGGGTGACGTCAAAGACGTTCTCCTGCTTGACGTAACCCCACTGAGCCTCGGCATCGAAACCAAAGGTGGCGTGATGACCAAGTTGATCGAGCGCAACACAACCATCCCAACTCGCCGTACCGAAGTGTTCACCACTGCGGTGGACATGCAGCCAAGCGTGGAAATTCACGTGCTGCAGGGCGAGCGCGAAATGGCCAACTACAACAAGACCCTTGGCAAGTTTCAGCTTGTTGATCTGCCTCCAGCTCCACAGGGTGTGCCCCAGATCGAGGTTACCTTCGACATTGATGCCAACGGTATCGTGCACGTTTCTGCCAAGGATCGCGCTACTTCGAAAGAGCAGTCGATGACCATCACCGGTCAATCGTCGATGTCGAAAGATGACATCACTTCCATGATCAAAGACGCTGAAGCTCACGCTGAAGAAGATCGTGCTCGTAAGGAAGAGGCTGAAACCCGCAACCAGGGCGATTCGCAGGTCTACCAAATCGAGAAGATGCTTCGCGAGAACGGTGACAAGTTGGCCGAAGATGACAAGACCCGCCTCGAAGCTGCCGTCGCCACATTGAAAGAAGCCCTTGCTGGCTCCGACATTGAAGCCATCAAGCGTGCCACCGAAGAACTCGGCACTGCTGGCCAGGCAGCTGGACAGAAACTCTATGAGCAAGCGGCAGCATCCGCCCAAGC
>JAYSVF010000117.1:0-4433 GCA_043718695.1 Acidimicrobiia bacterium | reverse complement strand
GGTCAACGCGCCTCCGCTAAGGCGCGTCGAGGTGTACGCGCCTCGTTCCCACCGGGGCTCGAGGATGTGGACGGCATGAAACGGTGCGGCCATCCAATCTTCGATGATTTGGCGATCCGATCGATCCGCTCCCTCCCATCCACCAAGCAATGATTGTTTTGCCGCAAGCGCGCCTTCGACGGTGTAAAGCGGATTGGCCGGATCCTCATCGTGCACTAACGACGCCGTGGTGGCAAGGTACTTGACGTGCTTATCGACACCCGACTGCAGACCGGGGTCGTTGGTAATTGGCCCCAATCCTGATGCTGCCCGGTACGCGTTTACCGCAGTAAGCCATTCGGGTTCGGTCTGTGCCGGGGCTTGGGTTGGGCTCATCCCCAACATACCCACGGCCACTCCGGTTAAGGCCAAAATGGACTTTAGTGCACTGCGTTTTCGGTTCGACCGATTGGGTGTCGCCCGAGTTTTGGGTGCTACCGCTGTGACACATTTGCTGGGAGTCCTCGGAGCGTTGGGACTGGCTTGTGCAGCGAACGCGTCGAAAGAAGACTTGGAAATGTTGCTCGATTGCATGGTTTGGGCGCCCTCTGATGGCATTTGGGATTGAAGTGACTTTGACCGTTGCGACGTACGTTTGTCTCGGCTGCCATCCACTGTGAAGCGCCAAGCGACGAAGAGTAACTAGGAAAACTCCTAGTTTCTTCTCCTGAGTGAACCCGGCTACTTTGCCGCCGACTTGATTTGGGTGAGAATGCCGTCCCACATGGTTTCGTCGGCCTTGTATGGGGCGTAGAACGAAAGGCGATCAATGGCGTTGCTGTAACGGTCCATGAGGGCCGAAGCAACGTGATCGGGCTCAGCAACCACAGCAAAGGCTTCGAGTACTTCGTCATCAAGCGATTCACCCATTTCGGCCCATTTGCCTTGCTTTGACATCACGTTGAGTTCATCTTGGAGGGAACCCCAGCCATGAAGCTCAAGCACATTGCGGTACGCAGGCGTCGACCCGTAGAAAGCGATTTGCGCTTTGGTGCCTGCTTTCGCGGCAGTGAGTTCGTGGTCATCTCGGCCGGTGACCACAAAACAGGGCAACGTGATCTGAAAACCCTCCATGCTTCGGCCGGATTTCGTCATACCGCGCTGCAATGCAGGAATAGTGACTTCCTTCAAATAGCGTTCTGTTGTAAATCCGTGAGCCAAGAAGCCATCGCACACCTCACCTGCAGCTTCGGTCATCAGTTCGCCAACACCAGCAAGGAAAACCTTGGGCGGGCCGTAAGGGTTAGGGCCAGGGTTGAAGAACGGACTCATCAAGGTATGAGTGTAAAAATCGCCGCGGAATTCCAGCTTCGTGCCTTCATTCCAGCACGACCAAATGTGTTGCATCGCCAAAACAAATTCCCGCATGCGAGCGGCCGGTGAGGACCATGGCATGGAGAAACGCTTTTCGATGTGCGGCTTGATTTGGCTGCCCAAACCAAGGATCATTCGGCCTTTGGACATCCACTGGAGGTCGTTCGCCTGCACCGCCATAGTCATAGGGTTTCGAGAAAAGGCAACCGCGATGTTGGTGCCGATACTTATACGTTCCGTCGATTGTGCCGCGGCTACGAGTTGCAGAAACGGATCATGGTTGGTCTCCGCGGCCCACGCCCCGTCGTAACCCTTGGCCTCCGCCTCGGCAGCACCCTTTCCGGTCTGCATCCAATCATGTCCAAATCCACCATCAATAAGCATTTTTGAACCGTACTCCGTCAATTGCTCAGGAGCCACTATTCGCAGGCAAATTCAGCAGGTGAGTGACGATCAGAACTGGCGGACCTATGCGTCAAGGTTGACCAATGCCCGGCCGCGAGTGTTCCCGGCCCGAACTGAAGTGAGCGCTGCTTCCAGCCCGTCGAGACCGATTTCGTTGGCAATAGAATCCAGTTCGCGAGGCTTTAAATCGGATGCGCACCGAAGCCAAATTTGTTCCCTGGTAATCATGTCAATGGACACCGAATCGATACCAAGCAACGTCACGCCCCGAAGGATGAATGGGAGAACCGTTGTGGGAAGTGCAGCACCTCCGGTGAGGCCAGAAGCTGCCACCGCGCCACCGTATTTCAGGGTACGAATGGCGTACGCAAGCGTGGAACCGCCAACACAATCGACCACGGCGCCCCAGCGTTCCTTTTCCAGCGGGCGATTGGATTCCGCCGAAGTTTCCGCTCGATCAATCACCGAACTCGCCCCAAGTTGCAACAGAAAATCGGCTTCCTGCGCCTTGCCGGTGGAAGCCACAACCTCATATCCACGCTGCGCCAAAATGCCGATAGCTGCTGAACCTACGCCACCCGTCGCTCCAGTGACGAGCACCGGGCCGCCATCAGTGCGAATACCGTGGCGTTCTAGGGCGTGGATGCTTTGTGCGGCGGTGAATCCGGCGGTGCCAATGATCATGGCTTCGCGCATGGTGAGCCCAGCAGGGACCTTGAGCACTGTGGAAGCGGCGAGGCGGCAGTAGTGGGCGTAACCACCGTGACGGCCAGTACCGATATCGGTCCCGTGGGCGAGTACTTCATCGCCAACCTTGACACTTGCCTCGCCTTCGACGGCCACAACAATCCCAGCGACGTCGACACCGGCAACGAGAGGCGAGAGACGCGCAACGCCACCGTCGGCGGTTGTCGCGAGTGCGTCTTTGTAGTTCACGCTTGACCAATGCACGCGAATCGTGACTTCGCCTGCCGGCAAATCACTCGCCAACAGAACCCCTACGCCACGCTCAACCGCAGGCTTTCCGTCGGCATCGGTGGTTTTCGTGGCGATAAACGCGGGGAACTGTTCAGGTAATGAAGACACGGTGACTCCTAGAAAATTGGCGTGGCGGTAAAGGGGGTTTTGAGGTCGGTGAATGAACGTAAGTGCACTTTGAAAGTCCTATGTGCACCTATGGAAACTCTTATTGCTCGCGAAGAAACTTTTCCAATTCAGCGGCAAGTTCATCGCCTGTTGGTATCGAAGCATCAGTAAACGGTGCGGCACCACTAAGTTGTTGTTCGTTCTCCGAATCAACTTGGCGTTCAAGCGTGCGGACCATCTCTAAGTGCTCAGGGTTATTGGAAACCAACTGTTCAATCTGTTGAATGGCAACCCGGCCATCGCGATGGATTTCCTCGGTATCGATAACCAACCCAGTCACTCGCGCTAGGGCATCAAGAATCGAGGCCGAAGCGGAAGGAAAAGGCATGGCTGCCACATAGTGGGGAACCCGTGCCCAAATACCAACCGCAGGCTTATCAATCTCGGCGAATGCCCGCTCAATTGCTGCCGATGCACCCGCAGGAATCTCAAAGCTGGCAGGCAGGAACCCAACACGCTGCGCAAGATCTTCAGTGGTCGCGGTGGATCCAAGCGTGACAGAGCGAGTGTGAGGGACTGGGGCTGGGAACGCGCCAAGCCCAACGCACATACGCACGTTGCATTGCTCCACAACCTCCATGATTGCCGCAGTGAATGCTCGCCAATGATGATCGGGTTCCGGGCCGGTAAGTACCAAAATGTCCTGACCGAGCCGATCCTTGCCGTGGCGAATCTGCAAACGTGGCCACGTGAGGCCAGTGTTGACGCCGTTGACGAGTTTCATGACCGGCCGACGGGCCCGCATATCAATGAGTTCATCGCAGTCAAAGGCCACTAAGCGCTGCGTGCGAATTTGTTGCTTGAGCGCACCAACTGCTCGTGCAGCACCAAAACCGGCATCGATCCAACCTTCAAGTGCGACGACGAGAATCGAATCGCCGATATCAGTGGGAATGGGGTTTTCCCAGGTCAGTAGGGGATGGGTCATGCGGGGTCCTCAAGTGGTGCGGAAACAGCCTCCATCCTGTCAGCCCCAGGCCCGAAACGCTGAACTTGACCACGGAAACTTGTCCGTTCGAGACAAAGTCCTGGACGGTTTAGATTTACTCCTATGGCCTATGTCGACGTAACTGATGCAACGTTTGAAATCGAAGTGGTGGAGAAATCCCTTGAGGTGACCGTAGTTATTGACCTTTGGGCCCCGTGGTGCGGCCCGTGTCGAACGCTGGGACCAATCATCGACCGGGTCATCGGTGAGACCGAAGGCAAAGTAGTTCTCGTAAAAATCAATGTCGACGAAAACCCGCGAGCCTCTGCGGCTTTCCAAGTTCAATCGATTCCCGCGGTGTTTGCCGTGAAGGATCGCAAGGTCGTTGATTCCTTTGTAGGTGCCTTGCCTGAGCATCAAATCAAACAGTGGGTTGCCAAGCTTGCGCCAGCGAAGAGCCCAAATGAAGTGCTCATTGACGAAGGTGTGGCCCTTGGTGACACGTCGATCTTGGAATCAGCGCTAGTCGTTGACCCTTCGAATGAGCGAGCCGTTGTGGCGTTGGCCGAGTTGTACGTGGGGGAAGGCCGAAATGATGAAG
>JAYSVF010000116.1:0-4436 GCA_043718695.1 Acidimicrobiia bacterium | reverse complement strand
TGCATTTCGAGAGGTGAGCGATTCAAGGGCCGTGAGACTTACCGAAACAGGGAGCGGATCCATCCAAGGCTTGCGGGCCGGTTTGAGTTGCAGCTGGCGATTCGCCGCGGCGCAGGCATCAACGAGAACTTGCAACTCGGTTTTGCTAGTGCGAGAAGTGCTGCCACCCGTGGAAGACCCATTGGCAACACCGAGAGCGAAGAGGTGTGGTTCTGATCGCTCAACGGCTAGGTCGGCGGTCTTGGCTGAGGCCCCAACATAAGCCGCTTGCATTTCGAAGAGTTGGTTCTCGCCGATCCGCACAAACGAACGGCCCGGTGTTCTGCGGGAAATCGAGGCGGCAAGCGGTCGACCTAAAACATCTTGGCTTTCGTTGCTGTTGGCCATTCGTAACGCGATACGAAGATTGGTGTTCGCTTGGATTTTTGGGTCGACAACACCACCGGGTTTTTGGGTAGCCAGAATGAGATGGATTCCGAGGCTCCGTCCCCGCTGCGCAATATCAATAAGCCCACTTACGAACTCGGGAAGCTCTGATTTCAGGGCTGCGAACTCATCAACCACAATCACGAGAACCGGCGGTGCATTGAGCGGTTGGCGTGCTTCGAGCTCCATCAGGTCTTTGGCCCCATACTGCGCCAGGATGTGCTCGCGGTAGGTGATCTCGGCGTTGAGTGAAACCATTGCGCGGTTGCCGGCTTGTGGATCAAGATCGGTGACGAAGCCAACGGTATGGGGAAGCTGTACGCAGTCCTTAAACGCCGCGCCACCTTTGTAGTCAATCAGTACAAATGTGACTCGCGTGGGCGGGTGGGCTACGGCAAGGGCCGCAACCCAGGCTTGCAACAATTCGCTTTTGCCTGATCCCGTAGTACCGGCCACCAGCGCGTGAGGACCATCAGCGCGCATATCAAGCGAGATTTGTCCTCGGAAGCCCCGGCCAAGGACCGCGTTGACCCCAAACCCACTGGCGTTCCACAAATCAATGATGGCCCGAGGGTCCGAAGGTTGCGGTTCCACCAACTCAAACAGATCAACCTTGGTAGGAATACCTCCACGGTCATCGGCTGAGTTGGTGTTTCGCCAAGCCGAAAGCGATCGTGCCACTCGCCGTGCCGTTGCTTCCGTGGTGGTGTCGAGCCGAATCGCATCAACACGCTGCCCGGTTTCGGGATAGACAACGGATCCTGCAAGGGCACTGGTATGCAGATTTGGTGTGCCCCGAACGGTGTCTCGGCAGCGAACGATGGCCCTCGTCGCCCCGGGTAGCTGTTCAACTTCATCGGCCAACCAGATAATGCTGATCGATGCTTCCTTGGCAATTTCACACAGGCGAGCGGCATCCCGGGGGGCAATAGGGATCGGGGGCTCAATAATCAACACCACATGCGGCAGCATCACCGGTGACCCAATTGACGCCGATCGAGTTTCCGCGCGGGCTTCGCTCATTTCCAGAAGGGCGTGAAAGTAACGATCCGCCTGACCCTCGTTGGTGGCAATCGCCGTTTCGCCATCAATGGAGCAATGGGGCAACCACTTACACCAATCCCAAATTTGTGGGCGCATCGGTGAAAGAAGGACCAGTTGCAGATCCTGGGGAGTATGCGCGCCTACTAATTGCAGGATTTGCGCAGTAACTACGGCATCTCGTTCATCTTGGGTTCCAACAATGCCCACGGTTCCCAATCGTGCGAACTCAAGAACTACAGGAACCTTGTGATCGATCTTTACCTGCTCAGCGACCGAAACCGCCTCCGCCCGAAGCTCCTCTTCACCCTGCTCGGGAATGGTGACCGTTAGTAGGGAGGGGAGGTCACTTGTACCAATTGCGGTTTGGAGAAAGTCGCTGTGCGATGGCCGAACCTGCCAAACATCGGGGGTTCTGGCCACGATTCTCGCCGCTGAAACCGCTGCGCTGGGGTTTTGGGTCGTGCGAGCAAAGTAGGCCTGTTCGTGGGCGATGCGCACTTCGCCATGAAGCTCAGAACATCGTTCACGCCACCGCACCGTTTCTTCACGGATCGTCCTGCGGCCGGTTCGTCGGTCTTCAAACAACGAACCGAGCATGAGTGCCGGGGAAGCCAAACCTAAAAGCAGGTAGGTGGGGCTAATGAGCACGGCCATAGCCCCGGCGACAATCAACGGCACGATCAGCGTCACGATCGGAAAACTTCGTTTTGTACCAGCCTGCGGTGCCTTTGGGTACAGGAAACTCTGGCGAGGATCGTTGGGCTGCACGCGGGGCGGACGGTTAAAGAGCAGGAAACGCTCACCACGTTGAAGATGTGCGGGAAGGTACGAGGCATCGTGGAAAGCCACCACGATGTCGCCAATGCCAAGCACCGCGCCAAACTGTAAGGGAACGCCTTCGGTCCCAACTCGGGTTCCGCCTACGGTCGTGCCGTTTGCCGAATCGCAATCAACGAGCAACCAACCAGAAGAGTCACCGCCATAGGTGATGCGCGCATGGGTGCGTGATACCGAATCGTGATTGATCGAAATGGTGGATACATCACTCCTTCCAATGTCGTGGGTCCCGTTGGGAAGTGTGACGATAGATCCTGCTTGAGGTCCATTGAGGATTTCCACAAAGACCGTTGAGGTGACCCCGCCAGAGGTGCCAGCGGTTGCCACGAGCTGGTCACCCTGCAGCAAGTCCATCGTTTGCGGGGTTTTCTGCGTGCTTACTATTTGCCCTGTTCGGGTGTTTCGCAATGCCACAACGGGAGTTTGCGCCACGCGAGCCGAGACTTGAACGGTTTTCACCAGAGCATCGAAACGATCCTGTTCAGCGTCTGTAGTTGGGGGAGTTGTGCTGCCGACGGCCGAGTCGGTATCGGCGGCCAGTGGCTGGTTCAGTGGCAACCAGACATCGAAGATGGTGACGCCATCGTGGAGTTCAACGGCTACTTCGCTCATTCGGACGGGTTCCAAAGATCAGGCATGTGTTTCACTAAATGAAGTTCCAAGCAGCGAACGTACCTGGCGAAGCGAGCGCACGGTGAGTTGGCGTACCGCGTCCCCAGAGATTCCGAGGATTTCTCCCACCTCGGTCGAACTCAAATCCTCAACGAATCGAAGTTCCAGGACCACCCGTTGACGTTCGGGAAGCGAGTTGAGCAATTCCCGCATCGAGGATCCAACCAACTGGTCAACTAACCGTTCGCTGGCGTCTTCACTTTGTGGTTCTGCCGCGGAGTCAAGGCTGTAGTTCTCCCGTATCGGTCGACGACTCTGCGAAATGATGAGGTTTTGGGCAATCCGCAACAACCACGAGAGGTAGCGAAAGCCTTGGGGTTCAAATCGATCACGCGCTTTCCAGGCCCGAAGAAAAACCTCCGCTACAACGTCGTCGACCTGTGACGGGGCGCATCGACGTGACACAAAGCGGGCGACGGCCTCAACGTTGAGTTCATAAAGCCCTTGGAACGCGTCGCGATCACCCGCGCGCAAAGCCTCAGCCAACTGGGTTTCCCGGTTTCGTTGATCGAGATACGTGTCGTTAGTTCCGGAAACGTCTGAAGGAGTTGGCGCCGATCTCCTCGCAGCGATCCGGGTTGAAGCCAACGGGTTTCCGCGGGTGGATCCTTGTTCGTTCATAACGAACCCAGAATTCTTGGCTTGAGTGTATTAACGCTGGTACGGGCTGAATTACTCAACGAAAACCCAGAGACACGCAACGCAAAGCCAGGCCAAGACACCAAAGAAAAATCGTCACGCATTGCCCACCAAGAGCGTTGAAGATAGATAGCCTGCGATTGTCGGTACTCGTTGCTTCTTTGGATGGGTGTCACGATGAGGGTCGTCGCTCATTGGATTGGCGGCAAAACGTGAAGAAGAGAGCATCTGAACCAACATGGCGCGCAGCGATATTTTCATTGAGCTCACAACCGAAGAGATCGTGGTGTTATGCGAGGCTGGCGGATTGGGCTTGCCAATCTCCCTTGCCGATGAGCCGTTGGGGCATCTCACGGAAAGTCGAGCGGCCTTAGCGAAATCCAACGCCCATCGTTCCCTGGTCGCCCGACGGGCCATGCAGACCGAGGAGGATGGCGTTACTCGCCCCATTGAGGCGATTCGAACCATTCTTGAGGTTGCGTCGGCACCCGGAATCATTGGGCTTGTCACGGTTGAACTCATCGACGAGGAGGACATCGATGTGCGTACACTCGCCGTGCTGCCAGAGCTTGGCGTCGAGGCAAGAAAAGTAGGCACGAATCTCCATCGGTTTACGCCGTTCGCACCTGAAGACTTGGTCGCCCGGATCATTCGGCTCCTGGATCTACGCCCTTCGGGTATTCCCACCAACGTCACGTTTGAGGCCGCCTTTGGTGCGCTTGAACGATGCGGTGAGATCGTGGAAGAGGCTGGAAACGACAGTCTCGATGCTGCCGTGGCGGTTCTCGTAGCCGATGGAATCGCAGCAGATTCGGCTG
>JAYSVF010000115.1:0-27014 GCA_043718695.1 Acidimicrobiia bacterium | reverse complement strand
TTTGAGGCGGCACTGCAAAATGACCGACAGGGGCGAGCAGGCGGTTTTGCGTTGCTGTTTGCTTGGTTGTTGGCCGATCCGTGGTTTAATCGCAACGCCGGAAGAAAGGTCTCGCAGAAACGCGTTTGGTATGCCTTCACCACATTGTCGGTGGCCCATGGCGGCGAAAGTTCCGCTGCGGAGTGGCATGGCGATCCAAAACGTCGGGAAGAAATTGTTCGGTCGATGCTCGCCACGCTTGAACTGCTACCCGAAGGTGAAACTGAAGCGCAAGCAGATGATCGACTCACTCGGGTGAGTTCCGCGCAACGCAAACGCCTCCTCGCCGCAGCACGCGAAGCCGAAGCCCGAGCCGAACTGGTCCGCGAAGCTTTGGCCGCCAAAGCCGCTCAAGTAGCCGCTGATAAGTACACCCGCGAATGAACACTTTCCAATCGAGGCGGGCAGCTTGGTCGCGTGAAAAGGGTTCACCCAAATGTTGAAGGCTCCGATTTCCCCGAACGGATGTCGAGTTGCGAAGGATCCTCACCACGCGGGGTGTCTTGCATGAGTTCCTCCGATTCCGTTGATGCCTTTGACCATCCGACGCTTAGTAATCGCGGTCGTGCACTGTTGGCGTGGATGCGAGAACATCCGAGTGCGCCACGTTTTACCGGAACCACGGGAAGTCGTCTGTGTGCAGATGATCTTGGGAAGGTTCAGGCGCGTACTGAAGTGGTGCTCAGTGCATCCCTGCCGAACGCGTCGGAACCCCTTTGGCTTCACGAGTTTGTTGATCGATCGTTGAGCGTTGTCCCGTTCTTTCGGCGCTATCAGCTCGCGCCGGGAATTCCATTCAGAGCGATTCCCACCACGAGCCGCAAGGACCTCAGTACCGACGTGGCCCAATTCGTCCCCGACGATGTCGATGCTTCACAACTCATAACCTACGTCACCAGTGGAACAACCGGCCACCCCCTCAGCGTTCCGTCGCACCCACGCGTTGCCGCCGAATACCTGGCGTATCACCGTCGCGCACTTCGTCGTTTGGGTATGGATCTCCGAGCTGGTTCTAGCGTTCCCTCTGAAGATGCTCCATGGCTCGCGCCGAGCCCAGTTGATTCCAGTTCCGTTGTTCGAAGCGCTTCCGATTCAGCCTCACTTGATTCAGCCTCACTTGATCCAGGCTCACGGGGCCACGGTTCGGGTGTCCAGGGTTCGGCTGAACTGCCAGCGGTTGGAGTCGTCCTTCTAGGTTTTCAACGGGAGTGCTTTACCTACACTTCGGTAGTTCCCATGCAAGGCGAAGTGGGTCTGGTCAAGTTGAATTTGCATCCCAGCGATTGGCGTTGTGAGGCCGACCGTGCTGCGTACCTTGAGGCATTGAACTCTGAGGTAATCGCTGGCGATCCAATCTCCTTCGCGGAGCTCCTCCGTATTGCGCCGAACTGCAAACCTCGCGTGTTGTTCTCCACCTCGATGACGTTGCTTCCTGGCTTGCGAGCCGAGTTGGAAACCGAATTCGGGTGTCCGGTTTTGGACTTCTACTCAATGAACGAAGCCGGACCAATTGCGGTGTTTGATGCCGCTGCCGGTGGCCATGTGTTGTTGCAACCCGAACTCCACGTTGAGCTACTCGATTCCTCAGGTGCCCCTGTGGCAAGCGGTGAACGAGGAGAGATCACCCTTACCGGAGGCTTCAATTTTTGTCTGCCGCTGCTTCGCTACCGAACCGGTGATTTTGCCTCGATGCGTTCGTATGTGCGTCCTGATGGTGCGAGCGTTGAACGAGTCTTGGTTGGCCTAGTCGGACGGGAACCAGTGCGATTTTGCACAAGCAACGGAGAGTGGATCAACAATGTGGATATTCTGCATGCCTTCAATCCGCTCACCCTTTCACAGTTCTGCGTGTATCAGTCCGCAGACGCATCGTTAACGCTGTCGGTGCAAGGTTCCTCCCGAAACGTTCTACAAGCTCAGGAATTGCTACGCGCACTTATGGGAACACGAACCGTGACACTTTCGACTATTGATCCTGCCGCCGAAAAGGTCAAACAGTTCACCAGCGATTTTCCGGGAGCCGTGTCATGAGCCCGCGACCTATCCTTTCTCCTGTGGATTTTTCGTACCGATTGCGTTTTCGTAATGGAGTCGCACGATCGAGCGAAGGTCAAGTTGAGATGGACCCCAACGTGGACGCGACAAAACTAAGGGTGGGTCAACGAGCATGAAAGTGGATGCATTGTGAATAGGTGGGAGATTGCGGCCAACGTCGCCAACACTGCATCGGTATTGTTGGCGGCGAGGAACAGCGTGCACCTTTGGTGGACGGGGATTGTGGGTTCGAGCATCTTCATTTACGTGTTCGGATCAAACCAACTTTACGCCGATGCTTCATTGCAAGTGTTCTTCATCGTCACCAGCTTTCTTGGTTGGAACGTGTGGGTGCGAACGCGGGGCGTGCCTCAATTGCCGGTCACGCGAGCGGGAACCAGAAGGATCGGTGTGCTGATGATGGCAGCCATCCCGGCCATTGCGGTGTATGGATTGGTGCTGCATCGCTATACCAATGCCTATGCACCGTTCGTCGATTCGTTTGTTGTCGGGGCCAGCGTGGTGGCGCAGTATTTGCTCATGGGTCGACGCATTGAAACGTGGCCCGGCTGGCTGATCGTGAACACTGTTTCCGTGCCGTTGTTCTTTTCACGGGGCCTCACCATCACCGCGTGGATTTACGTGCTCTATTGGTTCAACGCCTTCCTCGGATGGTGGCATTGGCGCAAAGAATTTTCGGCTGCCTCCAGTGATGCGGTCCAGATTGGCGAGGGTTTGCGCCATTAGTGACACTTTTTTCACTGGCCCAGTGCAAAAAGTGGGGTTAGTGGCGCATCCTCTCTTGCAGAACCACGCCTCTCGAACGGGATTTCCTCTGCATGATCTTCTTGCGCCTACTTACAAGCTCGTAAAGTCGTGTTGACATGAATGCGTTCAAAACCGGCTTGGTGGTTGGCAAGTTTGCGCCCCTTCACCGAGGCCACCAGCTTGTGATCGATACCGCTCTCAGCCAGTGCGACCACGTGGTGCTCATAAGTTGGAGCATTCCGGAATACCCCGGTTGCGAACCGTCGGTGCGGGCTGCTTGGCTAGCTGAGCTGTACCCGCAAACCACTCGCTTGGTCATCGATCAAGCATGGCTTAACGCTTGGTCAGAAGAGCACGCTCAACCCGCGCTGCCATCTACTGCCGAGCCGACTTCGTCCTCTGGAGCAACGGCACGCTCCGCCGATCGAGGAGCTAGATCGCAGGCCCCGGCTCTTCCCAACAACGATGATCCCGACGTTGTCCATCGACAATTTGTTGGCTGGCTGTGCTCCCATGTTCTCGATTGTGTCGTCGATGCCGTATTCACCAGCGACGACTACGGTCCCGGTTTCGCTGATGAACTTGGCCAATGGTTTGACGACCGTGGAGTTGTGGATCACACCGTTACCCATGTGAGCGTCGATCCAGTACGGCAGATCGTTCCGACTTCAGGAACCATGATTCGCAGTGCACTCGGTTCTTCGAAGCAATGGCTTTCGCCCGTGGTCGCAGCATCGTTTGTTCGAAGGGTCACCATTCTCGGCGGAGAGTCGTCCGGCAAGTCAACCCTGGCCGCCGCCCTCGCTGAAAACTTTAGAACCGAGTGGGTTCCCGAATACGGACGCGAACTTTGGGACATCCGCGAAGGTTCTCTTTCGTATGAGGACCTACTGCATATCGCCACCGAGCAAGTCCACCGCGAAGAACAAGCCGCTCGCATGCCGAGGGCAATCGAAACCGGCATTCTGATCTGCGACACCTCACCGCTCACCACGTTGCTCTACTGCCTCGACATGTTCAATCAAGCCGAACCCGAACTCCACGCACTTGCCACGCGCACATACGATCTCGTGATCCTCTGCTCACCAGACTTTGACTTCGTCCAAGACGGCACCCGCCGCGACGACACCTTCCGCAGCACCCAACACGCCTGGTACCAACAAGAACTCGCCACCCGCTCAATCCCCCACCTCGTGGTAACCGGCCCCGTCCAACATCGAATCCGTGGGGTCGCTAAAGCGCTTCCCCCGCCGGGTGGCTCTACCGGCGCTTCGCATGAAGTTAAACGATTACCTTCGACTCCCAACTGAACAGCAGGCGTTCATGTGGAGAAACAGAGCACGGTCGGTCCAGGGATTGGATGTCGGAGCTATCCGATTTGGGGGCGATGCTTTCCGGCCGGGATGGGTTCACACGCTGGGCTTGCAAGCTCGCACTTTGTTAGCCACTCGTCGTCGGTAAGCGGACTGACGCGACGCTGACAGCGTTCAAGGTCGAGGGAGTCCTTGAGAATGGTCGTAACTCCGGTGCCGAGCTTGAGGGCGACGACTCGGTCAAGTGGGTGTGCCTTGCCTTCCGGACAATCGGGATTGTTGTAGTCCTCGACTGCCCAGGTAGTTGTAATTACTGCGGTGGCGCGTTGACGAGCCTGCAGCACCCTGATGCGTTTGCCGTTGAGTCTCGTGTCGGGTTTGGCGGCAAGCGTTGTCAACTTGCCTCCTACCCGGTGAAGGAGCTGAATCTCTGAACCGATTCTGCAACGCGTTGGACCAGTGTTGGTAATCGCCACGGCGAAGTATTCCGTGCCTGTTCCGATTCCTGTCCCATACGCAATCGTTCGAAGTTGCTCCGACCGACAGATCGGAACTATCGCGACTTTGGAATCGCCAGTCGAGGCTAACGAAATCAACCAGACCATGGAGCCAAAGAGGACAAGCGCGCCCTTGGCAAAGATCTTCCGCGTCGACATCGTTTAAGCATGCCATTAACGATCCACCATTGGCGGCCCGTGCGCCTGGAGAATTGGTTGTGGAACTGACACCGATTGACGAATCGAACTGGCGAGAAGCCAACAAGGTGCTAGTTCGGGATGACCAACTTCGGTTCGTCGCCGCGCACCAACCAGTTGCCCTCGTCATTTTAGCGAAAGCGTTTCTCCAGGTCGACGGAAGGGACTGGGAGCCGTACGCCTTCCGCAACGATCAGCGGAAGATTGTCGGGGTGGTCGCATTGGCCTTTGACGGTGTGTCATGTGAAATCTTCCATCTCGCGATCGATCAAACGATGCAAGGTCGCGGCTACGGAACCTGGGCCATCGCCTCCATCATTGAGTACGCGACAAGCCAGCGATCGTGTACTTCACTGAGCCTCACGGTGCACCCAGACAATGTCAGTGCCGAGCACATCTACGAGCAGGCTGGCTTCGTGGCAACCGGAGAGACCCGAAATGGTGAGCCAATTTTGCTCTTCACTACAGAACGTCAAGAAACGGCTTCTCCTTCCGATAATTGAAACGCCTAACGTGGGGGTATGGCCGTCGATGTCCGTCTAACCCGTCAGCATGAGACCGTTGAGTTGCTGCAGACGGCTATTCGCAACCAGTGCGTCAATACGGGCGCGGTTGATTCGGGTGGTGAGGTTCGCAGCAGTGATTTGATCGAGTCGTACCTGGAGGGAAGTGGGCTTGATTTTCAGCGGGTGGAGCCAGCGCCGGGCCGTCGGTCGTTGATCACCGAGATTCAAGGAACCGATCTAACCGCGCCGACGTTGTGTCTGCTGGGCCATACCGATGTGGTGCCCGCAAATGCCGCTGGGTGGCTGCGAGATCCCTTTGGTGGCGAGCTGGTTGATGGCGAGGTGTGGGGACGAGGTGCACTCGACATGCTCAATCTCACGTGCTCGATGGCCGTAGCGATGAAGACGTTGGCTCGGAGTGGAAAACGTCCGAAGGGAACCATTCGCTACATTGCTGTGGCCGACGAGGAAGCCAAGAGTAACTATGGCGCACGGTATCTCGTTGATCATGAATCGGATCTGAGCCGCTGCGACTATTTGATCACCGAATCGGGTGGGCTTTCGTTGCATTCGCCTCGCGGCCAACGCGTCACCATAACCGTTGGGGAGAAAGGCACTTCATGGCGACGCCTGATCATTAAGGGCACGCCTGCGCATGGATCAATGCCGTATGGTGCCAATAACGCGCTTGTGGTTGCCGCCGAGGTAGTTCGTAAGCTCGCAGAGTATCGCCCAGCTGCGGTGATCAACGAGGTGTGGAAACAGTATGCGTCGGCTCTTGACGTTGGAGAAGACGTGGTGGCGATGTTGCATGACCCGTCGCTCGTTTACGAAGGCCTCGCGCACATTCACGATCACGGCACGGCAAAGTTTGCACATGCATGTACGCATACGACCTTTTCGCCGAACGTAATCAGCGGCGGACAGAAGACCAACGTGATCCCCGACGAGGTCGCGATCGAAGTGGATATTCGAACACTTCCCGGCCACGATCGTGCTGCGGTCGATGCCATGCTGCTCGAAGCGCTCGGACCAGAACTCTCAGCCCGAGTAACGACCGAGATCATCAACGAGGGTGCGGCCACCATCTCGCCCATCGACACGCCGTTGTACTCAGCACTCGAAGCGGTCGCCCGTGAGTTCCACCCGGGGGCAAGCCTGGTTCCACGAATCACCGCAGGCGGCACCGACGCTTCGTTTTTCCGCCGAGCCGGTACCGTTGCCTACGGCTTTGGCCTGTTCAGCCCCACGTTGAGCGCCGGTGAATTCGCATCCCGATTCCATGGCAACAACGAACGAATCGACGTCGAATCCCTCGGTCTCACCACCGAAGCCTGGCTTTCCCTCGCCGATCGTTGGTAATGCCGTCAGGTGATGGGTCGCGGCGAAGCGACGAATCCAATCTTCATGAGACGCGCTTGCAAGACGAACATGCTCGCACTGTGCGACTGATAGCCAAACTGACGGGTGATTTCGAGGTGGTGGTGGAAGCGTCGAGAGAAGTGTCCACCGACGATGAGCACGATCCTGAAGGCGCAACGATTGCTTATGAGCGAGCGCAAGTCGATGCGGTATTGGGCATGACTCGCGCCCACCTCGCCGAGCTTGTTCTCGCACTTTCAAGGGTTCAAGACGGGAGCTACGGAAACTGTCAAACCTGCAGTCGCCCGATTGGACAAGAACGTTTGGAGGCGCAGCCCGCCGCAGCAACATGCGTCGCGTGTGCCTCACCCCGAGCGCGGCCTCTTCTGTCAAAGGCTTCCGGAAAAGGCACCGTTAGGAGAGACTGACCTGATGCACGACGCGCTGGTTATTCAGATGGCCGGCCACGGAGGATCCGGGAAGTCCACGCTTGCACGCCAGATTGCTGAGCAGCTGGGTGGAGTAACGCTCGACCTGGACGTGGTGAAGACCGCACTCCTTGACGCTGGACTCGCGTGGGATCAGGCCTCAAAGGCAAGCTACGAAACCATCTTCGCGCTCGTCGACGATTTGTTAATGGCAGGAACGAAATGCGTTGTTGTTGACACGCCTTCGTATTGGGCAGAGATACACCAGCGACTAGGAGCTTCCGCGAGTCAATTTCGCGCTCGTCACATCTTCGTGGAGTGTGACGCGGCAGAGGCTGTGCGCGCAGATCGGTTGGCCACCAGACCGGCAAAGCGAAGTCAGATCCGCATTCTTGGGGTTGCACCCCCAGATGCGCCACAGGAAGCCCCGCCTGTCCACACCCGTTCAATTCCTAAGCCTACGTATGGCCTTTGCCTGACGGTGTCCACAGATAGCCCAGTCGATTTACACGCCTTACTCGCACAGATCAAAGCTGGAGTTGGCTGATTTCACAACAATCTGGGTGAAATCCCATAGTCATTCCGCCGGTCAAAATTCTTATTCGAGGATCGATATGCTAGATCGATGGCGGTTGAACGCATCAATGACGTCGATAGTTTTCGCCTCGTGGCCAAATTGCAAACGTTCGCCAACTGGTGGGCATCTGAGTGGTTTCCACCATTGACAGTGTCCGACCGACGTTCTGATTTGCCACCTGCGCTTGAATGGGCAATCCGTTTCCCGCCCGACTTCGTTTCCTTTGGAGAGTTCATAGCGGAAATTTCCGAAACGGGCGAACTCCAGTGCTTTCACTCCTACGGCGAAACGTGCGATGGATTCGTGACCGACCAAAGCACTAATCCGATAGTACGTTTTGAAACCGACCATCAAACGTTCTCGCCAACTTTTCTCAACGATTTCGTTGTGGGGACTGTCTTCATGTGGTGTGCGGGCATGTCTGACGAAGATCAACGAGTGACTGTCCGGACGGACGAGATCTGCCTCGATGGAAACATGATTTGGGACGGATCATATGTTGACGGACGAGTACGCGCCTGGTTGTCTGGAGAAGAGTTGGTGATCGAGACGCCCGGATATGGTACGACCATGACACAACGACCTACGTCCATCTGATGCCAACGGCCGAAGAAGGGCGTTGATGTCGTTGTCGAACATGGGGTCCGTCGCGACCAGAGCTAGTTACTACGCGTACTTGTGTCAGTACGCGTAGTAACCGCAAGCACGGGGAACTTTCGCTACCTGGCAGACAGATTGGCGTGCAGCCGGCAAAGCGTCCGATGTATCATCAAAAACATCCAAATATATCGAAATGGTGCTTATGTCTTGAGTGTTAGTAGATATGGACCAAAAGCTGGCACATTCACGGCCGCGGAGGTTCAGGGGTCAACGGTCGCACCGATGCTGTTTCGCTCCGATCAGCAACACACTCTGTTGTGCTTCCTCTTCGTTCTCGGGCAAGGCCCGATGACTCTCACTGAGCTTGCCAAGGCCACGGGGATCAATCCGGTGATCTTTCCATCATCGGATTGGGATCATCCCCAACCTGACTCTCTCGCTGAACGACTCAAGACCACCGGGCAACTGGTCGACGTCCACCGGCCAGTCGAGTTCGTCGCAGCAGAACCGCTTCTACTGAGCCGTGCCTTTAAGGTTATGTCTGTGAGCCAGCGCTAGCTGCTACTGAGAGTCAAGGTCCGGTCGGCCCCTCGCCCGATTCAAAGACTTCCGGCCAAACCGTTTCATGTGAACGTATGCTTGCATAGGGAAGCTACCTCACGCAGATCGGTGGAAACAATGCGGGCACGACGCGAACGGCAGGGCAAGGTATGGCTCGTTTTTCGTTGCATTGACCACCAGCGGAGTCAACGGCTTCGACCCCATAACCGGGAACCTGCTTTGGAAGCGCGACTTCGGCAACAGAACCTTAGGACTGCAAACCGGAAACACCAACCGCGTAGTCGCCCTAACCACCGCCCACTATGTCGCAGACTAGCCAGCCCGCGGCCCGCCACGTGTATGCGCTTAGAAGTTCCGTTCGTCTCGGCAGTGAGCCTTAAAACTCACCCTTCATGATTGCCATCGGTGAGTCAAGATCGTTTATGGCTATTCCCACAGTGCAGCGATTACAAGAGTCTGTTCGAGGTTGAGAACGATCGTTTGTTGACCCTGCTTCGCTCCTTGACACCTTCCGACTGGTCTCGCTCGACTCCGTGTCCGGGGTGGGATGTCCACGGGCTCGCGCTCCACCTCCTTGGAGGAAGCTTCAGTGTGATCTCCTGGTTGCGTGATGGGTTCCGGGGCACTTCCGCGCCGAACGATTCCGACGAGCAGGGTTTCATCGACTGGCTCGATGACCTTCAGGCAGGATGGGTTACGGCAGCCCGTCGGCTCAGCCCCAGATTGTTGCTTGAACTGCTCGAATGGTCGGCCAAAGGATTTGTTGAGGCTATGGATGCTCAAGACCCTTCCGCTATTGCCGCGGACGTTTCTTGGGCAAGTGCAGACCCTGTGCCCGTCTGGGTCGACCATGCTCGTGAGCTGACGGAGAAATGGATTCATCGACAGCAAATCCTCCAGGCACTCGATCAGCCATCCGACCTGAGGCCAGACCTTGCCCGACCCGTCCTAGAAGCACTTCGTTGGGCCTATCCGTATCGGCTCGGTGAACACCAGAGCGAGGCCGGCGCGTTCGTGCAAATCGACATCGTCGACGAACAGCTCGGTCAGCAATGGCGGCTCGTTTCCAACGGTGAGTCATGGGAATTTGATGGTTCGAACCCGACCGTCGAGCTGGCGTCGATGTCATTTTCGGGCGAGCAAGCATGGAGGCTCCTCACGAACAACTACGACGCGGCGGTCCATGGCAGCTTCGAAACATCCGGTGACCCCGACCTCGTACCCACCTTGCTACTGACCCGGGCAATCATTGGAACACCAAAGTGAAACCAGGTGTACCCGCGTCTTGGTGGTTCTTTTTGCTTTTACCGCGTTGCCATTCGGCCATGAGTTTCTACCCATTCAAACCGGCGCGCTTTTTGAACCTCAGGTGACAGGCGGGACTCCCGGGCCTGTTATCAAGTACCGTTGAAGCGAAGGAGGAGGGCCATGGCAGCGAACGCAGAACACCTGAAGGCTCTCATCCAGAGCCACATGTCCGGCGACGAGACTCGTTTCGAGGCTGTCACCCTGCAAGTTGCGGCCAAGGCCGCGCGCCAGGGTCAGCATCAGTTGGCTGCGGACCTGAAGAAGTTGCTCGAGTCGACTCGTCGCGAAGCGGTTGCTCCTCGGCGAGGTGTGACTGCGCTGGCACAGCCACGCGGCGACGTTGCGGACTTGGTGACGGCGACGTACCCAGACACGGCCCTTGCAGAGTTGGTAGTCCCTGCTCCGTTGATGGGGCAACTCAAGAGGGTGGTTCTGGAACAGCGGCAACAGGATCGGTTGAAGGCACTTGGTTTCGCTCCAGCGCATCGTTTGTTGTTGACGGGCCCGCCGGGTACCGGCAAGACGATGAGTGCGCGTGCTTTGGCGCATGAACTCAGCGTGCCGTTGTTATCGGTTCGTTTAGACAGTGTGCTGTCGAAGTACATGGGAGAAACCGCAGCAAAGCTCCGCGTGGTGTTTGACGCGGCAGCAGAACAGCGGGCCGTGTTCTTGTTCGACGAGTTTGATGCGCTGGGCGCTGACCGATCAGGTAACGACGTTGGTGAAGCTCGTCGAGTTCTCAACAGCTTTCTTGTGTTCCTTGAAAATGCCCCCGCTCACAGTGTCATTGTTGCAGCGACCAACCATCGCGAGTTGCTCGATCGGGCCTTGTTCCGCCGATTCGACCTCGCCATCGATTTCACAATGCCGTCGACTATGGCGTGTAGAGAAATTGTTAAGCGTCGGTTGCGCGGTCTATCGGGCACGATCGCGTGGAAAAAGTTGGATGAGTTGATCGAAGGTCGAAGCCCGGCGGAGTTAGTTGCCGTGGCTGAGACAGCTGCCAAGGACGCAATCCTTGCTGGTGACGAAAAAGTTGGCACGGCGCATCTCTTGACGGCGCTGGCTGAACGTAGTCGGGTGGCGGGTGCCTCTACGAACTGATTTGGACCACATCTTTGTCACGGGCAGCGCAGGGGATCAGGCACTTTCGCGGAAGGGGTCCGGCGATCCGAAAATCCGCCCGATAGAAGATCGTGCAGCACACGGTGCCGCGCTCGTCCAGGGACTTACTAATGCGGTGGAGGAATTCAAACGCGATCGGAGTGCTCCTGAGCTTGAAGAACTGCGGTCGCTTGGTGTTTTCGTCGCCATCCGGGCTGCCTCGCCGGCTTTTCCGCTGAAACTTGATTCGCTCGAACGCTGGTCAACGCACCGGAAAACGGCACGAATTCCGAGGTGGGAATTACTCGCCGTGTCACACGAAAGTGACGGAACCGAGGTCGCTGCGGTCTGGATCGCTGACGAGTCGCTCGCCGCGTTCTTCAAACTGCTGAACGACTATCTGAACGAGATGACAAAACCAACAGACAAGAATCCCGGAGGTCACCCACGTAATCGGGAACTGGTAGCCAATATGGCTGAAATTCGTAGAGGAGTAGCTCAGGACCTTTGGACTTCTGCGGGCGATGTTCCCGATGGCAATGTGTGGTGGGAACTCGTAATGCGGCGGGTGCCAAACGCAATCGAGTTACTTCGACAAGTCGCGGGAGCGTTTGGACTGACCGTTGCCCAAGAGGTACTTGAGTTCCCTGATCGAACGATCGTGTGGGTCGAAGGATCGTGGGACTCACTATCCATGCTTCCGATGACAAGAGTTCCGATTCATGAAATTCGTCGACCCAGTCGCATCGATCAGGTGTTGGACCTTACCTACGACGAGCAGGACGACTACGTCAAAGAATTACTAAGTCGTCTTACAGGCGCTTCCTCCGAAGCAGCAATCGCTGTGTGCGTGCTCGACTCAGGCATTCTTTCGGGACACCAATTGCTGGCTCCGTTTATCGGCCTGAACGCAGTGCATTCGGCTGTCGCGTTGCACGACGGAAGTGATTCGCGCGGGCATGGAACCTTGATGTCCGGCCTTGCGTTGTACGGCGACTTGCAGCCAGCGTTCGAACTTTCGACGAATGTTGAAGTTCATCATTCGCTTGAGTCGGTGAAGATCTTGCCCGACGATGGCAAGAACGATCGAAATGCTTACGCTCTGATCACTGCAAAGGCTGTAGCGCTACCTGAGTTGTCCTGGCCCGAGCGAGTGCGAGTCTTCGCCTTGGCCGTAACTGCGTTGGATCAACCATTATTTGGCGAACCAACAACGTGGTCAGCGGCGTTGGATGCGCTTGCAGCCGGGGCTTCGATCGATCAATCAGCCGACGGTGTGCTGTTGCTGCTAGATGATCCTGAAGATGATGCGAGCCGATTGTTTATTGTCTCTTCGGGCAACGTTCGCGAACAACCAGAGCAAGACCATCTTGCACAATCCGACCTGAGTGGTATCGAAGAACCGGCGCAAGCCTGGAACGTCTTAACCGTAGGAGCGTTCACTGAGAAGGTGCAGCTCCCAACTGATCCAAGTTTTCAGGGTTGGAAAGTTCTTGCGGACGAGGGAGAGCTTTCGCCTCACAGTCGCACGGGGGTGCCGTGGCAACGGCAGTGGCCAAACAAGCCAGACGTCGTGTTCGAAGGCGGCAACCTTTTAATGGGCTCGAATGGGTTGTTCGATGACAAGAACCCATCGATTGCACTTACTTCGACGTCCCGCCACGGAGTGACATCGCTGAGTACGGTGAATGCAACGAGCGCCGCAACAGCCTTGGCGGCGAACCTTGCAGCGAAGATCGCAATCCGTTACCCATCGGCTTGGCCAGAAACAATACGCGCACTCACGGTTCACTCAGCCGAGTGGACGACTGCGATGCAGGCAAGATTGAGTCCAGCATCGAAAACAAATCGGTTTGCGTTACTGCGCCGATATGGCTGGGGAGTGCCCCGCGCGGAACGGGCGCTCTCCTCTACATCGAACGCAACGACGCTCATCATCGAGGATTCCTTCCAGCCATTCGAAGGTCCGGATCACAAGTCGAAAAATTTCCGTTTGCACCAACTCCCGTGGCCAGCCGATGTGCTCCGTCTTCTCGATGCGGAAGATGTCCGACTTCGAGTCACTCTTTCGTACTTCATTGAACCCTCTGTAGCGAGTCGCGGCTGGAGGATGCGATACAGCTATGCATCGCATGGATTGCGGTTCGAGCTGAAGCGACCCGCCGAGACGGATGAAGCCTTTATCCGACGGATCAACAACACTGCCGAGTACGACGAAAACGGTGAGAAGGTGCCAAACAGCGCCGATGATGCGAACTGGTACCTCGGGCCGAGACAACGTGATCGTGGGTCGCTAATCTCGGATTTGTGGACAGGAGCGGGAGTGTCACTGGCGGATTGCGATCAGATAGCCGTGCGGCCAATCGGAGGATGGTGGAAGAACAACAAGCGAGCCGACCGCCAAGACCGAACGGTGCGCTACTCGTTGGTCATGTCTCTCGATACGAAGCCCGAAGATATCGACCTCTACACACCGATCGAACTATCGGTGCGCACTCCGATCAAAACGCCAATTCGAACCGACGGGCGATTGTTCTGATCACCATGGCTCTGCGCATTTGCCGGCTTGGGTACGACGAGGGCACCGTTGTGCACATGGCGGACCCGGAGGGCAATGAGTTCTGCTGCCTTGCGCAGTACTACTCATGAGTACCTATAACTCCTGTCCCGCCACGTTCCGGAGAGCGATCTCATACCTTGCTAGAGACCATGTGCGAGCGCCAAGCAGCTCTCCTTGCTTCGGTATCTAGCGGAAGTTTTTGCGTTAGGTCAAGGTTTGCGAACGATTGCTGATCGTGTCACCGTGAGCGTGCCGGTGGATTTCAGAGTCGATCGTTGAAGGTTGCCGCTCCTATTCCGCCAGCGATTTGTGGATGTCCTTCATGAGCAGGACGAGATGAAGATCGTCGGTGGGTGAAACTTCAAACTCAGGGATTAGATGGAGATAGAAGTCTCGGGCATCGGTGGATTCCGCGTGAATGAGCAATCCTCGACAACCAATCTCGGTGCCAAGAACCGCCACACGTGAAATGACGTCGCGAAGAAGTGCCGCTCCAAGTCCTTGGCGCTCGTGATGGATGTCTACTCCGAGTCTTGCCAGCAACGCGACGGGTTGCGGATAACGTCCCGCGCCTTTGAGAAGCCTGGTGGGCAAATGCTCGAGGGTGATACTTGCCATAGACCAGGCATAAAAAGCCGCCACATCGTTCGCTGTTGTGGTGACCACAAATGTCGTGGCAGTGCCCCTCGCATCGGCTTGGCGGGCGTGGCGACGGAGCCAGTCAGTCTGTTCCGCCGATCGACAATCGAAGCGGTCTAACTGGTCTTCTTTTCGTAGTCTGCGCGGAGCAACGTAGCCCACAGTTAACCAGCAAAAGGCGATTTACGGGCCATCAACTTCTTCAGGCTGGTTAGCGAACGAGCTGGTTCACTGTTGAGTTCTTCCCAGCGTTTACGACCCTCGTCGTCGAGTATGAATTCGCTTCGATCAGCAAGCACGCGCTTCGCCGCAAGCGAAAGATTGGCAACCACGAACTCTGTGAGCTCCAATCCCGACGCTGCAACGCCTCGGTCAATCAGGGCACGCTCCTGTGGAGTCGTCCGAACTTCAAGTCGCTCGCTGCGTCGCTCCCGAACTTTCTCTACCTTCATCACACCTCCCCTTTCGTACGGCAAGTGTACGGCAGCAAATCCGAGAAAGCAACCAAGTTATTGAGTCAGAACTTCCGGTCAGTCAGACACGATTCTGGCGGGCCGCCTTGGTAGTACTCCTGGGGCCTTCCGGCGACATATAGAGTTTGGCTGTGTTCAATACTCGTCCCGCGAACATCGCGGATTCCAAGGTAATTGGCGATCTGCTTGTTCGATCAGCACGCTTTGCCTATGCGCAGATCGCATCACCCGAATACTTGGCAGCGCTCAACCCAGACGTGAAAGCGGCCGAATACGAGCAACTTCTCCGATCCCAGAGCGACGGTCATTTCGCGATCTTTATGGCGCAGGATGATGACGTGCCATTCGGCTTTGCCGAAATCGAACTAACAGAAACCGAGGCACCTCGCAGGGTCGGGGAGTTGCGGCGAATGTACTTCGTTCCCGAGGCCTTTGGACGAGGTCTCGGCCCGCTACTTTACGAAACAGTGATTGCAGAGTTCGTTCGCTGGAGTTGCTCGGAAGCCGTGCTCACCTATGCTCGCGGAAACGAGCGCGCCCGATCGTTCTACCTGAAAAGTGGATGGACTGAAACAGGCGAGGTCCGTCCCTTCAACGATCACGGGCGCACGCTTTCCGACATCGTGATGCGCAGACCCATCCCCTAACGAACGATTTCGATTCTTTCGCGCACTTAACAATGCACTGTTCTCAAAGCTCGGAGTTGTCGTTTCGAATTTCGAACATTGGTCAGTCGTCGAAACCGACGAAGACTGCAGCTTCGTCGACCGACTTGCGCTGCGAGACGACGGCGTTTGCGGGGAAGGTGTCGTCAGGCCAGCCCATTGCGATACAGGTTTGGATCACCTGATCATCGGGAATGCCGGCTTCTGCGCGCACGACCGGCGACTGCATAATCCCCTGGCTGTTGATCACGCAGCCGAGCCCACGAGCCCATGCCGCATTGACGATGCAATTGACCACGCCACCGCAGTCAAAGGGGGCGATGTCGCTGCCGTGGATCGAGCGGTCGTAGGTGACCACGATCGACACCGGCGCATCAAACTGCCGGAAGCCGCGTAGTACCCAGTCGTGTCGTTTCGCCGTGTCTTCGCGTGCGATGTCCATGGCGGCGAACAGCTGCTTGGCCACGCCGATCTGACGCTCACGATGCGCATCGACATAACCCGGGCCCATGCGAAACTCACGGGAATCGGGCACTCCTGCGAGGTTGCGCTCAACGTTCCCAGTACGAATGCGATCAAGCACCTCGCCACCAACAACGTAAAAGTTCCACGGTTGAGTATTCAGCGAAGTTGGGGCGCGCATCGCCACTTCCAGTACTTCCCGAATCAAAGCCTTTGACACGGGCTTCTTCAGGTAACCCCGAATGCTTCGGCGGCCCAGCACAACCTCGTCGAACTCCATACTTCTTGCCTCATCAGTGATAGATCGGTGGTGACGGATGATTATTGCAGAACAGCCGTTCCGTGGCACATCCGGGCTCGCAGCCGACGTTGAATACTGTCGGAGACGCACCGTGCATAGTGGTGGCTCAGGTTGGAACCGTTAAGGTACTTAAGCGTACATATTGGGTGGGAATTTGCGGTCTACAAACACGCACAATTCCACCCAATATGTGCACGTACCGTTTTTGCGGGCCTGGCCGGGGAAGGTTTGCGAACGATCTCACTCGTCAACGCTGCACACCAACCGACGTTACTGGCGTTCGTAGCCCAGGTTTGGTTGGTGGAGTTGGAAGGGTGCGCCGGTGGGATCGAGACATTCGGCGTTGCCGCCCGAGTCGTAGTTGGTTACCAAAAGCACCTGTCCACCGAGTTCGGTCACGCGTGCTGCTGCGATGTTCACGTCGGGCACTTGGAAGTAGAGAGTGATGGCTTCGTTGGGGCTCGACGCTGTCCGCTTGTCGTGACCGGCGAGACCTCCCGGCGGATCAATGTTGGCGATGTGGCCGCCGTCGACGATCTGCCAACCGAAGAGGTCGCTGAAGAACGTTGTCGAGCGATCCATATCGGCAGTCCAAATCGCGAAGTACCCAAGTTGCGCAGGACCATCGAGTAGTTCCTGCGCTCGATCACTACGCACCGGCGCGGCCGGCGCAACCGACGGTGCGGCGGTTACCAGTTCGAAACCTTCAATCGGGCGTTCGATTCCGTCGGTCAACGTTTGCACCGACCAGCGATGACCCCAGGGATCAAGAAGCGCGCCCATACGAGCACCATAGGGTTGGTCTTCGGGTTCTCGAAGTCCGCGTGCTCCACCATTGACGGCACGGGCAAACACGGTGTCGACGTCATCGACATAAACGGTGAACATGACCGGGCTACCTCCGAGTGTCTCGGGTGACACTGCGCCATAATCGGGATACTCATCGCTGATCATGAGATGGGTATCGCCAATGACAAACTCGGCATGACCAATCCTTCCGTCGCTCTCATCGACATATCGCTGCCCTACCTCAACTGCGCCGAACACGTCGGCATAAAAGGCCAGTGCATCGGCGGCTCCTCGGCAGGAGAGGTAGGCAGTCACAACATGGTGGCCAGGTGGAGTGCGGGTCATTGTGGTTCCTTTCGTTGAAACGTTCATCGGTACAGAGGCAATACCAAGCGCGCGTTCAATACGTGCGCGTAGTGTTTTTGTAAATGCTGCAGATGGGGCCATTGGCTCGTCGGGAAGACGGAGTGAATCGAATGAGTCAGTCATGGAGGGACCTCTGCTGCTCGATCTCGTAGGACACTCGGAACGCTGCACGAGCCCGCACGAGCAGAGCTTCGGTGGCGTGGACGGTTCGGCCAAGGACCCGTGCGACCTCAGGGACCGACAAGCCATCGAGGTGACGCAAAGTAAGCGCCGAACGGTGATGAAGGCCGAGCACGTTGAGCGTGGCTTGGGTGAGGTCATCCCGCAGGGTCACGTTCCACGGATCATCATGATCAACAAACGTCGACGCGACGGCACGAAGGTTGCGTTCCTCGCGAGCGACGCGCCGAAAATGGTCGAGCAGTTTGTGTCGGGCAATACCGATTAACCAGCCCACGCTCACCGTCGAGGTAACGGCCGACTGGATGCTCGAAACCGCTGAGAGAAACGTTTCCGAGGTGAGGTCCTGTGCGACGCTGTCGGTTGGCACTCGGCGACGCAGGTACCCATACACGGCGGGCAGGGCCTCGTCGTAAAGGTCGGCCAGCATGGCACCCAAATCCGGGGCCGGTAACGCGTCCATTACTCATTCATCGTTGCATACATGCCGATTCCAACGGTCCCCTCGAAAGAATTCTTGCAGTTGATCTACGCTCGTGCCATGCCACCGAAATTGGGTCTAGAAGTCGCTCACGCGGTGATCTACGTCAACGATCCAGTGGTAACGGTCGAGTTCTACGAACGGGTAATGGGATTCGAGGTTACCGACCGTGGGCCGCTCCATCCCGGGGGACCCGAGATCATTTTTCTCTCCCAGATTGCCAACCACCATCATCAAGTCGGCTTCATCGTCGGGCGACCCAAGGCAGGGCCCTCGAACAGCGTGCACCACACGGCCTTCCGCTCGTCGGGCACCCTTGAAGATCTACGCTTGTGGAAGGCAACGCTCGACGCCGAACCCACGGTCACTGGCATTATGCCGATGTGCCATGGAAACGCGTGGTCGGTGTACTTCTCTGATCCCGAAGGCAACGGCGTTGAAGTCTTCATCGATACGTTGTGGCATGTCGCGCAACCCCAGGGTAAGCCGCTCGATTTTTCCATGACCGACGATGAACTTGTGGCCTGGACGCAAGAGAACTTCCGCAACGAACCGCAGTTCGGCCCGATCAAGGAGTTCTACCAACGCCGCGCCGATCATCTCCCACAGAGCGCTGGAGACTGACATCGCGAAGGCGTTGACGGGCTGTCAGTTAGGACCAACGAAATGCGAACTGCTTCGAGATAGCTCCGTGCCCCTGTCATTGCAGTGTTGTCGCAAGATACCAAGGTTCCGGTCGAGAAGCGATCTTCGAGTAGTTGAAAAAGGTCTAGGCACAGCGCTTTGGCTCCATCCACAACAGCATGTCAACGTGGGGCGGAACGTCGGTGGCCGAATCGTCGCAAGACTACTGCTCGCCTCCCCCACGGATGAATGAGGGAATCCCCTGATAGTCGTTAGGTTTGCGGTGCTTCAGCATGAAGGTTATGAGCACACCATCTGTACAACGGGGCAAGCCTCTTCGAATTAGCGCTGAAGACATCCGCAAAGTTCTTATCGCCGAAGAACTCGATTCAGTGCAGGTCGAACGGATCGCTAATGATTTAGTGGTCGCGAGCAGACACGGTGATCGGGCTGGGGGCACACGGTTGATGTATCTCGGGGGAGTGGTCGCGCTCGCTGCCGTTACGGTGCTCGTCGGGGAAGGTTGGCGCAGTGGCGGTCCGCTCTTTGGTGCCTTTGGTGCGTGCATCTTGATGACCGCACTTTTCGGGGTTGCCGAAATGCTGCACCGGCGGGGATGGAAATTGCCTGCGGGCCTCGCCGCGACTGTGGCGATCGGTTTGGTTCCTCTTGTCGTGTTCGCCTTCACCCAAGCGCTTGGATACAAGTCGAGTTCTGGTTTCGCCGAGTATCACGATTTCTATCCGTGGATCTCGTCTCAGTGGACACTGATGGAAATCGCAACGATTGTCGTGACCGGGATTGCCTTGTTCCGATTTCGTCTTCCGCTTCTGTTGCTACCGGCGATGGTGTGCTCTTGGTTTTTCTCGATGGACGCAGCGTCACTACTCTTTGGTCCCGATGTGACGAACAACGAACGTCTTTCGCTGTTTGTTGTCGTCGCTGCGGCAATGCTGGGAGGAGGATTCGCGCTCGACCATCTCGGACATCGAGGGCACGCCACTTGGCTTCATCTTGGTGGCTTGCTCACCATTGGAAGCGTGGCGTGTTTGATCGGTTCATTCACCTGGTGGGCGCTCGCCGCGCTCGGGGTGGCTGGGCTTAGCGTTGGCGTTGTGACCGGCCGCAACACGTACTTCGTGTTCGGTGGAATCTGGACGTTCTCCGTCGCATCTCGCCTTGCGTTCGACACATTTGGCGGGAACATCGCGTTTCCACTCACGTTGCTCGCTGGTGGCGCAATCTTGGTAGCCGCAGGTATGAAGTTGGCCCGACGATCCAACCGCCCGGTGGGCGACCTATAAAACGGAAACTCCAAGAGCGGTGAGGACTTGGTCCGGTGACGGCCGGATCAAGTGGCTTGGCGGGCCAAAATGGTGCCGTGATCGAGCTTGCGCTCACCAGGCAGCGGGCCACGAGTGCCGATCCTGATGTCATTGAACCCAGCGTTTTGGAGTTCGCTGGCGATCGTGGCCGGGAAGAGTTCGTAGGCCGTCACCACAGCGTGGTCGAAGGGCAAACCGTGCCGGTCGCCCGAGTCCGCTGCGAAGAATGACACGAGGACGGGCGCGCCAGGTTTGAGGAGCCGAGCAAACTCGCCGAAGACGTTGGCGAGCTCGCACGGGGGCATGTGTATGAGGGAGTAGCGAGAAACGATTCCAGCGAGTGAGGCGCTTGGGATGTCTAGAGCTTTTAGGTCGCCGACGTTGAACTCCACGTGAGGAAACGCTCGCTTCGCTTCGGCAATCAGGGCTGGCGAGAGGTCATAGCCAAGGACCGTCAACCCAAGTTCCGACAAATGATTCGTTACAAAACCGGGTCCGCATCCGAGATCAGCGACCGCGCCACTACCGAGGGCCGCTAGTTGGGCAAACTCGGCGAGCCATTCACGGTCAGGAGTGTCGCGATCAATATCGCCGCGATTAACTGCTGTGTACAGTTCAGCCATCGAATCATAGGAATCGCGAACATCATTGATCACTCGCACACTCTGCCACACCCCTCAGACACGACAGTGACCGATGGTCGTTCATATGTACACATATTGACTATTCACTTCCAAGGTTTAGGCCGGATCGCACTGCGTCGAGATAGGCGATTCCTTTTTCACGACGAATGTTGTGCCCGGCACCCGCGATGAACACCGTCGCTATTGTCTGGCACAGCGCTTCAGCCTCTTGGGCAATTGTCGGCGTGACAATCGCACCACGTTCTGGGTCGCCTGTGATGAGTGTGGCGGGGCAACGCAGTCCTCGAGCGTCGTCGCGCCAGTTAGGGCCAGGAATGTTGTGCTGCGAACGGAAGCACGCCAGATCGACTTGCACCTTCGACTGCGCCCACAAAGGAATCTCCTCTTGTCCCCAATCCGGATTGCTGGCGCGAGCGAATGAAAGCTGTTCGTCTAATGAGGCATTCTGGAAATCTCGAATCATCGACTCAAACGGGTTTGGTGTGTATACGGTTGCGGGCTTGGAACGGCGCCAGGCTGGGTCTTCAAGCATGACGCGAGTGATTCGTTCTGGGTGAAGCGCCGCAACTCGAGCCGCAGTACGGGCTCCCATCGAGTGACCCAACAATGCGGCCTTTGCAATACCCAAACCGTCGAGCACGCCAATCACGTCGGCAGCCAAATCGTCGAGCGTGAAATCGCGGTCGAGCCGAGCGGAGAGACCATGACCGTGCGCATCAGGTCTAATCACCAAATGGGTCTCCTCAAGCACAGCAACCAACGGCAGCCAGTTGCAACCGGAATCGGTAAAGCCATGCAACAACACCAAGGCTTCCCCGCGGCCGCTTTGTTCAACATGAACGCGCGTGTCGGAAAGATCAAAGAATATTTACCGAGTGTAGACACCACCGCAATCGAGAGACACTTGTGCAAACGAACGGGTGATAGATCGACCGGGGGATATCAATCGAGAATTTTGCTCGGCGTGACAATCAAAACGCCGACCCGGAGCTCAACCATTCCCGGCAATTCAAGGGCGCGGACACACTCGGTTCTCTCAAGTAGGTCAGTGAGGAACCGATTTGAGCAATTGCCTGTCGCAATCATCAGCAACCGCTTTGGTTTGCCACGAAGCTGATGGGATATCCGAAAGTCACCGTCTTTCGTTACGACGATTCGCTGTTGTTGATCGGCGATCGAGGCGATGTCTGCGTCAGTCGTTGCGTTGCGATCCTCAAGTTCCAGTGTATGGATGCAGTCGAAACCGGCGTTCTGAAAAACCCGTTTGAGCTTCCGAGGAAGCTGTGCGTCAATGAGGAACACGGCTCACGCAGCCGGGATGCTCAACACAGTCCCAAACCGTGACGTCAATGCGCCATACTCGATGGCTGCGAGCAAATCATCAGTTTCCAGATCTTCGTAGTCATCAAGGATTTCGTGAAACGTCATGCCCGACGCAAGAAGGTCAAGCAACACTTCTACGGGGTAGCGAAGCCCTCGAATGCACGGTTTGCCATGACAAACCTCAGCATCAATTGTCACGCGATCCAGTCGGGTCATAGTTAAATCCTAGCTATTCCAGATCGGATCGTGGTCTCAGATATTTGCAGGGCCGCAGTGGGGATTTCTGAGCGAAAATTTGTGCAATGGTGGCAAATTCTAGTTTCTGGGTAGCAATGGATATGGGAAGGCTCAAACACGAGATTCCGGTCGGCCGACGGAGATCAGTTCCACGAGCTCTGATGTTGGACGGACGTCGCCAAACGTTCGGTAAAAGGTGTGCAGCGTTGCGTTGAGGTCTTGGTCACGCAGGGCGGCGTTTGCGTCGGCGACCATAATGGTGCGGTAACCCAATGTGCTGGAGTCACGCGCCGTCGATTCACAACACACGTTGGCCACGGTACCAGTAATAAGCACACTTTCTATGTTGCGCGCTTCTAACAGAGCTGGAAGTTCAGATCGACCGGGGAAGAACGCACTTGCACTGCTTTTCTCGACAAGAAGATCGGTGCTTGCTACATCGAACTCGTGCCACAGTCGTGAAAGCAGTGGTCCGCCGCCACCCGACGTTCGATACAGCTCAGCTACTTTGGTTCCGAGCAGTTCAACGGTCGCTGGCGATGGCTCGCTCGCGGCTGGAAGCACCCAAGCGACCGTGCCACCAGCTGAGCGAAGTACCTCCGCCAACGTGATGATGTTGGGAACTATCCCGCGCGGGTAGTGGCCGATATCGGGGTCACCAACAAAGAACGGCACCATGTCAATCACAACCAGTGCCGTGCGTTTGGGATCGAGCCACTCGTACCCGTGCCGACGGCCGCGTCGCGTCTCGTGGCGCACGTATTGTTCCGGCTCGATGTGCCATTTGTGCAACATGCGGTGCAGCTTCCCACAGCGATTCTTTCGACGGGTAGATGCATGCGGTTCAGCGAGGGAGGGCAATCAGGGAACCCAACGCCACCGGTTGGTTGCAGTGAATCCATCGCGGCCTGCCCAACCTGCACTGCGCCATGCGAGAGCAACTTCGGGTCGGATCGACGTCAACGGGCCGTAGGTGTCAACGTCGTAGGTCCAGGTGTACTTCGCGTCATAGACACTTAGAAGCGACGCGTCGACGGTTTTCGCGTCGACTCTGCCTTCGACAACTACGACGTCGGTACCGCTCTCGAGGTGCACGGTCGTGGGCGTCCCGATTTCAGCGGCTGCGAGTTTCGGGCTCCCGATGCTGAGGTGCAGAACTTCGTCGACCCAAATACCCCACACGGGGCGAGGATGCGGGTGTCCGTTGGTACTTGTCGACACCCAATACGTGCCTGCTTTGGTCAGCTCAGCATCGACCCAGGCCCATTCAAGCCCGGGGCTGGAACTTGGTTGCCCGTATTGGATGAGGGTCTCTTCCACCCTGTGCACCATTTCATTTTGACAGAAGAAAACGCAAGGAGGAAGAGCAGACTCGCTCGATAATATGATGCGCGTGACCTTTACGTTGTTGCCCGCCGTTGACGTCGCCGTTGGTCAGGCGGTCCGGTTAGTTGAGCACCTTGACAAACTTCGTGATGAGCACGAAAGGTTGTTCGCTCACGGGACAACTCGGCGCGTGTCTGTGATGATGTGATTCTCGTAGTGGCGAGCGCTACTCAGAAACGGTGACGCCGATGATTGATGACTTTGCCAAGGAGTACCTGCATCATGATTTGCAAACGGTGCGCGAGACGATGCTCTGGAAGCTCGACGGGCTCTCCGAGTACGACGCTCGACGCCCATTAACGCCGACGGGGACCAATCTTCTTGGCATGATTAAGCACCTCACGATCACTGAGGCGTGGTATTTCGGCAAGGTATTCGAACGACCCTTTCCAGAACGACTGCCCTGGTGGGATGACGGCGCGGATGGCGCCGACATGTGGGTGACTCCCGATGAATCGCGCGCCGAAATCTTCGATCGTTACAAGCGTGTATGGGAGCATTCCGACGCGACGATCAACGCGCTCGCGATCGACGCACCCGGTCACGTTCCCTGGTGGCCGCGCCCGAACGTAAAGCTCTTTAACATTTTGGTTCACGTGCTCACGGAGACAAACCGTCACGCCGGGCATGCCGACATCCTCCGCGAACAACTCGACAGTGTCGTGGGATTTGCTGAGAACATCGGGGCTCTCCACAGCCGCGACTCAGCAGCTTGGGAGAGCAAACGAGCGAAGATCGAGCATGCAGCCAGGGCCGCAGATCCGACGTATCAACCGGGCAAATAGGTCGGATGGAAATGGCCGACAGCTCGTTCCCTGACTTGCTCGATAGTTCTTCGGAGATGACCGTTGACGATGTTCTCGCGTTCCTCGATCTGATGGACGAAAACGGAATCGATATCGTCGTTGATGGCGGCTGGGGAGTAGATGCACTTCTCGGTTGGCAATCCAGAACGCATCGCGATCTGGACATTGGCGTCCAACATCGCCACGTTCCAAGGCTTAGGCAAGTCCTTGAAGACCGTGGTTACTCCGACGTTCCGCGCGAAGATACGCATACGTACAATTTCGTGCTCGGTGATTCGAAGGGTCATCTCATCGACATTCATTCCTACGAATTCGACGACGAAGGAAATCTGCTCGTCGGCATTGCCTATCCATTTGATTCCCTCACTGGGACTGGCGCAATAAACGGCCGACTTGTCCGATGCATCACCCCCACGCGTATGGTTGAATTCCATGCTGCCTACGAAGGCGACGAAGACGACTACCAAGACGTCCTTGCCCTGTGCACAAAGTTCGAACTTCCGCTCCCCGACTACTACGCGCGCTGGGCAGATCGAGCGATCACCAACACAGAGACTGGAACGTGACGAGGTCGGAATGGTTGCCAGCGCCGAGTTCGGCTCCTACTTATGCGACGAACTCAGCCCGCTCGGGGCAGTCTCGTTACGGCGGATGTTCGGCAAGACCGGGGTGTTCTGTGACGGTGTGATGTTCGCCATGGTCAACGACAACGAACTGTTCCTCCGAGTCGACAATCAGAACCGAGAAGCGTTCGCCGAGGCAGCTTCAGTGCCGTCTCTGAACTACAGCAAAGGCGGCCAGACCATCGACCTCTCCTTCTGGCAAGCACCGGCCCGCCTGTTCGACGACCACGACGAACTCATCGCTTGGGCCCGTCTAGCGCTCGACGCAGCCCATCGTGTTGCGTCAAAACGAAAGCACATCAAGCCAACGACCTTGTAGCTGCGCATCTCAACCACCCGAGTACCGGGGCCGCAACCAGACAGGTTGCTGGCAGACTCTGAGTTCGTTCGAGAAAAGAGAGGACGCAACAAAATCTCCTTATGGTTCTGCTTTGTTTTCGGTTGGCGAACCCGCCGTTACCTCCAATCGGCAAAGAAATCTTTCCGTGCCGGGGTATTTCTCGCCGAGGCTGCGAATCGCGAAACCGCACGCCCGATAGAAATTAACGGCGTCGGCATCGGTTTCGGCTTCCAGCACCGAGAGACGAAGGAACACAGCAGCTTCGACGATCATTAGTCGCCCGATGCCGCAACGACGCCACTGGGGCGCAACGATGATGTGGTGGATGATGCCGTGTTTGTTGTTTGCTTCGATGCCGATCATTCCGGCGAGCTTTTCTTCGCGGACAACTCCGTACGGAAAGAAGTTCGTCTGAGACGCGTAACGCTCGATGGCCTCCTCGACAGCGACTCGGTCACGCTCAGGCTCTCCACGCCAGCCGATCAGGGGCAACATCAGTTCGCGCAGCTCCGAAGTATCTAGCCAAGGCGCAAGTCCCACGACGGCATTGGAAGTCATCGAACAAGAATATCTGCGAAGGCGGACGCGGAGTTCGACATAACGCTTCGTACCGCGTGTCTAGCTCAACCGGTTGAGGAGTCTGTCATGACATGACAATGCCTCGCGAACCATGACAAGCTCACGGCACTCGAACCGAAAACCCTCGTTCGGCTCCTCGATAACTCACAGCGTATAAGCGCGATTTGCGCAGCAGCCATCGTGCAAGACTGGTCGGCATGAGGCTCGCCTTAGTCGGCACTGATCTGCCCGGCCGGACATTCTGCAATCCCGACGGCACACCGCTCGATAACGTCCATGTCGGCGTGCAGATCCGGGCCAACCCCGAACATCTTGTCCGCGGTGATGCCAGCGATGCCCGTTGGGAACTTGAGATCGACACCACCATCGGCAGCGATGGCCAACTCGACTTTCGCGGTCCCGCGGTCCACGGCAAACGCGGTGAGCGATTCATCTACCTCACATGGGGCAACGTCGACCATACCGGCACGTTCAAAATGTTTCGACGGGCCAAGCTCATGCTGAACCGCGTCGATCAAGAGCTCATCCTCGACGCCAAAAGACGGGGGCATCTCAGTGCCCAAGTCCGGCTTACCGATGATCACGGCGGACCCCGATGCGCCCGCGTCGACCCGCCCGCGATTACCTGGAGCCCTGACTAACCAACCGAACCCGAAAGCCGATGCAGCGACGGGTACCCTCCCCAAACCGTATGTACACGTAAGGATTAGCTGGTACAGTATGCGAACCTACTATCGCAATTTCGAACGGGATTTAGCGGCCAAGCCCCGCTTCCGGCGCGCGATATTGAGCTTCGCTGGCACCGCCATGGTAGTGATCAACCTAACCGGGTGTTCGGCGAGTGAGGAATCGTCCGCCGTTCCATTAACCGAGGCACCGCGGCCTTCGGTATCGATCACGACCTTCGCAAAAGCGG
>JAYSVF010000114.1:0-4451 GCA_043718695.1 Acidimicrobiia bacterium | reverse complement strand
GACGTGATCGGTGGGCCCATCCGCAGCAGCGCAATGGCAATATTGTCCTGCCCGCCACAATCTAAAGCAAAGCGGTTTAGCGCTTCAGCAATGCTAAGCATGCTTATCTCATAGGATTCAGCGGCAGATCGGGTTTGGCTCTCGGCAGAAGGCACAGTTCCTGCAGATGAGGAAGCTGCGTCCAGGAGATCTTCGATGGTGTCATCAAGAATTCGGCGCAGGTGCGCAACGGAGGATGCGTAGTTCCACAACCCATCCGAGCACAGCAGCACGATCGCAGGCCCATCAGGTTCGTGTTCGATGATGGACGGCACCACGTTGGGTGCATCGGATCCGAGCCAGCGGGTAATCATGTGCGCCCGGGGATCGGATTCAGCATTCTCAGGAGTACGACGGCCACTGCGAATCTCTTCAGCCGCCCAAGAATCATCGGCACTTAGGTGAAGGTCATGGCCGCCATCACCAAAGACATAGGCCCGGGAATCCCCAATGTTGCCAACGGTGATTCGCCCTCTAGCAATCGTCGCTGCCACAAACGTGCAGGAGGGCGCATCAAGGCCAACCGTTTTGCGAAATGGCGTGGAAGAAACAGCGGTTTGCGCCAACTTGGCCGCCTCAATAAGCGCGCTTACAGCCAATTCCGGCTCACTGATGATGCATTGCTGCAACCGCACTTTGGTTACGCCCACCGCGGCAGCCGAAGCAACATCTGATGACGACGACGTTGAGACCCCATCACACACAACCAAAATCGCTCTGGTGGTCAATCGGTCATAGGCCAAAGCGGTTCGTGAACCTCGGTTGTTACCAAGACTTGGATCAGCGACGCCCGACGCAGCGATCAGCTCAACGGTTTCAGAGCCTATAAACAGTGCGCAATCAACAGCGTCCTGGTTAATCGGGTGGCTGATTCCGCGATCAGTTACCGATGCGACGATGCCAAAATCCAACGTGGCATGATCTCGCGGTGACGGGGCTTTCGTACCGCAATCTTGGCAGTAACCGTCGATATCAAAGGTGGTTGAGGAGCACGCAGAACAAGCACGGGTAGCGATAAGTACACCGGCCTGGTCGAGAGGCTTCCCGCAGTCCTCACAGAATTTGCTTCCGACCTCGTTAGCAAATCCACAAACACATACTCCGGCCTTGACCGGCAACTGCGATACAGGCTGCGACACTGGCTGCGACACTGACTGCGAGTCAGTCGACTTCAAAGAGACAAATTCGGAGGCATTACCAATTCCATCGGTCCCCCCAAAGCCATGCGGCACCTCCGTCATCGTGCAGTCCTCGGGCGGACCGAGTTGGCTTTATCAACCAAGGCAATTCGCTGCTCCGTGGTAGACGCCAAACGTGCCAATTGCCGATACGAATGTTCAAGCCCCAACCGAATTCCGGTGTCGGTAAAGGGAACACCAAAAATCTTCCGAGTGGGATCGGGCGTGAGCTTTTGCTCGGTGAGCTCAGAGAGCACTTCGCTCAAGTACCGCACTTGCAACCCGTTTGAAGCCTCCGGAGCAAGGCTAAGCACACTTAGTACTTCTGTCGCCCGGTACACGTCATCTACTACAAGTGCCCCGCTGCCATCGGCGCGTGGGTGCGGCTGCATTAAAGAATCGGCGAGCGCAAGTTGCACATCGTCGTGAAAGGCCGATGTGGGCGGAACACGTTTTGCAACCGTTGCCGCTCCTTGGCGGTTACCTAGCGCAGAAAGAGAGCGAATGAGCCCTGTCGTGGCGGCGATGTATTGCGGATCCGTCGCGGCAACCACTTCGTAATTTGCTGCCGCGGCCACATGTTCCCCGGCCTTCTCGCTGGCCAGCGCAAAGGCTAACTTCGGGGCAAGTTCACCAGGAACCTCCACCATTACTTTTTGAAAACTCTCAGCAGCATTGGCCGCTTTGCCACTCCGGAGCGCCAGCATTCCCCGCCACCAGTCGGCACGCCAATCCCAAGGGTCGGCCGCCGATAAACCCGTCACATGGCGTTGCGCATCAGTGAACGCACTCGCACCAAATTGCAAACGGACTCGGGCTAAGAGTGATTCGGCTGATTCGCTGCCGACGCGTCCAAGGGCCGCCAATGCCAGGGAGGGGTCATCAGGCAAGCTCGAAGCAATAGCTGCATTGGGGTCTTCGGGGTCAATGCGAAGTTCAGGGAGCAGAGCTGCCGCGGCATCCCACTCATCCAATGCGCCGATCAACGTGGAGCGTGAAGGGACTGGCGGAGGCCCGAAGAGACTGCTGGCTGCAGGTACGGGAGTCCCCGTTGAAATAGCTACTACTTCGCGCAGCACACCCAAAAGTTGCTCAGTCATTTCTTCGGCCGTTTGGAAACGATCATCGGGGTGAGGGGCCGTCGATTTTTTCAAGAACGCATACAGCGACGTGAACCTTTGGTAGAGCGGAACTTCCGAAGCCGGTGGCAGCGTGAAGGCGTATTGCGATTGGTAGCCACGGAAATCCGTACACAACGTGGCGAGTGTGCGCCCGACGGTGAAAAGGTCCGATGAAATAGATGGCCCCATCTCAGCAATTTCAGGCGCCTGAAAGCCAACGGTTCCATAAATTGCACTTTGCGTGTCATCGATGCGCCGCACCCCGCCAAGGTCGATGAGCTTTAACGAATCGAACTGTTGAATCAAGTTGTCCGGCTTGAGGTCGCAGTAAATCAAACCCAGCTTGTGCAAGTAGGAAAAGGCCGGAAGCAATTCCAACATGTAAGCAATTGCCTGCTCAGGAGGAAGCGGATCGGGATTCCCGGTGTTTGCTTTGAGCCGGTCCTTCAGAATCGTTTTGAGACTTTTTCCCCCCACAAATTCCATCACGGTGTAACCAGCGCCCTCATGCTGAACCACGTTGAAGATCTTTACGATCGCCGGATGCTCAACCGAAGCAAGAAACCGCTGTTCTGCCACAGCGGCGGCAAGGGCATCGGCATCGCCACTGTCAAGTAGTCCTTTCAGGACAACCCATCGGTTCGAGACGTTGCGGTCACGAGCAAGATAAATCCATCCCAGACCCCCGTGGGCGAGGGCACCAGCTACTTCGTACTGTCCTCCAATGATGTCGCCTTTGGCTAGCTTTGGGGAGAAATCAAAGGGCTTTCCGCATTTGCCGCAAAAGCCGTTGTCCTTTCCCGTTCGTTCTCCACGACTCCGCCCAACTGGCTCGGCGCAGGAGGCGCAGTATCGCTTCTCTTCGCTGACCGTCGCGTTGACCATCAACGCTGCCGAGGGATCAGCAACAGGTATCGGAGCGATCGTTACCAGCCCAACACCTAACCGGCTGCGCACGGTTGCGGTACGGCGAGTTTGGCTCCGACGCGTCTCGGCCGTCGCGGTTCTGACCGACCGCACGCTGGCCATGCTGGGTGCAGTCACCTGACTAGCCTGCCCCGTGCTTCCTGCTGCCCCGGTGGCTGGACCTACAGCCGAACTTTTACCAGCTTTGAGTCCACAGAGATTGCAGTAACCGTCTTCGATTATTCCCGAACAGGTGGCATCGGCACAGGTACTCAAGGTGCTCAAGGTGCTCAAGGTGCTCGATGTGCTCGATGTGCTCGGAGAAACTGATGCAATAGGCGCGCTTAGCGGTTTGGAGGCGTTTCCAGGCGAGGCAGCTTTCGTTCCGCAAACATTGCAGTAACCGTCTTCTAGTTGTCCGGTACAACCAGCAACAGCACAGTTCATAGGTTCACCTTCGTGGTTTCGGACCGTTTGGCAAGAGCCGCTGCGACCGCTTGAGCGTATGCGGCCACCGCAGCCTCGCACTCCTCCAAGACTACGGGAGGAGTCGTTAACAGAGCCGTGGCATGGCGATGAAGCTGCACCAATGCAGGGACCTCCACGATGCTTCCGGCAGCGGCCTTAGCTTCAAACCCGTCAAGGCGACCCCGCAATGAATCTCGTTCGGCGATAGGTTTCACATTCGCCTGCAGAACACTATGCGCACTTAGCTCGGTGCTCGTCATGTCGCGATCCCAGAGCACCCAAAGCTGTCGGGCTTTGCGTGGATCAACCTGGAGTTCAGAACGCACCGCACCCAGACGATTCCGCAAACCGTCGACACCATCAAGCACACTGACTCGCATCGGCAACGCCAGCCCCTCGATCGCAGCCATCCGCGATCGGGTTTTGGCCGCCGCAGCGATTCCGTTGGCAATCACCAAGCGCAGCGCATCGAGCCGTGAACCACCACCGGCAACCAACTCGGGTAGCCGGTCTTGGGTTTGTAACACCACGCCAAGCTCCGCGGCCAAGGTACGCAGCTGTGCACCAAGACTCGAGGCAGCGCCGCTCTGCCAACCCAACGGATCAGCAGCCGCCTGCACCCGCTGCTCGCTGAGCTGCTTGGCTAGGCGTGAAACTTCGTTGACTCGCTCCCCCGTTTGTTCAGCGCTGATCATGGCTGTCCGGGCCAAAGCGTCCAGATCGCTGAGTGTCGTGGCAC
>JAYSVF010000113.1:0-1936 GCA_043718695.1 Acidimicrobiia bacterium | reverse complement strand
GTTGGATGGTCCCATCGCCAAAGGAACGAGGCTTCAGGGCGTTTTCCCCCGTTGCTTCCTCTTGGACCGCTGACACTGCGGAAACACCAGGAGATCCGGCAGTCGATGTCACCGCCGGTTTGGTTTCCGGATCTGGCCCTAGCAACATGCCACGGGCTCCCAATACGGCCGTGCCAGCGTCACGCGCCTGGGCGAGACCTTCGGTCCAAGCCAGTTTAGCCAGCGAGGCACCAGGGCCCGGCTGAGCTCCAACCGCCTGCGCCGCGGCCAACCGCTGCGCCGAATACGAGGCCATACGTTCAGTGGCCTCAACCCCAGCCAGTTGCTGACGAGTTCGGAGATCGCGGTTGGCTCCCGTAGAAGCAGCAACGATCCGCAAGGTCGAGGCGGTTCCACCAGTTTCATCGGGTGGATCAACAACCTGTCGCGTGGCCGAAAATGAAGACCCAGTGACGGCCGAACGTAACTCCTCAATGGTTCTGTCAAGGTAGCCAGCGAGCTCCCCAGCCGGTGGGCGCAAACCAGGTACACCATCGGGAGCCGATAGGCCAGAGCGCTCAAAGCCAAGCGTTGCGGTTGTAACCACCCAGCCATCGTTCACTGCGCCAAGACGATCAGAATCAGCGACACGAGCATTATTGAAGAACACTTCACTGAAATGCGATCGCCCGTTCATTTGTTTGATGGGGCGAATCTCAATACCTGGCTGGTCCATATCAATGATGAAGTACGTCATCCCTCGGTGTTTCGGTGCATCGCTATCGGTTCGCGTAATGAGCATGCCACGCGCACTATCAACCGCACCTGAAGTCCAAACCTTCTGTCCACTTATTATCCATTCGTCGCCATCACGCTCAGCTCTCGTGGAAAGCGAAGCCAAGTCAGACCCAGCTCCCGGTTCGCTAAACAGTTGACACCATCCTTCGGTTCCGTTGGCTAGGCGAGGGAGCAGACGTTGCTTTTGCTCATCAGAGCCAAACGTTAAGACGACCGGACCTCCCATCAGCGTTCCCAGCCCCGTTGGCCCTCCAATCGCTTGCACCGCAGCGAAGTGCAACGAAACCTCGGCAACCTGCTCGGCACCCCAACCCAATCCGCCCCAAGCAACAGGCCAATGCGGTTGTGCTAAACCCACTTCGGCCAGCAAAGACCACCACTGTCGAACCGTAAGGGACGGGTCGAACGCTTTTTCCAACCAAACCTGACCATCCGAAGGATGCAGAACAACGCGAACAGGCTTGTGCACACTTCAGTTCTACTCGTGCTTCGAATCGAAAACCAAACAGGAAAGTTGTTGGGCCAGGTAAGGGCGGGCACCCATTCAAACCAAAGAGAAAGTGAACATCGCCCATCCAGCTCAACACCGGTTGATGAATAGGGAATTACGCCGCGCGCTCGAAGCCGCCAATTCAAAAATTCGTGCTTGACCTTGCGCAATACCGGTACACGCCAGACCTTAGGTGCCTATGCTTTGGAGAGAGGTCTCACAGCTACCCGGGCTGATTCTTGAGGAAAACTTCTGATTGGAGCCATCAATGAAGCAACGCGATTTTGCCCAAGAGCTACGCGACATCGATGAGAAAGTTACGCAGCTGTTCGGTCTCGTAAGCGAGAACATGGCTGCGGCAACTGATGCGCTCCTCGCTTCCGATCACGAAGCGGCAGCACTCATCATCTCTCGCGATCGACTGATCGATTCGCTGTACCTCGATATCGAAGAGATGGTTCAGCGCCAGTTTGCCTTGCAAGCCCCCGCCGCTACCGATATGCGCTACCTGCTCTCGATGTTGCGAATCGTGCCCGAGTTAGAACGCAGCGGTGATTTAGTGCGCCATATTGCCAAGCGTGCTATCCGTGACCTTGCTACTGGTTTGTCGCCACGGGCCCGCGGATTGGTTGAACGGATGGGAACCGTGGGTTCGGCTTTGTGGATGGA
>JAYSVF010000112.1:0-4496 GCA_043718695.1 Acidimicrobiia bacterium | reverse complement strand
ATAGCTCCGAGCCGGTCGATGGATCCTTGGGTTTAACACCAACGGCTCTGTCAATGGTTCGTCGACACCGGGAGCTGTGCCCGGCAAACCCTAGCCGTTCTGGGCCAAATGACGAGTCGGCTGGGAGGCCGGTTTATCTTGGTGGTGAACGCGATCTGCATTGGCTCATCATCCGCCGAGCCGTACTCGTTACCGGACGCGTGGATGCATTGTGGCGTTACCCGGATGGCACCATTGAGGTGCGCGACTACAAAACTGGTACATGCCCTGAATCGCTAGACGATGACATAGGCGCGCAGATCTATCTGCTCCTCGCGGCGAACCTGCCCGAACGCCCCACAAAGATTCGAGTCACCTATGAATCACTTGGTCGCGATGAACCCCAAGCCATTAGCATCGAGGCGAACCGAACAGTACTGGCCAATGCGCTTTCGTTGGTGACTGAGCATGCTGAGCACATTCGCAAAGAACGTAGCTTTCCCGCATTCCCATCGGTAACCGCGTGCGGTACGTGTCCTTATCAACACCTTTGCCCAGAAGCACATCACTTCAGCGAATAGCTCGGTTCTCCGCGAAAGAAATCGGAAGGGCATGCAGAACATCAACGCGGGTCTGAACGGCACCTGAGAATCCGAACTATCCAACGGCGAAAGTTGAGCAAAAGTATCGGGCACATCTGGCGGTCGGTAACTCGACGATTTCAACCCGCCTCGTGCCTAGCCAACGCACCCATCGACCATCAACAGGTTCTTATGACTTTTTCTCACAGCGACTTCCAAACCGCTACTCGTCGCACTTTGTCCGCTCGCAAGACCTTCGTGCTCGGCGCGATCGCGTTTACTGGCGCTGCGCTTCTTGGTTCGCTCAGCGGTACCACTGCGGCCACCGCTGCCAGCAAAACGAAAGCGAAACCCGTTCAAGCAAAACCGAAAACTACCCCGGCGACTAGCGCTGCGCCTGTTCCTGCTCCAGCCGCCACCACGCCAGCAAAACCCACCCGAACCTTGCGCATTGGGGCCATTCCCGATGTCACTCCGGAAAGACTTGTGGAAATCAATGGCACGGTTGCCAAATACCTGTCCAAGAAGTTGAACGTAAAAGTTGAGTATGTCCCCGTCGCCGACTATCCCTCCGCGGTGAGCCTATTCCGCACCGGCGATCTTGATCTCGTTTGGTTTGGCGGGCTCACCGGTGTGCAAGCTCGTCTGCAAACTCCTGGGGCAAAGGTACTGGCGCAGCGCGATGTTGATGATGATTTCCACTCGGTGTTTATCGTCAACAGCTCAGTACAAGCTCTTCCGGTGATTGATTCTGTCGGTCGGCTTGCGGCGCTCAAAGGCTTCCGATTTACCTTTGGCAGCGAATCGTCAACCTCAGGTCGAACCATGCCCGAGTACTTTCTCGATGCTGCTGGTCTTGATTCGGCCCGCGATTTTGCCGGCGCACCGGGCTACTCGGGTAGCCACGACCGCACAATTGATCTCGTGCAATCGGGAACCTTCGAAGCGGGCGCACTCAACGAACAGGTTTGGGCTCGTCGCGTCGCTGCGGGAACTGTTGATCTCACGAAGGTGAAGATGGTGTTTCGTACTCCGGGCTACCGCGATTATCACTGGATTGCTGGTCCAAAGACCGATGAGCGGTTTGGCAACGGATTTTCCGGAAACATCAAAGACGCATTCTTCACCGCAGATGCCGATGTCGACGGCGCCAAGGCCCTGAATCTTTTGGGATCAAAGAAGTTCATTCCCACCAACGCCAACAACTACAAAGACATTGAAAAGATTGGCCGCACGCTTGGTCTAATCCGCTAACGATTGGCAGCCTGATTCGAAAAAGATTGGCAGCCTGATTCGAAAAAGATTGGCAGCTAAGAACTCCAATTCTGGCGGCCAAAATACGTTTGGTCGGCTGTAAGCGTCATCGCTTCAACCGGCCGAGCCAGTTACGAGGAACACCTCGCAACTTGGCCAACCAGCGCCAGCCACAACATCCAGAACACCCCTACCTTGGAACGTCTTGTCTTCTGCCTCCCTTCTCCTTCTTGACCGTGCGACTGTCTGTTACGGCGACCAAACCGTTTTGAACAGTGTGGAGTTCAATGTTGGTTCTGGTGAATCGGTGGCCCTGGTTGGTCCTTCTGGCGCAGGTAAATCCACGCTGCTGGGGGTTTGCAATGGAACGGTTGCGTTGCACAGCGGTTCGGCTTACTTCGATGGCGGCGCAATTGCCGACACTGATGCGTGGCGGCGAACCGGCGGACGCAAAATTGCAACGATTTATCAGCAACTCCATCTCAGCACCCGGCTCAAGGTGGTGCACAACGTCAACGCGGGAAAGCTTGGGCAGTGGTCGGCATTCAAAGCCATTGGATCGCTCATTCGACCTCATGAGGTTTCTGAAGTAGCAGCATTGTTAAAGCGCTTAGGTATCGCCGACAAAATTCGTATGCGGACGGATCTTTTATCGGGAGGCGAACAACAACGCGTAGCAATCGCCCGGGCTTTACGCCAGGAGCCTTTGCTCATTTTGGCCGATGAACCCACGGCCGCGCTTGATCCCGCCCGCGCCGAGGAAGTGATGGGCCTGTTGACCGAAGTTGCCCGCGAAGCGGGTCATGCCTTGATTGTGAGCCAACATGATGCGGCACTCGCCCAACGGCATTGTCAACGCATCGTTGGTCTTCTCAACGGCCGCGTTGGCTTCGATCAACAGAGCTCAACGGTCACCCCACAAATGCTGGTGGCCCTCTACGAAATAGAAGCCTCGCCAGCGGAACCGTTCGCTTTTTCAAACCGTCAGAACGCGTACGAAATGTCAACGCACGAATGATCGATTTCTTTGCGGCTAGCACCCAAGCTGGTTCGGAGCGCTCCGCCCATGAGTGATGCCTTGCTCGATTCCTCTCGATCCGTTACTCGCCTTGATGCCAGCCGTCTTTCCCAGTTTGAAGGTACCTTGGCATCGAACCGGAAGCTGTTTCGCTTCAACGGCCGGAAACCACGGGATCTGACTCCACGCGACACCAACCAAAAATCCCCGGGACGGTGGCCGATCTTCGTTGGATTGATCGTTGCGTTTGGGTGGTGTTTGTGGAGTGCGGGTGTAGGCCGGCGAGCGCAATTCAACTCCCGCGGTTGGCCTCTCGTTGGCAAGTTCGCCTCTGCAGCGATGCGGCCCGACCTCAGCCGCGAATTCCTTGCCTCCATCGCTCGGGCAACGGCGACAACCATTGGCTACGCAGCACTGGGCACGGTAGGTAGCGTTCTGATCGGGGCTTTCTTTGGTCTCCTACTTAGCAATGCGTTGTGGCGAAAAAGTACGGTAAAAACTGTCCCAATGAAACGGCCCTGGGCTGCTCACCTGGGATGCTCGGCCCTGAACATTCCTCGGGGCATGCACGAAGCGGTGTGGGGATTGCTGTTGGTGAATATTCTCGGCAGAGATCCGCTCGTCGCAATTTTGGCTATTGCTATTCCCTATGGGGCGATCACTGCCAAGGTCTATTCCGAGCTGATTGATGAAACCAGTTGGGAAGGCGCCCGGGCGCTTCGCGCAAGTGGAGCCTCGCGCACGAGTGCCTTGTTCTATGGGGTCCTTCCCGCTACCGCCCGTGATTTGGCATCTTATGGGTTTTACCGTTTCGAATGCTCGATTCGTGCTGCGGTAATCCTGGGCATGATCGGTGCAGGCGGACTCGGTTTCCAGTTGATGCAGAGTTTTGATGGGTTGGCATATCGCGAAATGTGGACGGTGTTGTATGTCCTCATAGCAATTAGCCTTTTGGCAGAAGCGTTGAGTTCACGGCTTCGCAAATCCCCTACGGCACGAAACTTGCGTGTTGGAGGAATCGGGGCGGCCATCGTCGTCACCATTTCGATCTTTGGTGTGGGCTTGCGGCCGTGGACACTTTGGTCACCACGAAGCCGAACCCAATTCGTTGACATCGTGCAACGTTCATGGCCGCCACGCCCACCCTTTGATGGCTGGGGATCACTCGTTACCGCCATGCGCCAAACCCTTGAACTCTCGTTTCTCTCTATCGTGCTCGCAACAGCGCTCTCGATGCCCGTAGCCATTCTCGGTGCTCGCAATACTGGTTCGCGATCATGGCTCGGGCGGCTTGTGTCGACGGGGGCCCGCCTACTAGCGGTAGTTTCGCGATCCATTCCTCCAACCGTATGGGCGCTTTTGGTGTTGTTCGTGGTCTTCCCCGGACCGTTCCCGGGCGCAATTGCCTTAGGCATCTACACCTTCGGCGTTCTCACAAGACTGTTCCTTGAAGTTCTCGAAAATGCCGACCCAAAACCCGGTCGTGCCCTGCAGCAAATCGGTGCTCGTGGTTTCACCCGGTTTGCCTATGGCGTTCTCCCCGAAGCTGCCCCCCGATGGACGGCATTTTCCCTTTACCGGTGGGAAGTGGCCGCTCGTGAATCCGTGGTGGTTGGCGTTGTCGGGGCCGGTGGCTTGGGACGCATTTTGCAAGATCAACGTAC
>JAYSVF010000111.1:0-4507 GCA_043718695.1 Acidimicrobiia bacterium | reverse complement strand
AAACTTGGAATCAATTCAAGAGTCAAGAGAAGTTGCCCAAGTGCCAGGGCCTGATCTTGCGGACTCAACGAGTCGTACGCTGCAGAAACCGTGAGCTTCAGCGGACCGTTCTCATCGGTTTGCTCAACCTGGGCAGCAAGATCAGAGAATTTCTTTCGGGCAAGTTTTTCACTGGCCGATTCACCCGTGGGGCCAAGGTCGAGCTGCCCCAAGTATTGGGCAGCCTGAATTTTGGGTGCATCGGTGGGGTCAAAATCGGTCACGTACTTGCCCGTCAGGCGCAACCGAACTCCATCCGCGGTATTTTCGAAAAAATAGATCGGCACAAGGGCGGATGAGACCGAATCGGCAAAGGATTCTCCCGAAGCAGGCAGCAACAACTCACCCTGTTTGATTCCCGGCGCTTCGATCGAATCAGCCAGTTTGACGCTGCCGAGAACGAGCTCAAGGCCTGGCTTGTCTGCCTCAGGCTTTTCGCGTTGCATCATCCCTACTCGCTCGACCCCCTTGATCGAGGTGAGAGAAAGGACTACCTGACCTATTGCGAGATAGTCCTGTTTGAATCCCGGGGCGTTTGTGACGTCAATTGTTACCGTACCCGCGTCTTCGTCAAAGGAAGCAACGCTCAAGTCATAGGTATTCACACTTGAACCAAAATCGACAGCGTCGGACGGAGATAGGGGCTTCCCCAAGTTCACCAACTCCGCCTCAGCTGATCGCTTGAGATCAAGCGTAAGGGGAATGCAATCAGGCCGACCGTACAGCTTGGAGCCACCCACCAGAAGAAACGACGTCACCAATCGTTCGGGTTTTTGTACCGCGAGCGAAATGCGATCAGCGGGAATTCGTTGCGCGTTCGGCTGCGCTGGAACACCACAGGCACCCAAGAGGGAGCCGAGAGCCAACGAAAGCAACCCCGTCCGGGCACGGTGATGCGCGGCGATCGGCTCAGGGAGAATGCCGAACCGTTTTCGAACAGTCTTGGAGAGCCATGCGCCTCTGCTCATGCCACATCCTCCGCATCGGGAGCAACACGTTCTTCAACGGCAAACAACGCTACAAAACGCGCTCCACCGTTTTCGCGATCTTCCACCCAAACTCGTCCGTCGTGCAACGCGACATGAGCCACCACAAGCGCTAATCCAAGACCAGTTCCCTTGGGACTATTGGCATTGCCCTTGGTTGCCTGCCCGCGGGCAAACCGTTCGAAGATGGCCGTTTTTTCCGATTCAGGAACTCCCGGCCCATCATCCTCAACTGCTATGCGAACATAGGGCTGATCGTTTTCGGTAACGTCGGCAATACTCACCCGAACTGCGCCGCCGCCGTAGTTGGCAGCATTTTGCAAAAGGTTCGCCACAACTCGCTCTACTCGTCGTTTGTCGAGAGACACTTCTGGGTAGATCAATGCAGAATCGTCAACCGGAATCTCCACTCGGGCGCCCTCGCCATCAACAAATGGCGAGTTTATGGCGACCACTAAGCGAACAAATTCGGGAAGGTGCAGTACTTCACGATGGATTTCCGCGGCACCGGCATCGAACCGAGAAATTTCCAACAGATCCAATACCAAGCGCTCAAAATGTTGGGTTTGAGAAACTAGAACGTCGACCGCTCGCTGGCTTCGCTCACTGAATTCGTCACGTCGACCTTGGAGGAGCTGTGCTGCGGTTGAGAGCGCGGTGAGTGGAGTTCGCAGCTCGTGGCTCACGTCGGACGCGAAGCGGCCTTCGCGTTCAACACGTTGTTGCAGTGTGGCTGCCATGTTGTTGAACGAGGCGAGTAGGGGGTCTAGATCAACGTCACCGCTGCGCTGGAGTCGAGTGTCAAGACGCCCGCTGGAAATCTCCGCAGCAGCATTAGCCACGTTGCGTAACGGCCGCACAACTTGGCGGGCCACTGAACGACCAACGAGTGCCGATCCAACGGTGGACAGGGCCGTAACTAGTGCAAGTGTCCGTCCGAGGCTATTGACCTTTTTTTCGACGTCACCCAAGCCCGCTCGTTCGAAAAATTTGGCGCCATCAAGCCCAGGAAGTTTGATTCCTACAAACAGCCGTTTCCCTTCCGCAGTGTCAACGATCTGCGAAGCGGCAACCGCCTTTGAGTCCAACAGCGTTTGCAATGCCTGGGGCACATCGCTCAACACCAACTTGTTGTTAATCAACGGCCTGCCCGCTATTGAAAGGACCGCTTGTACATCTTGATTGATCAGCACCAGTCGAACATTGCGACCCTGGGCAACCGCTGCTTGTGCTGCTTCAGCGTGGGCGTTGACCACCTTTATTACTGAGCTACGTTGCGCTTCCACAAACGAGGTACGGGCCACCAGAAAGGTAAGCGTAGATACGAGTACACTGATGACGAGAGAGCCCAGCGCCAAGGCGAGGGTAGCTCGGGCACGCAGACCTAAGCGCACCCGGTCAAATGGCGCGGGGAGATGCCAGAGCGGTTGCACCGCGCCGGAGGCTGGATCGGGGTTTTCGTAGCGTTCTGGCAGCGAGACACCCGGCGACTCCTGATCAAAAACGCGACCCGGGCCAATCCGTTTCAACCTCGTAGGCGAAAGCCCAGGCGCTACGGTAAGGGCAACGTTGCGTCGGTCCGCACCGTTTCGCCGTTCCTTAATCGCTGCTCGATGTTGGGCTCTTAACTCCTGCTTCGTTAAGGTCGCAGTGCCAGTACCAGAGCCAGAACCAATGCCAGAGCCAGAACCAATGCCAGTGCTCGGTCCATTGCTCTGCGACGAACCATTATTGGGGCCGTTGCCGTTGGTGGGCGCACTGTTCGGGCCACTATTGGGGCCAACGCTGTTCATAGGGCCGCTGTTCGGTCCGTTACTGGGACCAGCGCTATGGGGAATGGAATTGCCGACCGACGCGCCTTGCCCACCGAAGTCCGCTGTTGCTTCTGGCCCGAGGTCGATACTGGAGGGAAGTTCATCGAGGTCTTCGTCGATCAAACCGTCATTTTCCAGAAGGTCGAGAATGTCTGGTTGGGAAGGGAAAGGCGTACTCTCCAAGATCTCCGTACCCCTTTCAGCTCCAGGAACCGGGCCCTCAACAACCACGACCGGTGACCCGGTTTCGGTCGCTGGTGTGGGAGGTCGCTGATCCTTCCCCCAAGAAACTATTGCCCCAGCAATCGGCGGCAATTGCGGTCGACGTTTACGCATGACCTCACCAAACCAAGCCGAGCGAACCTAGGGCGCGAACTTGTAGCCGAGGCCGCGGACCGTCACGATATGGGTAGGTTCCGCAGGGTCATCTTCAACCTTGGTTCGCAATCGGCGGACGTGCGCATCAACGAGGCGACCATCGGCCAGAAAGTCGTGTCCCCACACCAATTCGAGAAGTTGCTCCCGGCTGTAGACCTTGTCGGAGTTTGTCGCTAAAAGCACCAGCAACCGGAGTTCGGTTTTCGTCAGCGGAAGGGGCACACCGTCTTTGAGCGCGACACCAGAATCAGGGCGAATATCGAGGTTACGAAAAACGTAGCTTTTTGGACCTTTTGGTTCGGCGGTGCGCGGCGGATGGTTGCGGCGCATGTGCGCGCGGATTCGAGCGGCTAACTCCTTGGGCACAAAGGGCTTGGTGACGTAATCATCGGCACCAGCTTCAAGCCCGGCGACCACATCGAAACTGGATTCTTGTGCGCTCACGATAATGATGGGCACATCACTGGTTTGGCGGATGGCGTGGCAGATATCGAAGCCGCTCATATCCGGCAGCTTCAGGTCGACGAGGACCAACGATGGTTTATCGGCCGCAAAGCGGGCTAATCCCTCGGTGCCGTTTGGGGCTTCGCTCACGTCGTAGCCCTCATCTTCAAGGACCATTCGCAACATCATGCGAACGTCATCATCGTCCTCGATAGTTAGGAGCCGCTGTCTCACTTCCCTATTGTGCCCCGAATCCTTCCCCCTTATGCGAACCGCGGTGGGAAACGCTCCTTGAGGGCTCCGCTTCCGGGCGCCCCGAGGTCAAAAGCCTTCCTACATGGGCATTGCCCTCGGAAGCTGTCGATGTCAAAAGTCTCGGCAATCCCCCGGTTTCGAGAGATTGTCGAACGGAATTCGTGAGTTTTTGTCAACGGGGGTCGCGTCGGGCCGCTATCGTCTTCGCACCATGGGATCGTTGATTAAGAAGCGCCGTAAGCGCATGCGTAAGAAGAAGCACAAGAAGATGTTGAAGAGGACGCGTTTTCAGCGTCGCGCCAAGAAGAAGTAGTTCTTCTCGCTCCGGTTGGTTCTTGCCGGTTCATCATGCAGTATTCAAAGAAGTTCAAAGCAGCCACCAGGCATTCCGCCGGTGGCTGTTTTGCGTTGGCAACGCGCTGTGCGGCACTTGAGTTTCGGTCAGGAAACGTTGCGGGCGGGGACGGTTTGGGTCACGATTAGCCCTTCGCCCTCGAATGCGCCTTCCACAAACCAGGTGGAGCCACTGCCGGCGAGGGTTGGTTGCATCCCGGCAAGATTTCCGAGTCGGTCTCGGTACTGGGCCAGCCT
>JAYSVF010000012.1:0-2447 GCA_043718695.1 Acidimicrobiia bacterium | reverse complement strand
TCGGTGTAAAGACCTCGGGACGGGTTGATTGCTGCAACCAGTTCGCAGGAGATGATTCGGTGCCCATCCGGCCAGGGATTACCAGGAAAGAAAATGCGGCCCTCAACCGTGTTGGCCATCGCTGCCTCTTCGTTTGCGTTTGGCATTTCGTCCTCCGTCGCTCAGTCTTGGGGCCTTCACGCAACTTAGGCGGTTAGTCCGCCGGAGTCATCTCGAATGCTTCCGTGATCCAATCGGTGACTGGCTCGTTGACGTCTTCGGGTGTAACGAGGCGGACGGCATGAAAGGTTCGTCCTCCGCTCACCCCAATGATCTTGCTGATCCGCGAATGATCAATTTTGCGATGCAGGCCGAAGGACAGTTCGATCCATTTTGTCTTCGGGCGTAGCTCCACAAACGTGCGGGCCCGCTTCAAAAAGATGCCGACAGCGACCGGCTCAACCAGCACAGGACCTAAGGATTCCGCAAAGGCCAACACCGCCTCAAAAATCGGTCGCTCCCGCTCGGGCCCGTCGGCAGCAAAGTACCCCTCCAAGCTCATCGCCGGCGCGCAAATGTGCCCCTGCCTATTCCGAGCAAACGTGCGCTCACACTCCGGGCAAACCCAAATCACCACACATAGACGCTACGTCAGGAAGCGTTTTGCTGGGAGGTACATTCTCCTCCTGAGGGTGTGCTCGGAACTGCCAATACTTTACCAGTACTAGTAAAGTATTGGTCGAAGACTGACATTCTTGCCAATAGTTTACCGTTAATGGTAAACTATTGGTAGGAGATTATGTCATGGCCGGTCAAATACAGAAACAGCTTTGGGAAGTGGCGCTCGATCAGCATGGCTATGTGACTTCGGGAAATGCGGCCACACTCGGGATAAACGTGGTGGAGCTCGGCAAACTCTCTTCTCGTGGACAGCTGCAAAAGATCGGCTATGGGATTTATCGCTTCGAACAGCTCCCCGAAACTGGATTCGAAATGTACATGCTCGCTACGTTGTGGACTGGCGGAGTACTGAGCCACGACACGGCGCTTGAGCTATGGCAACTTTGCGAAATCAACCCAACCAAAATTCACGTCACCGTGACTGGCCGTCCCCGTCGGCATAAGCAGGGTGGGGAGGCGTACGTCGTTCATCCAGGGCATCTGACCCCGGATGAAACTACCTACTACGAACGCATACCAATTGTTCGACCGAACATCGCGATCGCCCAGGGCATCCGCAGCAGGGTTCAATCGCATCTATTGGTTGAGGCAATCGAGACTGCGAAAAAGCGAGGGTTGATCACCGCTCACGATCTTGACGGGCACTACGAACAATTGAAGGATCGACGATGACCGAACATCCATTTGAAAAACTTGCGGCCCGAGGCAAAGAGCCAACGGCGAAACGAAACCTGGATACGTGGATCTCCCAAGCCGTCGAAAAGACCGGGATAGCCCCAAAGCGACTGTCATGGCTTGTCGCTTCAAGCGTGGTCATTGGAGCCCTCCAACGCGAATTTGGCGACGACGGCTACCCGCGGATACTGCTCAAGGGTGGCGCGTACATAGAGGTCCGGCTTGGATTGAAAGCGAGAGCAACCTCGGACGTGGACACGCTTTTCCGTGGTGCCTTTTCTGAGGCGATCGAAACCATTGATGCAGCACTTCGCGAACCGTGGGGCGCAATCGAGTTCGAACGGACAGAAATTGAGATCATCAGCGGCGCTAGACGGGTAGTCAAGCCGATCCGTTTTTCCGTGAAGCTGAAGGTGAAGGGCCAAGTCTGGCGAAGTATCGATGTTGAAGTTGCGCCCGACGAAGGTGGCGTGGGTGACAGGGCTGAGTCGATTCCCGTTACCTCGTTGCATCACTTTGGCCTTCCGACGGCTGTCGACGCTTCGGGTATCGCCATGGATTTTCAGGTTGCGCAGAAACTTCATGCCTGCAGCGATCCTCACGATCCGCCGGAGTTTAGAAATATGCGAGCAAGGGACATTGTCGATCTCCTGCTTCTGCGCAACGCTTTCTATCCGGGCGACCCATATCCGGATTTGCGACGAGCCTGTGAGGCACTGTTTTTGGCCCGAGCCGAAGATGCTGCGGTGCTTGGCCGCCCGCAACGCATTTGGCCTCCGCTAGTCATTCCCTACGACGACTGGCAGACCGACTTCCGCACCGCCTGCCTGGAAGCCGAAGTCGATTGGGACCTATTCGATTCGGCCAAACAGGTCAACGAATGGATCGCCTCAATTTAGCGGGTCAAACAATTCGGTTGGGGTTGTCGGCGCGGGCAGCTAAAGTGGAAACGTTCTTCGGGCCAGCGTTGTCCCGGATGGCACTTACCTAGTAGTTGTTCCTATTGGTTCGTCTCTTCCGGAGTGGTTATGCAGCCTGTTTCGATTACCCGTAAACCTTCACGTTCGTTCGGTACTGGCGCCAAAGCGATCGCGCCAGAGAACAACGTGTTC
>JAYSVF010000110.1:0-27584 GCA_043718695.1 Acidimicrobiia bacterium | reverse complement strand
AGTCCAGCGACCTGTAGTTCGATATCCTCCGGGAATTGTTGTTGCAAATGATATGCGCACTGAAGACCATGTTGGCTGGTGTCTTCGGAGAGAGCCGCAATGAGATCATCTACTGTCCAGCCAGCCGTTTTGTAGTCGTAGTCATGGTCGTCGATCCGATCCTCCTCGTCACTTTCATCATCATCCTCTTTCAGAGGATATCCATCGCCGTCTCCGTCACTCGGCCCTTCATCGGGCTCGTCGCTTTGAACATTCTCGAGGAGCGGGGTCTCCAGTTCCGGGTCGTTGCCGCGGGAGTCGCTGTCGTCCTGATGGTTCGTGTGCAGATCATCTTCAGGCGCGTTTTCGAAGCTCGGCTCATCATCTCGAGGGTCGGTGGCACTGTGGGTGATACGTTCTCCGTTTTCGTCGAACTCCCCGTGCAAGTCCTCTACGGCCAGAGCGTTATCGATGTGTTCAGGACTTCGTTCAGGATTGAGGTCGGTGTTGAGCGCGGTGTTGAGCTCGGTGTTTAGATCGGTGTTCGGTTCCGCCTTGGATTCGCTGTTGAGCAAGCTGTTGAAATTTTCGGACGATTGCATGGTTGTGCTCCAATCGGTTCTTGTTGACGATTGCGGTGTGCGAGTGGATGGTAGAGGTCTGAATCAAGAGTTCTGTGGAGTTCAGAAACCTTTTGGCAAACGGTCGCCTTCCATTGCCCCGTGATTGCCCTGCCGTAAACTTTTGAGGCACAAGCTGAGAACGTCGAAACTCTGTCATCGTCCGGAACGTCCGCATTCCTGTGGTCCAACGCTGGTTCTGTTGCTGCAGAACTGAGTGCTTTGGATGTCTCGGGTGCCAAGAGGATGATTCCTCGACTGCGAGTTTTCGTGGTTTCGATCGTCGTGGGGTCCTTCGGAATCGGGTTGTATTGCAAGAGAGATGCAGCCGGCGAAGCCATTCACGAATTGACGAAACTTCGCTGGCAACAGTTGCTACTGCTGGGCTTAGTACTAAGTGCACACAAGAGTGTTCACGCCACTCTTCTTTGGGTTTCGCTCCCCGGTATGAGGTTTCGGCGAGCCGTCGTGGTCAATGAGGTTTACACCGGATGTGCAAACGCAACAGTTGGTGGATTTGCCGTTGGCACAGGGGTGAAGGCCTCGATGTTGCGCTCACGTGGGGTAAAGGAATTCCTTCCGATTGTCTCTGGCCTTGTTTCATTGGTGCTGGTTCAGAAACGCCATCGGGGTCGTCGCGGTTCAGTTGGCCGCCATCCAACACATCCGGTTGGACCAGCCCATCAGGTGCCAGGAAAACTTCTCGATGGCGTGATGAAGGAACCGGTGAACAGCTTCATCTGAAGCGATACATCCGCTCAGAGCTGGTTCTTGTCCTTGATTCGGCCCCCATTTTGTTACCGTCTTCCGACCGATTAGACAGTGTGCATGACTTTGCTTCCGTTGAATCCTGATGAGTTGTTGTCCACGACGAGGGCCGTGCGCAAGCGGTTGGATTTCGATCGTGCGGTGCCGAGGTCATTGGTGGAGGAGTGCATCGATGTCGCGTTTCAAGCGCCGACGGGTGGGAATCGTCAGGGCTGGCATTTCATGGTTGTTCAAGACGAGGCGAAGAAGAAGGCGATCGCCGAGTTATATGCGAAGGCGTTCATTCCCTATGTCAATAGCGGAACGAATCTCTTTGCCGACGGAGACACCCGATCAGAGCACTACACCGCGGTGCGAAACTCGGCGACGTATTTGAGTGACAACTTCCATCGGGCGCCGTACATGGTGATTCCGGTGATGGAAGGTCGGTCGCCAGATAACTCGCCGGTGTTTGCTCAGGCCGGGCTTTGGGGTTCGTTGCTCCCAGCATTTTGGAGTTTTATGCTTGCCGCTCGAGCCCGTGGTTTGGGGACCGCTTGGACAACCTTGCACTTGGTGTACGAGCGAGAAGCCGCCGAAATTCTGGGGATCCCTTTCGACCAATACATGCAGGGCGGGCTCACGCCCTTGGCCTACTCAATTGGCACCGATTTCAAACCCGCCCCTCGGCTTGATGCTTCGGCCCTAACCCACTGGGACACCTGGTAAGGGCTCACGCTTGCGATGGCCTCCTACCCGGTTATTGGGTCCGACGGAACCCCACTATGAGTAGCTAAAGCGTCGGCTGCATCGAGAATTTCATCGTAATCGCGCTGATAAGGGCAGCCGACTTGCGGCGGGTCCGGGAACGTTTGGAATCACCAAGCATGATTGATCCCTACGATGCGAGCTACGACGAACTTCGTGCTCAGAACCGAACGGCACTCGATGCTTCGCTACGCGATTTGTCGGTGCTGGCAGCTTTACTTGTACATGACCCTGCACTTGTTGAAGATATTCGAGCATTGGAGCTTTCCGTGACAGCATCACAAGCTGCAATCGAAGAATCGAATTTCATACTGAACCGATCGAGCGGCGCAAAATTTGACGGATTCAGCGACAACCTCCTTCGACGGAGCCACGCAGGCACACTTCGTCCGTTGCAGTTGTTAGCAAGCGGAAGCCGTTCGGAGATCGCGAATGCAGCGAACCAGTTGTTACAAAGCACTGATCAGGCCACCATCAACAAAGAAGCATCGCGCTCGGCGGACGCACTACCTGATGGAATGACGAGCCCAGATCCTGTTGGACTGACGAAGGAACTCTACCCAGTGCTCGCAAGACGCAATGCTCGTTTCGCGGTTGTGTCCAATGTTATTGCCAAAGAAATATCTAACCGGGCAGACGAGCTAATTCGTGCCCGTCGCTCTGGAATCAACAGCACGGTGGGCTGGCTGATTGCCTCGCTACTGGCAACGTTGGCGATCGCAACAGCAGTCGGTCACGCAATATCGCGTTCAGTACGTCGCCTTGGACAGCACGCGCTTTCTATGGTCAATGGCGAAAGGATTGTCGAACCGCCGTCGCTGCGGGGACCGCGCGAGCTATCCGTAAGCGCGCATGCACTCAACGAACTGGCAACAACGTTGAACGTTGTGCAGGAACAAGCTGATGCGCTTATCGCTGGACATACCATCGCCGAGACTCAGCATGAGATTCCCGCAAATAGCCTCGGTTCTTCGGTGCAATTGGCCGTCCGCAAATTGTCGGAATCGATTCAACTCAACAATCAATTGCGCGATCAGTTTGCCCACGCTGCAACGCACGACTCGCTCACCGGACTCCCAAATCGTCACGGCGTTTATCGTGAATTAGATCGGCATCTTGGCGCCCACAACGAACTTGGCGTGCTGTTCATCGATCTTGACCACTTTAAACAGATCAATGACGAACGCGGTCACCACGTTGGCGGTAACGTGTTGCAGACAATGTCGCGAAGATTCAGTGTGTGTGTTCGATCACGTGGCATCGTTGCGCGTCTTGGGCGGTGATGAATTCGTGGTGATTTGTTCGCAGGTCGTCACACCAACATCTTTGGGTTGGTTGGCGGATCAGCTAAGAGCGGAAGCTGCGATTCCAGTCGTCTTCGGCGAAATCGAGGTGAACCTTGGCGCAAGTGTTGGGGTGGCAATCGCGCAGCTTGACGACACTTCCTCCACGCTCTTACATCGAGCCGATCAGGCGCTTTACCAAGCCAAGGCTGCAGGGGGAAACCAAACTTCGATCGCCACGACCCCATCCAAAGCAACCGCAAATAGTTGCGTTTAGTGGCCCCAAGCCGAACCAAAACAGGATCCACTTTCCCGTGAGCCTCGCGCCTAGATGAGGTGTAGTGGCACGCGATTCCCGGAGGGGAGTTCCACTTCAAGGTGAAGGACTGAGCCGAGACTTTCGAGGTAGGTGCGGAGCGTGGAGATACGCATGTCCTCAGCGTGCTCGATTTTGGACATCGTTTGGCTGGCGACCGATAGCTCTGAAACGAAAAGTCATGGCGCATGATGCCGAGGGGGTGCGACACTTTTTTTGGATCAGGTTTGTTGCTCTGCCTTTGATGGTCCTCCAGCAAGAAACCACCCAACACGGCCCGCACCGAGGGGTCGTTTGGGTGGTTTTCGAGGTCTGGAGCGGGTTTCTGTCGGCCTGTTGTTGGGTAGCTCGTCGTCTACTCAACGGGCGCAAACTTCTTATGCGTAGAAGGGATTGGCGCCTTGTTGGTGATCGGTTACATCAAACACGTTGGCGATCTCAGGCACGTTTTGCTTGATGGCTACTTCGATGCCTTGCTTGAGGGTGGCCTTGGACATGGCGCAACCCTGGCAGCCGCCGCCCATGGTGATGAACGCAGTGTCGCCGTCAACCGCGATCAGTGTGGCGAATCCGCCGTGCGACGCAATCGAAGGGTTGACCTGATGTTCGATGACGGCCTGGATCTTGGCGACGATTGGGCCTTCCAAATTGCCACTTGGAGCAACCGCAACCGGAGCTTCTGGCTTCTTTGGCTCATTGGGGTTCGAGAGGACCATGCCGGAACCGTCGGTGGCGATATCGAGCGTGGCTCCGCGTAGCTTGTCAACGCTGCTCGCTGGGATCACAACACGCAGATCGCCACGGTGGACGATCGTGTCAGTAATTGCGGCTTCAGCGACGGGCTGGAAGTACATCTCGTAGGTGAACTTGCCAGGTAGAACGTTGACTTCAAGCCAAAGGGCCAGGGTGTCGGCATCGATCTCGCCCGCACGAGCCTCAAGAACCGTCGTAAGGGCGGTATCGGTAATGGTCAGCACTTCGGTCTCGGTCAGCGTGTCACTCATGTTGCCAGTCTAGGACCTCAGCACCCTTATCGGCCACGTAGGTTTCGTCACCCTGTTGTACGTGCATCTTGGGAGCGGTGCTCGACCGAAACTTATCGTCTGACAGGGTTCCGCTTGATCGGTTTGGTGGCTTTAGTGGGCAACGCGTTTCGAACCGCGTTTGCCGACGATGCGCCAGTCACGAGCAACGGTTTGGAGCTACGAGTTGTTCGGCTGAGGAGGAATGCACCCTCGATGGCGCAGAACAGTTCAATGGCAAGCTCTGAAGCTCGCATAGCTTCTATTCCCGCTTCTTCGAAACGCGTCTGTAAAAGGGCGAGCCACGAGTTGAAGGCTTCGGCGCACGCTTCACGCATCGGCTCGCTGGTATTGGCAACCTCTAACGCGACCGTGGCGATCGGGCACGAATCGACGTATTCAGTCAGCTCCATCACCTGCGCCGCCACCTCGAAAAATTGAGCAGTGCCTGCGACCACGTCGCCACCCGGAGGGAAGAAGACCTTGACCAAGGCAAGATAGGTGTTCCCCGATTGGCGGACGGCTTCGGCCCCCAGCTCTTCCTTGCCGCCGGGGAAGAAATGGTAAAGCGAACCAAACGGAGCGTCACTCGCGGCGAGGATCGCTTTCAGCCCGGTGCCGGTGAATCCGTACCGGCCAAAGAGCTGCGCACTGTTGTCGAGAAGTCGGGTTCGGGTATCGGAACTTGACGGCGGCATGCCAGTCGATCATACTCGCTAGAGTGATCTATCTAGTTGATCGAAAGGTCTGATGAACAGTTCGTTGTTTCTGCCAAAGAAGTTGGGACCTCTTTCACCGAACGCGCAACATCAACTCAGGACAGCGCTGACGGTGTATCTCCTCGGCTTTGTGATTCACACGAGTGATCATGCTCGGAGAGGAATTGCGGCTGTACCTGAAGGTGTTGTCTGAATCGGAACTGCTGGCTCGATGCTCGTTGCGGTGATCGCAACTGTCGTGCTGACGAATCATCGAACCGCTCCGTTGATCGCTGGCGTTGGAGCTCTAGCGCACGGCATTGGGGTGGCGCTTTCGCATCTCTTGCCGAAATGGGGATCATTGAGCGATCCTTTGCCGGGAGGCAACGTCGATCTTGGTACTTGGATCGCGGTGATCGGCGAAATTGCTGGAGCTCTCCTCCTCGGCTTTATGGGCCTCCGTTTCATTTACGAAAATAAGTCAAGGGAGTAGCTGTTCCGCCGCTCTTCTCCACAGCAACATCAGCTTCCGTCACCGGCGACCCATCGGCCTTCGAGGTGGCCCCACGCCTGACGGAAAGAATTGCAGAGCTAGAACGCTGGCCTCACTCGCTACTCGATGGGCAAACGTTCGATCGTTGCTGTTATCGGGTTGCACCATCTCAGCCACAATAGAGTCCCGAGCCTTCAGATCGGAGGACTGAACGTCGATAGGAGCGCGTGGTGGCCGTCTTGATTCTTCCGTTGTTGCTGCTTTTCTACGCGACGGTAGGCATGGTCGTCTATACGAGCGTGCGGCTTCGCCGTTCTGGATCACCGGCGTTTTTGGCCCCGGTATTTGGACTCCCGGTCGGAGTTTACGCAGGGTCGAGGTCTTACGGAATTGGGTTCGGCGCCAGCTCGATCCTGTTCGGTCTCATCGCATGGGCAGCATTTGTTTGCGCCGCTCAACTTGCGTTTCCCAAATCGCCATCCCGGTCGCGAGCGTTGCGAGTAGTAAGTGTAATTAGTGTCTGTGTTGTCCTAAGTGGTGTGGCCGACAACACGGCCAGGGCGGTTGTGCGACAACGGGATCGGGATCGGAAGGCTTACGTCCGGCGGGCGCTTGAATCGGGACAAGCAGGAATCGTGGCTTCGAAGGCGCAGGGGTGGGAACTGATTGATGTATGGCCCCTGTCGAGGACGTTCTCCGAAGGAACTGTTACGGGTTACGAAATTCGGTACCGCTATTCAAATGGCAACCGAGTTCGCCTTGAGGTTTACCCAAACACCGCGATCGTACGTCGGGCTACTTGCGAACACACGGAAACGCTCGAAGGTTTGAGTGGATTTCAGGCTGGCGGCGATCCACTCGCCGTGTGTGAGCCGATTGGATTTCAAACTTGGCGGAAACGACATCCTTCTGGTTGGGAATATCTCGTTCAGGTTCGCAAGAAGGCGATCATCGTTCATGATGGCCTCGCGAACTCGACTTTGGAAGTATTCGCCGGTATGCATGAAGTTACAGCGAACGAGCTAATCGAATCACTCGTTGACATGGCACACGGTCCGTTTCAAACGCACCGAAGATTGTGAAGTTTCCGAGCAATTTACATGCCAACTTCCGCGAAGAGGTCGAGCATTGCGCGCCAGGATCGCTCGTCGGTGAGTTGGTGATACTCAATTCCGGGCATGCCCATTTGGCTGGCGTTGGGGTCGGTAAAACTGTGCGCCGCGCCACCGTACAGATTCATTCGCCAATCGACGTTACCTGCGCGCATTTCGGCTTCGAATGCAGAGCGCTGTTCGACGGGGATCATGGGGTCATCAGCACCGATGCAAACCAAGACCTTCGCAGTGATGTTGGTGGCATCTTCCGGTCGAGCTGTTCCTAAACTCGAATGAAATCCAATCGCCGCTTTGAGGTCAACTCCAGCCCGAGCAAGTTCAAGCGACATTGTTCCGCCGAAGCAGTAGCCGATTGCCGCCACTCGCGCAGGATCGACCATTGGCTGTGCCAGCAACACCACGAGCCCAGCTTTGCCAAGAGCGCGGATCGCATCAGGATCATCCCTTAACGTTCCCAATTTGGCCATCATTGCCGCCATATCGGCCATCCGTTGTCCGCCGCCGTGATAGTCGAGCGCGAAGGCGACGTAACCCAACGCAGCGAGACGATCAGCTTTAGATTTCGCATGCACGTTAAGTCCTGGGCCTTCGTGGGAGACCAACACTCCTGGTCGTGGGCCGGGTTCGTCAGGCAAAGCGAGGTACCCAATCATCTCGGTACCGCCGAAGTCATAACTTATTGATTTGGTTTCCATGTCGACGGTCTAGCTTATGGTTGGGCACCTCGTCCATCAGACCGCGATGTTGTTGTCCATTAGGCCGTGTTGCCGGTGGTTCCGCGGCATTTGGATTGGGACCATCAACTCCGTATTTGCGCTTAGCAATTGCCATGGGATTGATTGGGCTCGGCATGGGGTGCTCGATGCCTTCGGTTACCAACCGAGCCCGAGCCGATGCAAAAGTGTGCAAAATAAAGTCGCGGGACCAAAATCAGTGAGATCACGGATGCGCTGCTCGACTCTTGTTGTCAGGATTGGTTAGCAAATAGGGACTTGCAAAGCGCTTGTCCTTTTTATTTGGAGGTTGCTCGTGTCTCGCATTCGGCCCATACTGTTTTCCCTAGCGGCAATCGCAGCGATCAATTGCTCTATCGCACCTCCGGCCAACGCGATTAAGGCGAGGGAGGCTGTGGAGCGAGCGGGGTCGCATTGTGAGGTATTCCCGTTCCTCGACGACGGAAAGCCAAGCGTAATGATAATCTGCGGGACCTTTCCTGATCAGGATGTGATCTTCTGCAAAGGCGACGCTGAGTGTTACGTCAGCCATGCTCCGGTTCAATCTGTGCCAACTACTCTTAAGCCAGGGTTGGGTGTAACCGTAAGCGATGCTCAACAGACTCCGCCCCAGGAAACGGCGAAGCCGATGCCCCAAAGACTTCCCAAGAGACTTGCGAAAGAAACCGGGCTGGCCTATATCAAGAGAATTGGCTTCATCAAAGTTTCAGACAGCGACGCCATCGTGCGCAAAGCCTTGCCCGTGAAGCAAGTGGTTGTGAATCCGGTGAAAATTAAGTAGCCAGCACGGAAAAAATGGGTTGCGCGAGAGTCAAGGAACCCAGCGGAGCAAACTCAAAATCAAGGGGAGTCGTTGTGGAGATGAAGGGAATCGAACCCACGACCTCTTCATTGCGAACGAAGCGCTCTGCCAACTGAGCTACACCCCCAACACTTCGAAATTGTAGCCGTTGGGCGCTCCACGCGCGCAAGCAAGCGTGCCCTTGTGCACGCTTGTGTAGAGATATGTGCGTGCGAAACGGACACGAACGTGCACAACGGTCCGCGATATTGGGACTGGGACTGCGATTGGGACTGCCAAAAGCCAGCCCTAGTGGGGCTAACCAGCTAGGCGACGTCGGCTCGTTCTAGCCAGCGCAGTGTGAGGCCGAGAAACACAACGGTAACCCCCACCAACACCATCACTCCGGTCGACGCGGTGAAGGAGTACTTGAGCTCCATGGTTTCGTTTGCCGACGTAAAGGATCGATAGGAAATGGACCGGGTTGAGAGGCTTAGTGCGAAACGGGCCAAACCCTCTCCGGCGTTGGCGAGTACGCCTTCCCAAATCAGGATGTAGGCGAGGCCCCACGGCAATGCTCGTCGGAGTTTCAAACCCAAACCGAGAAACACTGCGCTATAGGCCAACGTTCCCAGTAGCGAGCTAAACCCAGCGGCAAGAATCGCGCCGCTCGGCATCTTGGCCAAAGCCATCGACAGGGTGTTCCCTACAACAGTGAAGGGTAGGCAAACGAGAACCGCCGCCACCCAAGCCGAAAAAACGATCAGGGCGCGATTGGCCGGGCGAAGCCATAAGTGCACCAACGTTCGGTCATCAACCAAATCCCCGAAGGCCGATGAACCCATCACCAATGCAGCGATGGGAATGATGCCACTGAGGCCGAAGTTGCGAAACAACGTCCACGTATCATCGATCGGCGCATCGGACCGGCCGGTGATCAGCGCCAACAACGCCATGGCAGCCGTGAGACCACCCAGCGCCAACAATCGGCCCTTGGTTGCCAACAACCGCAGAAACAATCGAACTAGGGAAGTGAATGTGCTCATGCGTGCCTCCGGGCGACGAGGTAACGGAAGACACTTTCGAGATCTTCGTCGAGTGGAATGATTTCGTGCACGGTTACCCCTGATTGCACAGCGAGCTTGGGCAGGGCAAATCGGAAGGTGGCAATGTCGATCACTTCGGCGAGCAGATCGTTTCCGTCGACCGATAACGAACGAACCGAAGGTGAACCAACCAACACCGAAGCGAGGGCACGGGCATTGTTGGTGCCCACCCGTATCCGTAGCGGACGGTCTTCCATAAGTGTGCGTATCTCTGCATATTCACCTTCTGCCGCGAGACGACCTTCGGCAATCAGAATGATGCGTGAACCAAAGCGCTCCACCTCTTCAAGCACGTGGCTAGTAACCACCACACATCGATCACCGGTGCCGAGTTCGTGGAAGAGTTCAATCATGCGTGCCCGTTGCCGAGGATCAAGACCATTCAGCGGTTCGTCGAGAATCAGCAACGACGGTTTGTGCACGATGGCCGATGCCAGTTTCACGCGCTGGCGCATACCTTTGGAATACGAAGCAAGGGGCCGTTTGTCGTCGGGATCGAGCTCTACTTGATTGATTGCCTCGCGGGCCGCAGCTTCCGGTGATGACACTCCACTGAGCTGGGCAGTAACGGTTACAAAGCGATGTGCAGTGATTGGCTCAAGCACCGTCTCTTGCTGGGGAAGTAAACCAATTCGACCGAAAACTGTGTGATCGGTCCGTGGATTCCGACCATAAATCCAAACATTTCCGCTCGACGGATTCGTAAGCCCACAGAGCAATCGCATCACCGTCGACTTGCCTGCGCCATTGGGGCCAAGCAGTGCTGTGATACCGGTGCCAATCGTGAAGCTCACGTCGGATACGGCAACGACGGGGCCAAACCATTTGGAGACCTGATCCAGCACAATCGGCGTGGAAGCGTCGGGGGGCGCGACTTGCGTGGCCAACGGAGTCTGAGTGCGACTCATCGGGTGACCTCCAGCTTGCGATACCGCAAGACCAAAATTGCTAGGGCCACGAACAACATCGCAAAGAACACGGTAACGGTAGGTGCCAGCCCGAAGCTGATTTGGCGCACGGTCTTTCCGTAGATTTGCTCGGCGAGAATGCTCGGTGTTCGCACCACGCTGGCTAGCACTCCAGGTTTGAGATCAGTGAATCGTCGTGATTCGCCGAAGCCACCACCGAGGCGGCCAAGAACCGCACCAATAACTTGGGTCACGATCGTGAGTAACACGAACCCTGCCGAGGCGAAACCTTTGCGGTCGGTCATGGAGGCAATGGCCAAGGACACGGCCGAAAAGAATGCCGAGAGTGCAATGCCTGCCCCGAATACTCGGAGCAACAACACCGGGAGATCAACCAGTGCCGGCCCTGCATCGAGGAATGATTTTCCTAACACCAAGAGCAGTACCGGCCCGAGAGTCACCGCACACAACACCGTGAACACCGCAGCAAACTTGGCGACGACGTAGGACAATCGGCTGAGCGGCGAAGACAGGTACACGCCGAGGATTTTGTATCGGCGATCGGGGCACACCGCTTCGGGTGCAACGAAGGCCACAAACAACAAGATGGCCGTTATGACCGTGCCGTAATACTCGTAGTAGTCGGGAAGGATTCGGTCGAGGCGTTTGGGGAACATCACCGAAATGCCAATCACCACGATGGCTGGTAGGTAAGCAATGCCAATCGTAAGTACCGGGAGGATTTTGGCTTTGGCGCCACGTCGCAATCCGAGAATTCGCTGCAGGGTTGCCAGGTACAGGGTGAAGAATGCACCCCGGACGCCTTTGCGCTCGCCTTCGTATCTGCGGTATCCACGGTCAAAGATGCGTGCTTCTCCGGGCGCCGTTGATCCCTGCGCGGGAAGGTTGCCCCCGAACCCGGTCGGATTGGTCGCGCTCATGAGGTGGCCTCGAAGAAGACGTCTTCCAAGGTTCGGGTTTGGCGTTTCATGGATCGTATGCCTACATTCAATTCTGCTGCGGCCGCCATCACCATGTCATGAACGTGCGGGTGACTATCGGGGTCGATGGTCAACACGGTGTGTATAGCGAGTTCGTTGGCCGGGTTGTAAATCACGTCTACCCCACGCTGTTGAAGGTTGTGAACGAAATTTGTGCTCCCCGCTTCCGAAGAAGCCAACTCCACGAGTAACGGCCCTACTTGCTGACGGTTCGTTTCGGCAATCTCGCCCCCTTCGCTGATGATGCCGTTGGCGATGATTACTACCCGATCGCACGTCCGCTGAATTTCATCAAGAAGGTGGGACGAGACAATCACGCTCAAACCCAGATCATGTCCGCACCGGTAGATGAGCTGCAACATGTCATCGCGCTGGATTGGATCAAGGCCGTTGGTTGGCTCGTCGAGCAGCACCAGTTTTGGGTCGTGGGCGATGGCTTGGGCGAGCTTTACTCGTTGCTTCTGGCCGGTCGACATGGTTCCGCACGGCCGGGCTCGCTCCTCTCCCAACCCAACCTCGTACAATGCGTCACTGGCTCGTCCGGCGGCGGCCCTGCGGGGGAGCCCGTGCAGTTCAGCAACGTGACGGACGAAATCGTATGCCGTCATATCACCAGGCAGGGCTTCATGCTCGGGGCTATAACCAAGGCGCTGACGGATAATAGGCCCCGACGTAATCGGATCCAGATCAAGCACCCTGAGTGATCCTGCAGTAGGTGCATGTAAGCCGAGGAGCATGCCAAACAGCGTGGTTTTGCCCGACCCATTGGCCCCTAGCAACCCGGTTACTCCTGGCTCAATGATGAAGGTCGAATCACCAAAAACCGGTCGTGTCCCCCATGATTTTGCGACGTTTGTTCCCGTAACAATCACTCGAACTGCCCTTCCCTCTTCATCAGACCCCAGTTCTTTGCTACGCAAAATCTCATGGCAAAGTGATCTCTAATGCCTAACACATGGGTTCGTGCCAGCAGCGTCGTGAACCCTGAGATCCATCCGGGTAGCCTAAGGAGATGGCCGACGATCCTGCGCTGATTGAGGTTGATGGACGCGAGTTGAGTATTTCGCATCCGTCGAAAGTGTTCTTCTCCGAGCGTGGGGAAACGAAGCTCGATTTGGTGAGCTTCTACCTGTCGATTGCCAAGCCGTTTCTACGGGCGATGCAGGGCCGGCCGACGATGCTGCAACGGTTTCCCGATGGGGCCGAAGGTAAGTCCTTTTATCAAAAACGTGTGCCTGCTGGAACCCCCGATTGGGTGCAAACAACCGAGGTCCTCACCCCTAATGGCACCCCTTCGAATGCATTAGTTCTTGCTGATATGGCCCACGTCATATGGGCGGTCAATCTTGGCTGTCTCGGCTTTCATCCGTGGCCTTACCAAGCAGCCACGCCTGAACAAACCGATGAGCTACGAATCGATCTCGACCCCACCCCCGGCATCACCTTTGATCAACTGCGCGAAGCAGCCTTCAACGTGAAGGCCCTGTTCGACGAAATGAGCATTCCAAGCTTCCCGAAGACGACAGGAAACAAAGGCATCCATATTTATGTACGCGTAGCATCAGGCTGGGATTCCTACCATGTGCGTTTCGCGGCCGTCGCCATCGCCCGCGAGTTGGAACGTCGACACCCAACCACGATGACCGCCGCATGGTGGAAAGAAGAACGTGGACAGCGAGTGTTCGTCGACTTCAACCAAAACGCACCTCACAAAACCGTGTTCGGTCCTTGGTGTGTTCGTAGTCGTGCCGGCGCGCAAGTTTCCACGCCGCTTACGTGGGACGAGCTACAAACGATCACGATCGATGAATGCACTATCGCCACGGTGCCGAAAATGGTGGCGAGACGAGGCGATCCCTGGCAAGCAATGAACGAGCATCCGCAATCGCTCGAACCCCTTATGGAGATGCACCGCGCTGATCGGGCCAGTGGACTCATGGACGCGCCTTGGCCCCCCGTTTACCCCAAACAGCCCGACGAACCACCTCGAGTAGCCCCCAGCCGAGCCAAAAAACCTCCCGCTACAGAAGCAGCCCCAACCGCCAACGCCAACGAAGGCTTGATTAAGCCGTTCCGGTCGTGAGCGAGAAGGGTAGTGGAAGGCCGATTATGGTCAGGAATTCGGGTGACTGAACACCGCGGTGATGTCGAGGGAGAACTCCGGGAGAAGTGGGGTCTCGAGGGTTTCGCCTTGGCTCAGTTCTAGGGCAATATCGAAATCGGGACGGGTTGGGGTTGATCGTCTGTACACGAGGACTGATTTTGACGCAGAGTCAACGAGCCACACTTCGGCCACGCCAGCAGCTTCGTAGATCCGGAACTTTACGGTGGTGTCGTAGCGCCACGTTGATGGTGAACGAACCTCGACAGCCAAGTCAGGAGAAAAGTTTTGGACCGCAGCGTCTAGCGAAATCTCGCCCGAGATCCACGTTACGTCGGGTGCGAGCACGTTTCCGTTGTCAAACTTGAAATCCAGTTGGCCAGGCGTTGTGCCCCGATTTGGACCGTTCAGAGTCCAATCCATCAGCCGATAGTGGATGTAACTTACGGCTGCTTGATGCCGAAATGTTGGGCTGTTCACAATGACCTCTCCGTTGATCAACTCGGTCCAACGAGGCCGCGTGTCACCGGTAGCGATGTAGTCGTCTGCGGTGAGAAGGGTTGCGGTCATTGCACTCATGCCTTCAAACTAAAGAGGGGGTATGACAAATTCTTGCGCCGCAAAAGAATAGGTCCGAAAAAGGTTGAGCTCGGTGGTGCTCGGCGAATGCGGGGCCAACTTCGTCTGAGCAGTGCAGCCAATTGCGCGCAGAAAGACCCTTTGAGGTTGACCCAAGCCGTTTGACTTTCGAACGAGTGGCAAGCCGTTGGTTCCGTCGACCTTTGACTTGATTATACGGTTTAAGCATATGCTCAATACAGGGAATCGCAGCAACACAAGGAGATGTGAGCCCAGGCGAATCGGTAAATGACGAGGGAAAGCCCCAAGGTAACTCTTGTGCCTGATCGGTAGGGATTTCGGGACTATACGAAAAGTGTCGTATCCGGTGGGGGAGAATGGTCCCCCATGGCGTATCGGTCGAATAAGGCACCTCGGTTTACTCAGCCGAGCTTTGATGATGCCAGCGCGCCGCCGTTTGGGTCGGAGGAGTTTCTGGAGGGCTCGTCGGTAGAAGAGACGGCAGCCCAAGAAACAGAGCAAGTTGCAGGGATATCGTCGGTTTCTGAAGTGGTTGTTGCCTTTCAATCGCAAAACCAAAACCAAAACCAATCTTCTGAGGACGGGGCCCGCAACGATCAGCCTCAAATCCACAGTGATCGTGCTCAGGGCAAAGCTCCAGTGCCCTCCTCGGTGGGTCTGCCGTTTACCGGTGTGGTGACGCGCAACGTAACCCTGGTGCGGTTGGTGAGCGAAGTTGCTCGGGCCATTGGCGCAATTGGCAAAGTAACCGTTGAAGGTGAAGTGCATCGGCCAACTACTTCGGCGGCAGGACGAACGTATTTCACGTTGCGTGATCGCACAGCGCAGCTTTCGGTGGCAATTCCCTCCGCTCGCCAAAAGTTCTGCCGTGTAAAAGATGGCGAACGAGTTGCGGTCACCGGCACGATTGAGTTTGTGTCCGACCGTGGGCAGTTGCAGTTGGTCGCTAGCGAAGTAACACCGGTTGGTAGTGGCGCGATCGCCGCGATGATCGCCGAGGCTCGTGAACGTATGCGCGCCGATGGATTGTTGGATCGTCGTCGCAAACCCCTACCGTTGCTACCGAACTGCATAGGCATTCTGTGTGGTGCCGATGCTGCGGTGCGCAAAGATATCGAATCCGTCGTGGCTGCGAGGTTCCCCGGATTCCCGGTGAAGTTTTTAGAGATCACGGTTTCGGGTGCCGGTGCGGTTGAATCAATAACGGCTGGGCTTTCGATTCTCATGGGTGATCGCGCAATCGACGTGGTGGTGCTCGCTCGCGGTGGTGGTGATGCCACGCAGTTGTTGCCGTTCTCTGATGAGTCGTTGTGCCGGGCGATTGCGGCATCTACCAAACCGGTGATTTCGGCGATTGGGCATGATGGGGATCGTCCGTTGAGTGATGAGGTTGCCGATCACCGGGCTGGCACACCCTCGATTGCTGCGGCCATGGTGATTCCGCAACGGGCTTTGTTGGCCGAGCGAATCGATCGTTCACTTGATGCGGCCTATGAAGGGTTGCACCGACGTTTGGAACGACGAGCGGCGGTTCTGGCACAAATCTCGTGGAGCACCGCGCTTGATCGCAGGATTGGCCGGGCGGAGATGCGATTGCAAGCCGTTGATGTAGAACGAGCCATGGAACGTCTCGACGCTCGTTCGGTTACTCGTCTTGGTCGGGTTGATTGGCAGCGCCCGATTGAGCATCGTTTGGCTCGGGCGCAGCAATCGTTATCCTCGGTGCACATACGAATCGAGGCGCTGTCACCGGTTCGGGTTCTTGAGCGGGGATACGCCGTGGTTCGCGACGCACAGGGTCAGGTGTTGCGCGATAGCTCACAGGTTTGTGCTGGTTCCGTAGTATCGATGTCCTTGGCAAGAGGATCACTCACGGCAACGGTCGAATCAAGCTTGCCGGCAACCACAGCTATCCCCTCTAACCTTCCCTCAGCTGTAGGCGCGCGTGACGAACCCGTGTCTGAATTACAGGAGCATCACGATGTCTAACGCCACGTCAAACACCCCCCTGAATACCCCGTCGTCCTCGGCCTCCGCCTCGGCATCTGCGGCAACGCCACAATCCAAAGCGGCGGGCGATGAACTTGCCAAGCGCACGTTTGAAGATCTTGTGAGCGAACTCGAAACGGTTGCTGCAGCTATGGATCGTGGTGATATCGGTATTGAAGAGGCGGCAGATCTCTATAGCAGGGCCGCTGCGCTTCACGCTGCTGCTCACGATCGGTTAACGGCTGTACAAGCACGACTCGCCACACTTCGCAGTAACGCGAGCGCGCAAACGTGAGACGTTGGGGTCTGGTCTGTGGCCTTGCCATTGCGCTGTCGGTGGCCTCGATCTCTGCCGCCTCGATCTCTGCCGCCTCGATCTCTGGTGCACAGGATGGGGGCAGGGTTGGCGTGAACCCCCAAACCGTGGTGATTGATCAACCCGCAGCTGGTGGAGGGCAAGTCGTCACACCGGAAACTACGACCACCACACCCAGCACCTCGACTACCTCAACCACTACAACAACAGTCCAATTGGTGGTTCCTGTCGTTACTTCGGTAGTTGCGGGCCTGCCAGTCATCACGGTCCCGGCAGTGAGCGTTCAGCCTGGAGTTGGGGTGATCGTTGCGCCAGATCAAGTGGCAACCCAAACGTCGGTCGCGCCCGTGATAGCGGTTCCTTCCAATCCCACGGATACGAGCGGTGTTTCCAACGCAACGACCACGACGGTTTTAGATCCCGGGGCGAGCAGTATCCCCACGTCCACGATGAAGCCGGGCAAGATCGCTCCAACTACTACCATCTTTCGCGTAGCGACCAACGCCGCGGAACTTCGGGCCCAGGTTGATGCGGCGCTTGCACCGATCGCAGGAATAAGCGCGCTTATTACCATCGATGGTATTGGCACCGTTGCCGAGCGGGAAGCCGATGTTGGACGGATTCCCGCCTCCACACAAAAGATCTATGCCGGTGCTGCTTCCCTGCTACAGATCGGCTCCGATGCGACATTTCTCACCGAGATACGTTCCTCCGCCACTCCAGCAAACGGTGTGCTTCTTGGGGATCTGGTTGTTCGCGCCGGCGGAGATCCCTCGCTGAGTGCCAGCGGGTTAACCGATTTGGCCAAACAGGTCGCGAAGACCGGATTGAAAACTGTGAGCGGGGGACTGGTGGTTGACGAAACCCGTTACGACAGCCTGCGTATCAATCCAGGTTGGAAAACCAAGTTCACTCCCGGGGAAGTAGGTGTGCTTAGTGCATTTTCGGTGGACGGGAATCGACGGGGATCCTCAGCGGTCGATCCAGCGCTTGCCAACCTGGTGACCTTTCGTGCTGCGCTAAAAGCCCGCGGCATCATCGTCGTTGGTGGCGATCGCACGGGAACCCTTGGAAACGGAGGGCCGGTCTTGGCATCACATACTTCGGCGCCCATGCGAGAACTCGTAGCGCACGCTATGAAAAAATCCGACAATACCTACGCCGAGTTGCTGATGAAGGAAATTGGTGCCCGTGCGGGTAACGGTTCAACCGCCGGAGGAATCGGTGCTGTCCGCGCCCAGTTCGATAAGTTCGGAATAGCCTCGCCCCAGATGGTCGACGGATCGGGATTGTCATCGCTCAACCGTTCGACAGCCCGTCAGCAGGTGCAATGGTTGTCCAAGATTCGTGGCAGTTCGGCCGGTGCAGCCTTTCGCTTAACCCTTCCAACGGGATGCGTTGACGGCACAATGAAGAGCCGTTTCTGTGGCACAACTGCGGCGAATAAAGTGGTGGCAAAAACCGGGACGCTTGATTTCATTACCGCCCTTGCCGGGTACACCTCAACGGCAAACGGACGGGTAGTGACGTTCTCAATGATCGGCAACAATTTGAAGTCCACGTCGGCTGCTCGACTGGCCATGGACAAGGCGCTCGTCGCCGTCACTTCAGCCAACCTTTAATGGATGCTCGGCATCGGGCCGATCAACGATTCGCAGAGTGGTATTCGCGGTTGGGGATTTGACCGGTAGCCATGGCGAGCCGGTTGGTGAAGTTGTACATCGCAGAGATTTCCGCCACGTCCCACACCTCTTCGCGAGTCAGGCCGAGCGAAATGAGGTACTCAATATCTGACGGTGTGGTTTTCGTCGGTTCTAACGTGATCTTTTCGGCGTACTCGCAAATTGCGGTGGTGCGCGGATCGAGCCCAGCGCGGCGCCAATCGAGGGTGATGCGATCGGCTTGCACGGGATCGCCCATTGCTTCACGAAGTGCGGCACCATGAGCCACGAGGCAGTACAAACAGCCATTCGCCATTGACACCACAACGGCGATCATTTCCCGGTCCGCGGCCGACAGGTTTTCGCTCGGTACGTGCAGCTGCTTGAAGTGGCTGAACCAGGCGCGAAAGTGATCCACACGAAACGTGAACGCCTGAAACACGTTTGGGATGAAACCCAAAGCCGTTTCAGCCTTTCCAAACAACTTGGCGACATCCTCGGGAAGCTCATGTCGCTCAGCAACCGGGTACCAACTTATTTCACGATCTTCACGCATGCCCTCACACTACGGCCGGGCCCGACGTCAACCAAACCCAAAGTCCACCAAACCCAAACCCAAAGCCTCAGGGTCTGCGGGATTGCGATCTACCGCTTGCAGTATGACCGCGGTACGATTATGCCATGGGAGTAGAGAAATTCAGCGTTTCATTCGACCCAGAGCTCGGTCGACAGGTGAGGGCTTTGGCTCTGGCCGAGAATCTGACAGTTTCCGCCTTTTTAGCTGAGGCAGCGAGGGAACGGGTTCGACAGGCGTTGCTGCAAGATTGGGTTAACGAAGCGGCAGCGAAGCTGGGCAAGTCAAGTGAAGAACTAGCAGACATAGGCAAGGACATTTTAGCTAATGAAGCGATTGACACGGGAGTGTCCCGTCGCCGGAAGGCTGCTGCTTGATGCCGGTAGTTCTTGATGCTGGTGCGCTCATTGCGATCGACCGATCCGATGCGAGGGTTAACGCAATTCTGGCTGAAGCGCGGCGAACTGGTCAGCAACTCCGGGTTCCTTCAGGAGTGGTAGCTCAGGCATGGAGGGGAGGGTCACGTCAAGCAGTTTTGAGCAGGATGCTGAAAACGGTCAAGGAGTTTCCCTTGGATGAGGAGGGTTCCCGGAGAGCTGGTGAACTTTTGAAGCGGTCAAACACGAGCGATGTGATTGATGCAAGCGTCGTTGATCTTGCGCGATCTGGGGATGTCGTGCTCACGTCGGATCTGGCTGACATTGAGCACCTCGCTCGTACAGCACGAAAGCGATTGCTCATCGTCTCGGTGTAGTTGCTCACCATCACGGTCTAGTTCCTCGCAGGTGAAAATCGTTTTGATTGTGGGAGCAAACCCGGCAGACTCTGCGGCGTGCGTGTGCTGCTTGATCTGAAACCGATGCGTCATCGGGATTTTCGGTATTTGTGGATTGGGTTGTTTGTTACTCGCCTAGGCACAGGAATCACGTTTGTGACGGTGCCGTATCAGGTGTTCAAACTGACCAGATCTTCAATGATCGTCGGTCTGTTGGGTGTCGCGCAGATCGTGCCGCTCGTATTCAGTGCGTTGCTCGGTGGGGCATTTGCTGATGCGGTTGATCGCAGAAAATTGGTTCGCTACAGCGAGATAGGGCTGCTGTTGTGCTCGGCGGCGCTTGCCGCAAACGCCGCCCTAGGTAAGCCCAAGGTCTGGCCAATCTTTCTTCTGGTAGCGCTTTCGAGTGTGCTTGACGGTTTTCAGCGCCCAGCCCTCGAAGCGATGTTCCCACGACTCGTACCTCACGATGAGCTGGCCGCAGTATCGGCTTTAAATTCCTTTCGCGGGAGCGTCTCGTTTCTCGCTGGTCCGCTGATCGGTGGGTTTTTGATTGCCGGGTTTGGGGTGCGGGGTGCGTATCTGGCAGACGTGGCAACATTCGTGGTGTCGCTCATTCTGCTCATCCAAGTGCGGGCGGTTCCGCCTCCCGATGATGCGGAGCGGCCCAGTATCGAATCCATCAAAACCGGGCTTCGCTATGCGCGCAGTAGACCTGAACTTATCGGTACCTACGTTATTGATATTGTCGCAATGTTCTTTGGAATGCCGCTTGCGTTGCTTCCTGGCTTCGCTGAACGCTTTGGTGATGCCCGCGCCTTTGGTGTGTTGAATGCTGCGCCATTTGTTGGAGCTATGTTGGTAAACCTCACCAGCCGTTGGACAACGAAAGTGCATCGACATGGCCGAGCAATCGTGTTCGCCGCCTCGGTTTGGGGTTTGGGTATCGTGGGGCTGGGATTCTCCAACCAATTGTGGATTGCTTTTGTTTGCTTCGCTATCGCTGGTGGTGCCGACATGATCTCGGGCCTGTTTCGTATGACGATGTGGAACCAAACGATCCCTGATGCCGTCCGCGGACGGTTGGCTGGCATTGAGATGATCAGTTACTCCTCAGGGCCTTTGCTCGGCAATGTGGAATCGGGTGTCGCTGCCGCCTGGTTCGGTATTCGCGGCGCCATCATTTCTGGTGGCGTACTGTGCACCGGCGGATCAGCCCTAGTTGCCGCCGCCCTCCCCGAGTTTTGGGCCTACGATTCACGCACTCACCCCGCTGCACTCGTCAAACTGGTTGCAAACAACAACACCGATTCCGCGACGTTGATCGAACGGTAGCTGGGGCGCCGACGGAAAAGACTGCAAGAGGTGGCTCTGTTGTTCAGTTTAGGATCGGGTAATGACTGCAACGCCGCCGCCAATTTCTGTCCAGTTGTATTCGTTGCGGGAGGAGTGTGCGAAAGACTTCCCATCGGTACTGCGCCGGATTGGTGCTGCGGGTTTCGTGGGCGTTGAGTTGGCTGGGTTGCATGGGCTGTCCACCGGCGCGTTCAACACGATTATCGCCGAATCAGGGCTCACCGTTTCGAGTGGACACTTTGGGTTCTCGCCGGATGTCGTTCTTGGTTCACTCGATGAGTGTGAAGCCGTCGGTTGCGATACGGCAATTTTGGCGTTTCTTCCACCCGAAAATTTCGCCTCGCATGATGCCGTTAAGGCGAGCGCCGAACTCATCAACAACGCCTACACCGCAGCTGCGGCCCGTGGACTCACGTTCGGATATCACAACCACTGGTGGGAGTTTGAGACCATCATCGACGGGCGCACCGCATGGTCGCACCTTTGGGATCTGCTGGAGCCCGGTGTGGTGGCTGAGCTTGATCTGTATTGGGCCACCGTCGGTGGAGCTGATCCCGTGCAGGTAATAGGCGAGCTTGGTAGTCGTTTGGCGTTGCTCCACGTAAAAGATGGTCCGGCCGACGATTTCAAAAAGTCCATGGTTGCCGTGGGATCAGGTTCGGTTGACATCGCCCGAATTCTCGGCGCCGCTCCGCACGTGAAATGGCATGTAGTGGAGCTCGATCGTTGCGATACCGATATGGCCACGGCCATCGAAGATAGCTACAAGTTCCTCACCAACAACGGCCTTTCCCGGGGACGTATCTAACGTGAGTAGCGAATTTCCGGCCACCGCACGCATCGGCATTATCGGGTGCGGCAACATCGCCCCGATGTACATTCGCACCTTGAAAGAGCTGGGTTGGATTGATTTCGCCGGGTTTGCTGATGGTATAGCGACGAGGGCTCAGCAGTTCGCGGCCGATCACGGCGGAGCGGCCATGTCGTTAGAAGATATGCTCGCAGATGAATCAATCGACGCTGTGGTTAACCTCACCCCAGCCAGCGCCCATGGTGCTGTAACTCGAATGGCCTTAAACGCCAACAAGGCAGTGTTCTCTGAAAAGCCCCTCGGTACGGATTTTGCTGAAGGGCAATCATTGGTTGCTTTAGCCAAGCAGAAGGGCCTTCGCTTCGGTTGTGCGCCCGACACGGTATTAGGCGCTGGTCTCCAAGCGGCAAGAGCAGCAATCGATCGTGGCTTGATTGGTACGCCGATTGGTGCTTCGGGATTTGTGCTGGGTTTCGGTCCTGAGTGGTGGCACCCGAATCCCGAGATTTTCTATGGTGATGGCGCGGGCCCGCTCTTTGATATGGGCCCTTACTACCTCACGACCTTTTGTAGTTTGTTCGGCCCGGCCCGCTCCATCATGGGCTCGGCAAAACTGAGCGTTGAGGACCGAGTTATCCACGCGAAGGGACGCGTTGGTGACTCCTTTACGGCCACGGCACCCACGCACGTTTCGAGCATCATCGAATTTGCCTCGGGCGTATCTGCGACCTTGACTACCAGTTTTGATGTGAAAGCAACCCGGCTTCGCAACATCGAAATTTACGGTACCGAGGCCACGCTGTCGGTTCCCGATCCCAATACGTTCGGTGGTCCGTTACGCCTCCGCAGCATCCTTGGGGATGATTGGCGTGATCTCCCGCTCCCCACCGTGAATGTGCCCCAGCAACGCGGATTGGGCTTGGCCGATATGTTGTCGGCTACTCGATCAAATCGGCCGCACCGAGCGTCGGCTGAGCTAGCGCTGCACGTGTTGGAACTCATGAGCGCCACGTTGCAATCTTCCGCCGAAGGCAAACGCATCGATCTCACCACCACCTTCGACCGCCCCGCGCCAATGCGTTTCAGCCTCCCAAAGAACACGTTCGACTAGCGACCCTAGACGCTGCGACACCAGGTCCCTCTTATCGGCTAGGTCTCCGGTGTTGGGGTGTCGGGGTTCGCAGCCTCTCGGGCCTTGTTGGCGGCTATTTCTTCTCGCCAGCGAGACCAGTTACGTTTTGCGTAGCTACCGACCCATGCCAGGTGAGCAACATCAGCAAGTCCCCGTCGCGAAGGTTCAGCAACCGGTGCAACCACATCGACAAACAAGGCGCGTTTCTGTAATTCGGCAAGCACTTCGATAGCGATCAGACGGTGCCCGTAACGGCTGGGGTGCAAGCGATCGATTGCCAAAACAGAACTCGTGAACATTTCTGATCGGTTGGCAAAATCGGCCAACACCAAATCGTGAGCGACGACGGCTTCACCGATGATCTGATTCATCACGGCAATGTTGTTCGTTAGCTTTTGGCGGAGCGGTGTCTTGATTGGATAGGGGGCAAACACGTCATGAATCGATGCAGTGACAACCGTTGGTGCCAGCGTGACTAATTCGGCAAACAGACCGTTGTAACGTTCAGAGAACTCGTTGAAATTGAGATTGGCATCCCAAAGATCATTCACGCCGATGAAACAAGAAATGATATCGGGAGGGGCAGCTGAACTAGTGGCTCGCAACCGCACGAGTTGATCGGAAATCACCTGTTCTAACCGTGCACCAGCGTTCGCATAGTTGTCGACGGTCACAACGAGTCCCGTTTGGGAAACTGCCTCAGCGAGATGGTGCACCCATCCGTCGAGCTTGCCGGTGAACCCAGCAAATCCCGGTTGAGGGTCCCCAACGCCCTCCGTCAAACTGTCGCCCAAACCCACAAATCGCATAGTTCTCCAGCATTGGCTTCCTGCGTCCCTTTAACTCTAGGGCCGATCCGATTCTTCCCAACTCTTCACAAGGCTGAACGAACCGGAGAGAGCACTTGTGCAGCGACTCGATCAAGGTGTTCGGTGGTGAGTGGACACAACATCACCTCGGGAAACGTCGCCGCTAGGTGGCTTTGACGTGGATGCCCACTAGTGCGGGAAGCGCAATTCATTGCGTAGTGTTTTCCTCCCACTTCCCAGCACCACTGAGGAATTCACACCGAAATCACTACGTAATGATTTTCGCGCACATGCACTAAGCCTGGGGCAAGCCGTACGATGTCGGAGTGGATTTTTGCGCGATGTTGGCAAGTTGCAGGTGCCGATTGGCTCACGAATCTTTGGCTTGCTCTGCGATTGGGTTCGTATGACCCGGTCCCTGCAGGGTTTGGTAGTGGCGGTTATCGGCGCAAGTGGTGGTTTGGGAACGCCAATTGCCCGACAACTTTTGCAGCGCGGTGCGAAGCTGATTCTCGTAGGTCCACGTATCGATCGACTTGTAGCCCTACAACATGAACTTGGTGAACAACATGCGGCGGTAGTTGTTGCGGATTTGCGTGACGCTCGATGTGGGGATTTGATCGTTGCTGCCGCAGACCGAATCGGTCGGCTCGACGGGGTCATCAACGCGGCAGGTCTGGTGGGGTTTGGTTCGCTGCTCGATACGCCCGACGAACTCATTGAGGAGCTGTTCCTCGTCAACACACTCGGTCCGCTTTGGATGCTTAAGCGAGTGGCGCCGATGCTGGGTGCGACCAAAGGCTTCGTTGTCAACATCAGCGCAGTAGTTGCCGAAGCCCCACTCCCCAACATGGCGGCCTACAGTGCATCAAAGGCTGCGTTGACTGCCGCGGATTCCGCGCTGAGCCGAGAGTTCCGCCGGATGGGCATTTCGGTTTGCGATGTAAGGCCGCCCCATACTGAAACCGGGTTGGCGCAGCATCCAATTACGGGGGTCGCGCCCAAACTGCCGACGGGTCTTGCATCGGATTTCGTGGCCCACGTGATTATTGCGGCAATCGAATCCGGTGAGACTGACGTGCCATCAACAGCCTTCCTGGCACCATCGTGACTTGCTCATCGGATGACCTATTTGATTGCATCCCAGACCAACCAACTGACCTAACTAACTGACCTAACTAACTGACCTAACCAAATGCCCGAGCAACTGACCCGAGCGAATGCCGAATGAGAAATACAGACGACAATGGCAGATAACGTCCGTCTAGAAACCAAAACCTGTGCCGTGTGCGGACGTGCAATGCAGTGGCGTAAAGAGTGGGCGAAGAATTGGGCGGAGGTGAAGTATTGCTCCGATAGTTGTCGCAAGAAGCGCAACGCCCGAACTAGCGAGCCCTTGGAATCGGCCATTCTCAGCATGCTCGCTCTGCGCGCAGATGATGCATCGATTTGTCCAAGCGAAGCGGCCCGCCTCGTAGGTGGCGATGATTGGCAAGAGCTCATGGAGCCAACTCGTTGCGCAGCGAGAAGACTCCAGGACCGTGGCGAAGTGGTCATCACGCAAAAAGGCAAACCCGTCGACCCGTCCACGGCCAAGGGACCTATACGTATTCGCAAAGCAGGATGAACGTGCCGAGCTTGGATACCCGATTCGTTTTCGTGCAGACTGCACCTATGACCGATCTTGCCGACCCAATCACAACGTCCACCAACTCGGTTGATGGAACGCATTATCGAACCTGTCCGCTTTGTGAGGCGACGTGTGGGCTGGAGATAACGGTGAAGGACGGCAAGGTTGGGAGGATTCGTGGCGATATGGATGACGTGTTTTCGAAGGGCTTCATCTGCCCCAAGGGATCGACCATTAAAGACCTTGATGATGATCCTGATCGGTTGAAGCTCCCGCTCATTCGCACAGCAAACGCCGAGGCCAGTGTTGGGGGAAGTGCTGGGGGAAAATCCAGTACCTGGCGCGAAGTGTCTTGGGAAGAAGCATTTGCTGAGATTGATCGTGGGCTCAAAGAAGTACGAGCAAAGCATGGCAATGATTCGGTGGCTGTGTACCTTGGCAACCCGAATGCGCACAATCTTTCCAGCGCACTGTTTAGTGGTGGCTTGGTGAAGTCATTGAGAACTAAGAACGTGTACAGCGCCTCAACGGTTGATCAGATGCCTAAGCAGCTTTCGGCCGGGTTGATGTTTGGCAATCTGCTTTCCATCCCCGTCCCCGATATCGATCACACCGACTATCTCTTGATGCTCGGCGCCAATCCATACGAGTCGAATGGTTCGTTGATGACGGCGCCGGATATGCCCGGGCGAATCGAAGCACTCAAGGCCCGCGGGGGCAAGCTCGTTGTTGTAGATCCGCGACGAACCAAGACGGCCGATCAAGGCGAGCACATCGCCATCAAGCCTGCGGGTGATTCACCATGGTTGCTCTCACTCATTCACACCATCCTTGACGAAGGTCTCACCAAGCTTGCGCATTACGAGCAGTACCTCAACGGGCTCGATGCAGTAAAAACGATCGCCAGTGCACCAGAATTTTCGCCTGAAGCAACGGCAACCGCGACTGGGATCAGCGCCGCAACCACCCGTCGTATAGCGAGAGAGCTCTGCGCCGCACCAACCGCTGCCGTGTATGGACGTATTGGGACGTGCAATCAAGCATTCGGCACGATGGCCAGTTGGCTCATCGATGTACTCAACGTAGTGAGTGGCAACTTGGATCGTGTTGGTGGTGCCGTGTTCCCGAAGCCAGTTACCGGTGGTGCGAACCAACGCGGCACGCAAGGCAAAGGTCGCGGCGTTATCACCGGACGATTCACCTCACGAGTGCGCAAGTCACCCGAAGTCTTTGGCGAGTTCCCCGCATCATCGATGGCCGAAGAAATGACAACCGTTGGCCCCGGACAGATCAAGGCGTTGTTCACCGTGGCTGGCAATCCCGTGTTGAGTGTGCCAAACAGTGATGCACTCGATGCTGCGCTAGCCAACCTTGACTTTATGGTTTCCTACGATATGTACCTCAACGAAACGACAAAGCACGCACACGTAGTGCTCCCGGCGCCAAGAATTCTGGCTAAATCGCACTACGACGTTTCTCTCTACGCCCTAGCGATTCGTAGCGTCGCCAACTACTCCGCGCCAGTGTTCCCCTTGCATGAGTACGAGATGGCCGAGTGGGAAGTTTTCACTCGCCTTGCTGCCATTGCGTCACAGCTCGGAACCGAAATCGATCCTGGAGCGCTCGATGAAAGTAATCTGCTCGATCAGGTCACCAAACTGACCGCAACCGATGGCAGTGGCATCACCGGACGCGATCCGCAAGAAATCATGACGATGCTCGGCACCGTTGCCGGTCCAGAACGTCAACTTGATCTCGCGCTGCGCACTGGACCGTTCGGCGATCACTTTGGTTCGCGTGAAGGAACCTCGATCGCACACCTCCGCAACAACCCACACGGCGTCGATTTCGGTGCACTGCAATCCCGCCTGCCCGAAGTGTTGCGCACCCCAACGGGTCTCATCGAACTCGCGCCATCATCTTTGGTTGACGACGTGGCCCGCCTAAGAACCTCTCTCGCTCAAGTCGCTGCACAACAGGGCGAAGCTCAAGGCGCATCCCCCGATCAGGTCCCGCTATCGCTCATCGGTCGACGTCACATCAAGTCAAACAACTCCTGGATGCACAACGTCCGCATCTTGGTGAAGGGGAAGACTCGGTGCACGATGCACATTCATCCCAACGATGCGCTGGTCCGATCGATTGTTGAAGGTGCGACAATGAAGGTTCAATCGTCGGCTGGAGCGTTAGAAGTTGTTGCAGAGATAACGGATTCGATCATGCCTGGCGTGGTGTCGATTCCTCATGGATGGGGACATG
>JAYSVF010000109.1:0-10915 GCA_043718695.1 Acidimicrobiia bacterium | reverse complement strand
TGAAGTTGTACTCAAGGTATGCGCCGGTGAGCATGAACGCGCCCTGCGCAAAGTTCAGCACTTTCGTGCTGCGGAAAATGATCACGAAGCCCAAGGCCACCAGTGCATAAATTGCGCCCTGGGATACACCTTGAACAAGGTAGGTAAAGAAATCAGTCACGATGGCCTACTTAGAAGAGGACTGCGTCGAAGGGTTTGACGAACTGGAGATCGGCTTGGGTTCTGAGCTTGAGACCCCAGACAGTGCATCGAGATCGGTTCCAGCAAGCGGAGTTACCCTGGCGGTTGAGGTTCCCGTGGGCGTGAGATGCAGTCCAGAAAACAGCCCTACGACCGATTCAGGCAACGCGTCAAAAGCCACAAGATGGCGGGCACGATTCAACCCGTAAGCCTTGCGCACAAAGGGCCTGATTGCTACACCAGACCCCATGGCCAAACCTCCAGCCCCCATGATTGCGGCCAAACACAACCCGATCCGACCAAGTCCGTCAACTGACCGCAACTGGCTATTGATCACAAGACATGCTCCGAGCGCGGCCACTCCGAGACCTTTGAACGCTCGTGAATCACGCACCGATGATCGCGAGATTGCCGAGCCGTTGTTTTCCAAGGTTTTCATTGCCGAGCTAACTCTGAGCTGATGGCCAGCACGCGCAAGGAGACGAAACACAAAGCTGATGGGGTTCAGGGGAATTCTTCGTTTCGATTTTGAGTCAGCCGTACCCCTAGAGGTCAAACGATGCGTAATCTCTGCCCCCATAGCATCGAGACGCTGTGCATCGAGTTGCACCACGGTGGGCTGCACCTGCTGCAGTTCAAGTCCTTCGACCGGCCCACCCATTCCGAGGTTGAGCGTTGCGCCCGATTGCAGCCACGCCACTTCGGTAAGCGCACGTTCCCGGGGCCGAGCCATGGAAAGAACGGCCAGAAGCTCGTCACCAGCATGCAAGCTCAACCCAGGATGATGCTGGATTCCTGCGCTGGCGAGTTCGCCGTGTGTGCGAACGACCGTTTCGTTGGTGGAGCCGTACAGTGCGTACACGTCAACGGTTGCCGGATCTTCCAATCGACGATTTGCGACCATGGTCCGGAGATCGGCCGTTGAACCAACACCACCACGAATCAGCTGCGATAGGGCGAGGCGATCAACGTGTTGACCCGTCCACGTGGTGAGTTCCAAATCATGCATACCTCGGGTGTCGGCAATCACGATGGTTCTAAGCCCACTGAGCGCTTGAGGATCGGTCCCGATTTTGTCGAACTGTTGTTGATCACCCACGATGGCAAACTCAACACCGGTTTTGCGGATCAGTGTGGTGAGTGTCAACGGGGAGAGGCCAGCTTCGATAGGTACGGTTACAGCGCCGAGTGACAATGCCGCCAGATCTGCGGCGACCATAGTGGGATGGTTTGCTCCCACCAACGCCACGCGGGTGCCAATACCAATCCCAAGTTTGTTTAACCCAAAGGCGATCGACTCAACCTGTTTGCCAAGCTCGGCCCACGTGGTTTGCTTCCACAGTCCAAGTTCGTGATGCCGAAGCGCTACGGCTTTCGGTCGAGCCTCTACGTGATTGAGGAGTAACCGCGGAAGAGTGACAGGCACCGGCGCCACAGCCTTGATGTTTTCGCTCATGCTGAAGCTCCCAAATACGCCTCGATAACACGAGGATCATTCTTGATGTCGACCGGTAGTCCTTCGGCAATCTTCTGGCCAAAATCGAGCACCATGACGCGCTGCGCAACATCCATCACCATGTGCATGTCGTGTTCCACCAGGATCATAGAAATTTTCAGCTCGTCCTTGATTTCCAAAATGTATCGAGCCATGTCTTCGGTTTCGGTGGCGTTCATGCCGGCCACTGGTTCATCAAGCAGCAGGAGCTTTGGTTCCATACACAGCGCACGCGCCAATTCCATTCGCTTCTGAATACCATACGCGAGCTTACCAACTGGCTGCCCGCGGTATAGGTGAAGGTCAAGGAGATCCATGACTTGTTCAACACGTTCGCGGTGCTCGATTTCTTGGCGGCGTGCGGTGCCGAAGAATTTCATCCCGGCGAAAAAACCGCCCTTCATCAGATGATGACGACCCAGCATCAAGTTGGCCACCACATCGAGGTTCGTGAACAACCCAATGTTTTGGAATGTTCGAGCTAGGCCTTGGGCCACGGTAAAGGGCGGGCGAGTCCCCATGAGTTCAACGCCATCGAGTTTTATCGATCCGTGCTGCGGTTGATACACCGAGTTGAGGCAGTTAAAGATCGATGTCTTCCCTGCGCCGTTCGGGCCGATGATGGCGAACAGTTCGTTGCGATTCACCGAGAACGAAACACCGTTGATTGCCGTTACGCCGCCGAAGCGCAACGTGATCTCCTTTACATCAAGTAGCGGCGATTGATCAGTTATCCGGCCTGTCGAGCTCAAGCCGGCTGGTCCGGTTGACCCGGTGGAAGTGGTTGTGGTGACACCGTATGCACTCACGGTTACCCCACGTACTCGCGGTTGGCCCGGTATGACTTCAGATCATGAAACGACGTATGTTCGCTTTCGCCGCCCAAATAGAGTGCCTTGATTTCTGGGTCGTTCAGCAACACACTTCCCGGCCCTTGTTTGGCAACGGTACCCGTTTCCATCACATAGCCGTAGCTAGAAATCGATAGGGCCATCGATGCGTTTTGTTCCACGATCAACACGCTCGTTCCTTGTTTATTGATCTCCACAACGATGTCGCGAATTTGTTCCACAATCAGCGGCGCAAGACCGAGTGATGGTTCATCAAGCAAAAGCAAACGCGGATTCGCCATCAATGCACGGCCCATCGCTACCATCTGCTGCTCCCCGCCCGACATGTACCCAGCAATTTGTTTGCGTCGCTCGGCCAACCGCGGAAACAGTGTCATAACTCGGTCGTAGGAAACGGTTATCTCCGCTTTGTCCTTGCGAGAGTACGCACCAACTTTAAGGTTTTCATCGACCGTAAGTTCACTGAAGATACGACGACCTTCCATCACTTGGGCCATGCCGCTGCGAACTCGAGATGCTGCGTCGGATTTTGTAACGTCGGCACCAAAAAGTTCAACGGAACCCGCAGTGATCGCCCCATTTTGGAACGCAAGCAATCCAGAAACCGCCCTGAGCAGTGTGGTCTTGCCCGCGCCGTTGGCACCCAAGATGGCCACAACTTGACCGCTTCCCACTTCTAGAGAAACGCCGTCGAGCACTTCGATAACTCCGCCGTACACAACGTTGACGGATTTGACGATCAGTATTGGCCCGGCGTGAGCTCCCGTTGCCGCCATTTGGGCGGCTGGTGCTCCCGATCCGGCTTGCCGGTCGGTTGAGAGCACCGACCGTCCGGGTGACGAAGTCGGCCCGGCGGCGTTCGATGCTGGTGCGTTGGTCATGGAGACACCCGCGCTTGGGAAGCGTGGTTTGAAACGTTCATGTGCAACAACCCCTGAAGAAAATGTGACGACGCGCAAAAACACGATTGTGACTGGCGTCACGAGTAGGTCACGCTGACAGGTCTTGGGGCTGCCGTGAACTGATCAGCGCTAGCCGACCAGGGCTATCGACGAACCGCTCCCCTGGGCAGGCGAACGGTACCTCGACACGTTGAATGGCGACCATTAGAAAGAACCTAGGTATTCCGCCTTTGGTTCGGTTTTCTTCGACCGTTGGACGGTCGATCAAACAGTTCGTCCCCGCTTCGCCGGTTTGGGCGCATGTTGATTGTCAGAACCGAAAATGTTCCTTACCCTTCGTGACCGGTGTCACAAACTGCACTCCGCTTCTTGCGGACTTTGCGAGCCGTCACCACTCTTGAAGCGGTTCGCCGATTCAACACCATTCATCAACACAAGGGGAACCCCGAATGAAGAAAATATCCGCGATTGCTGCGGGCCTACTTCTTGGCACTGCAGTCGCACTACCCACATTCTCAGGCGTCGCAAACGCCGCAGCCGCGCCAAAGGCCGGGGCAACCTGCCCGACTCTTGGCAAAGTTGCTGGCGCACTTACCTGCACGAAAGATGGTCGCAAGCGCGTTTGGAAAGCTGGAGCACCAGTTACCACCGCAGCTCCAGGCGCCGCACCAGTCGCTGGAGCAACAGCCGCTCCCGCAGCTGCCGCGGGCCTCAAGCCAGTTCCGGGTTTCGACGGCAAGACAATCGTTGTTGGCAACATCACCTCCAAGACCAATGCCGCATGGGGCGCTTTGAGCCGTGGCATCGGTGCATCGCTCGAAGCCCAGTTCAAGGCAGTAAACGCCAAGGGTGGAATCGGCGGCAAGTACCCAATCAGGATCGAAGAAGCAGAAACCAACTACGACCCCAACATTGCGGTTTCGAAGTTCAACGAGACCAAGGACAAGGTTGTCATGTACGCCTCGGCCCTCGGCACCCCGATCAACGAAGTGCTGCTGCCCCTGTACGAGCAGAACAAGATGGTTGCTTCACCTGGATCACTTGACGCCAAGTGGACCCAGAAGAAGAACATGATTCCGATTCTTTCTAGCTACCAGGTTCAGGCCATCAATGGTGTTTCGTATTACCTTGATGCCAATAAGGGCAAGACGGTTTGTGCCGTTTCTCGCCAGGATGCCTATGGCGAAACGGGCACCGAAGGCGTGAAGTTTGCGCAGTCAAAGCTCGGCTTTAACCTTGGCAGCATTGAGACCGTTCCTGCTTCGCAGACCGACTTCACCGCAACCGTGTTGTCGCTCAAGGGCAAGACTTGCGATGCGGTTTACCTCACCACCGGTCCAGCACAGGCTGTTGCGCTGGTAGTTCAGGGAAGCCAGAACGGATTCGAGCCACGCTGGATCCTTATGTCGCCAACGTTCAACGACAAGCTCGTAACTCCAGCAGTTTCTGGCTTGTTCGAGAAATTGGTTTGGATGTCCGGTGATGGCGCAGAATGGAATGACCCCGCGGTTTCCGGCATGAAAGACCTCATCGGCAGCCTCAAGGGTGCTGGCTACGACAACTACGTTTCCGCCCCCGACACCGGACTCATTTGGGGTTACGCTCAGGCTAAAACCGTTATTGCGGTGCTGGAGAAGGCTGTTGCCAATGGCGACTTGAGCCGTGATGGAATTCTTGCCGCAGCAAATGGTATCGGCACCACCGATCTTGGTGGCATCGGCGCATCGGTTGACTTGAAGCTTCGCACCCCAGCCCCAAAGAACTCCATCTTCAAGGTAAACAACTCCAAGCAGTTGTCGCTCGAATTGGTGGCCAAGGAATACGGTTCACCAGTCGCAGCACAGTACCGCAAGCAGTAACCGTTCACCTCTTCGCACGGTTCCAGGGTTGATTCCCGGCCGCTGCAACGCTCGTTTCGTTGAGAGTCTCCTGGCTCCCAACGTTACGTACACCTAGAATTGGAGCCCCTGCACCCTGGCAGGGGCTTCAGTCATTTCTCTGCGGTTCGCCCATCGCTAGTTGCCGCCAACCAGTCCTCCTCATCGCTCACCACCAAACCCCGAAAGGCTCGCATGCGTACGCTTCTGTTGACCGCTGCCATTGTGACCATGTTTGGGATTCCCGTTTGGTTGTTGATTCGTTTTCTTGGCAAACGGCGCGCGTTTTCGACATCTGATCAGTCGGCAACTTTTGATGTTCTCTACGCCACCAACGCGGCATCACCGCTTCTCCGTTCGGGGCTGAGTGCCGCTTCGGCCGATCGAACGATTCCCTACCTGCAAAAGCTCCTTGGCTGCCCAAGCGTTGCCGTTGTTGATCACACTGGATTGCTTGCCTGGGAAGGTCCGGGCGACCACCATGCCTCGGCCCTCACCGCATTAGCGGCTACGGTGCTTTCCACGGGCGAAACACGGATCATCGAAGCACATGAACTTGATTGTGGAGAGGCTGATTGCCTGTTGAAGAGCGCTCTTGCGGTTCCAATTTCTGGCGGTGAGGAGGTGCTAGGCGTTTTGGTGTGCGCGGGCCCAGAATCAGGGCCAGGACTGGTTCGCCTCGCCGATGAGGTTTCCCGTTGGATTACCACGCAGGTTGAGTTGGCCGAGCTTGACACCAACCGTGCGCGCCTCGCCCAGGCTGAGCTTCGAGCGTTACGCGCCCAGATCTCGCCACACTTTATTTACAATGCGCTCACTGCCATTGCTTCTTTTACCCGAACTGATCCTGTTCGGGCCCGTGATCTCATTTTAGAGTTTGCCGATTTCACTCGCTACACCCTGCGCTCAAGCGGCCCATTCACAACGGTGGCCGAAGAATTGAAATCGATTGAGCGCTACCTTACCCTCGAAGGCGCCCGCTTCGGCGATCGATTGCAAGTGCGCTTACAAATTGAGCCTGAGGCGCTTCCGGTTGTCATTCCGTTTCTCATTATTCAGCCCCTCGTAGAAAATGCTGTTCGCCACGGTATCGAGGGTCGGCCCGGCGCAGGGAAACTCACCATACGGGCCCAAGAGCAGGGCGGGTTCTGTGTCATCTCCGTAGAAGACGATGGCATTGGCATGGACCCTGAAGCGCTGCGGCGCCAGCTTGCTGATCGCTCCGCCGATGGAGAGCACGTAGGAATGCGTAATGTTGATGAACGGCTTCGATCGGTTTACGGCGAAGATCATGGTCTGGTTATTGAGACCGCTCCCGATGCAGGCACGAAGGTAATTGTACGAGTACCAAAATACCGGCCAGGAGTTTCCGTAACATGATGGTTGTGTCAAGAGTCGATGCCGCTGATACCGTAGGCGCCAGTCCAACCCCCCAGCCCCCAGGAGCCGACGAGCTTGTCAGGCTTCGCGTTCTTGCTGTCGACGATGAGGCGCCTGCGCTCGCAGATTTGGTGTTTGAGCTCCGAGCACAACCAGGAATTCGCGAGGTAGTTGCCGTTGCTGATGCCACCGAGGCGCTCCGAGCTGTGCGTATCGGCAATTTCGATGCAGTGTTTCTTGATGTTCGTATGCCTGGACTCGACGGCCTTGAGTTAGCTCGTGTTCTTCAGCAGTTTCGGCTATCTCCTGTCGTGGTGTTTGTTACCGCATACGATGCGCACGCAGTTGATGCGTTTGAAATCGCTGCTGCCGATTACCTGCTGAAGCCCGTGCGCCGCGAACGGCTCAACGAAGCCATGCGCAGGGTTCGTGCGGCCGTTGCGTTGCGTAGCGATCGTGAAAGCGACCGAAGCCTGTCATTTGACACCGAAGGTTCAGCGCAAGACCCACGAAACGAGAACGCAGCGGCAAAACTCGATGCCGTTGGAGTTCCGTTTGTTGACTCCGTAGCTGCGCACTCCTTGGCCGTGGCATCCCCTGCGGGGGTCGCGCCAGCAATCTCACCCATCACCGCCGCGCCAGTCGCGGTTGAGAACGAAAAGATCTCGGTTGAGTCAGGCGGCCGCATTCGCGTCATTGCACGTCGTGATGTCTTGTATGTAGCGGCGAGCGGTGACTATGTCCGCTTATTTTTGGCCGACTCAAGTGTTTTGTATCGATCAGCTATTTCGGGGCTTGAGCAGCGTTGGGGGCCGGCCGGTTTTGTGCGGATCCATCGCGGTTATCTCGTGAACCTTCGCCACGTCGATGAAGTTCGCGTGGAACCCGGCCGTGGATACATGGTGGCGATCGGCGGACGCACCCTGCCCGTTTCCCGGCGACTGGCGCGCAATCTCAAACAGAGGCTTCTCGATGACCTTCCACCCGAATAGTCCGAACTCTTCCCGGAATGATTCCCTAAGCCCCGCACCGAGCCGTCAATGAACGAGCCACGCCTGCGAAGGGAGATCCGTGAAACAAGGCGCATAACCGTTACGGCTCCCCGCAGATCGTCATCTTCGCCCCAGGGAGGCGTTCGAGAGTTAACCGAAAGCACTCCAGTCGGTGACTTGTATTTGCAATCGTTGATGCGATCTCAACTTGGTCTTTCACTACGTGTACTTACCGTATTCGTAGCACTCTTTCTCGGACTACCTCTGTTGTTCTATTTTGATCCAGGAATCAGCAGACACAAGGTCTTTGGTATCTCGCTCCCCTGGTTCATCTTGGGAATCGGAATGTATCCGCTGCTGATAGGACTTGCTTGGCTGTACAACCGATCCGCTGACCGAATCGATGACGAGTTCATTTCCCTACTTGGCCAAAACGAAACGCAACCCGAACCATGAATCACGGATTGCTTGCAGCAATAAGTCTCGACCGGCCAATTCCGATGGTCGCGGTGGCCATTGCGATTCTCGCCACCATCGGGGTTGGCGCGTTGGGGATGCGGATCGCTCGAACCACCAGCGACTTTTTTGTTGCCTCGCGATCCGTTGGCACCATGACGAATGCTTCGGCGATTTGTGGCGAGTACCTCTCCGCCGCATCGTTTCTTGGTATCGCTGGGCTCATCATGCGGTACGGGGTCGACATGCTCTGGTACCCCGTTGGGTATACGGCTGGCTACGTGGTGTTGTTGTTATTTGTAGCTGCTCCACTTCGGCGCTTTGGCGCTTACACAATCCCAGATTTTGCTGAAGGTCGGCTCGATTCGTTGTTGGCGAGACGCATATCAACCGGCCTTGTTTTGTGTATCAGCTCGTTCTATCTCCTACCGCAAATGAAAGGCGCGGGGTTAACGCTGTCGACGCTGACTGGCACTCCCTATTGGGTTGGTGTGGTTGTTGTTGGGGCCGTAGTGAGCGTGAATGTAGCAATGGGCGGAATGCGCGGAATTACCTTCGTGCAGGCCTTTCAGTACTGGCTGAAGTTCGTGGCCATTGCCGTTCCAGGGATCATTCTGGGTGCGTATTTTCTTGGCCATCGGGACACGCTTCTCCCGGCTCCCGCCGAGTATTGGAAGGCTTGGTCGACACCGCTGGAATCCATCGGCCAGTTTCGCCAGCATCCCCTCTATGCCACCTACGCCCTGGTGATCGCATCGTTCCTTGGAACAATGGGACTCCCCCACATTTTGGTTCGTTTCTACACCAACGCCAACGGACGGGCTTCCCGCCGAACAACCTTATTCGTAACTGCACTTATTAGTTCGTTTTACCTTTTTCCTCTGATCTTCGGCGTGCTGGGTAGGGTGTTTGCTCCCGATCTGTTAACAACCGGCTCCACCGACTCAGTCGTGCTGGTCCTACCTCGCCGGATCTTTAGCGGTTTGGGTGCCGAGTTGCTCTCCGGTCTTGTCGCATGCGGGGCCTTTGCGGCTTTTCTCTCCACCGCCTCGGGGTTGGTGATCTCCGTTGCTGGTGCAATCTCGCAAGACATCCTGGGCGGTACAACTCGGGACTTCCGCAAAGGGGCTTTTATCGCCGGTGCCATTTCGATCGCTGCTGGGTTACAGGTGCGCTCGTTTGAAATCAACCAGTTGGTCTCCTGGGTGTTCGCCATTGCCGCTTCATCGTTTTGCCCGCTGCTCGTGCTGGGCATTTGGTGGCGTCGGCTGAGTGTCACCGGAGCAGTAAGTGGACTTATCGTTGGGGCTGGAAGCACTGGAGCTGGAGTGATCGCCACCATCACCGGGATCGTGCCCCGTGGATGGTTTTACACCCTGGCCTCACAACCCGCCGCCTGGAGCGTCCCCCTAGCCTTCGCCGTCATGATCGGCGTCTCACTCGCCACGCCGGACACCATCCCCCGTGACATCGGTGGCAAAATGCTCAAACTCCACATGCCCGAAACCCTCAACCTAGGCCGAGTAAAGCACCACGTCAGTTAATCAAGAAGTCACGAAGTTTTTCGGCTAAATCAGAGTGCTCACGACAAAAGCTGCGAACTACCTTCGATCGGGTTTTCCCCACAACTCACCCTCATCGAACCAACGGACCTCGTTGTTGGTTCTATGGCAACGTGTGGACGGCATGAAGGTTCGCCGTGGGGTCAAAGTGATACCATCAGTAGATGGCAATGACATTGCGATTGACCGATGAAGAACAAGCCGCGCTTCAAGAACGGGCAACGATCGAGGGAATCTCGATGCAAGAGGCTGCCCGGCAGGCGGTTCGGGCGTATGTCGCTCGCGAAGACCGTCGAGAGCGTGTTCTTGCGGCAGGCAGGTGGGTCGCTGAACATCACGCCGAAGCACTTAGGCGACTTGGCGAGTGATCGAGTACCTCGATCTGGAGGATGTCTTAGAGCTCGCCGACCTGCTCTTCGGTTCAAGGCCGGTCCGAGACATGGGACTTCTTGGATCAGCCGTTGAACGCCCACAAGCATCGGCATTCGGCGAAGATGCGTATCCAGACCTTTGGACAAAAGCAGCCGCCCTACTCCATTCGATCGTCAACAACCATGCACTCATCGACGGTAACAAGAGGCTTGGATGGATGGCAACGGCAACCTTTCTCATCCTGAACGGCGTGGACCTTGCACCCTTAACAAACAACAAAATCTACGACTTTGTGATCTCAGTCGCCGTGCAACCATGGGAGGCGGGCGTAGGAACGCAACATTGGGAGATCCGGGACATCGCGCAGCAATTACGTTCGCTCTGCGTTCCACACGGCTGAGGAAACTCGTGGTTTTGCTAGAACGCAGTTACGGCGTGTTTTAGGGCTTCGAGTTCTTCGTCGTGGGCGTGGTGGCTGCCCACGGCTGGGCTGGCCGAAGCGGGGCGGGAAATGACCGCGAGGGAGCGGCCCATGGTGGCAGCGATCATGGCGAGGCGGGGTTGCACGAAGGACCAGCCCCCCATGTTTGCGGGCTCTTCCTGCATCCACACGATCTCGGTGGCGTTGGGATAACCAGCCAGCACTTCGCGGATACGAGCCTCTGGCCAAGGGTACAACTGCTCCACCCGAACAATGGCCACGGCCGAAGGTTGCGCATCACGAGCCGAATAGGCATCCCACGCAACCTTGCCGCTGCACAGGATTACGCGCTTGGCCGAAGCCTTATCCTGGTAGGTGGCATCATCAAGCACTTCCTGGAAGGAGCCAGTCGTAAGCTCACTTACGT
>JAYSVF010000108.1:0-1968 GCA_043718695.1 Acidimicrobiia bacterium | reverse complement strand
CCGTCAACGTGCAAACTGCTCGGCTCATGGCCATGCGCGCCGCGGAACTTTGTGACATGGGTGAAGATGCCGCGGAGACCGCAAACATGGCGAAGTTTTCTGCAGCCGATTCCTCGCTTCGGGCGCTTGACCAGGCCATCCAAATTCATGGCGGTAATGGCTTCGCGCTTGAGTACGGTCTCGCTGATTTGTGGTTCATGGCCCGAGTGCATAAGACCGCGCCCCTGAGCCGAGAAATGGTGTTGAACCACATTGCGCAGCACACTCTTGGCCTCCCCAAGAGCTACTGAACCACTCACTTGAACCAGCCCATCAAACACTGGCTTCCCATCACATCATGAACGCAACGCCCTCAACCTTCGACCTGGCTCCTCCTCCGACATCGGGCGGATCAACCACCGACGCTGCACGATTTGGCGAAGCGATGGCATGGGCCAACGTACCCACCCTGTTGATGCTCCTGGTGCAACTAACCGGCGAACTGCGATGGTTAGAGCACCCGTACCTGCCTCGGCGGGCACGAGGTTTAAGCGACAATGAAACGGGTGGGTTACCCGAATCAGTACAAAGCGAAGTGCGGAGTGCCGCGCTCGCGGCGATCTTGGCCTGGCGAGCAGGAACGCCCGTAGCCATTCCGAAACCCTCTACCGAATTGCTCATCACCATGCTCAGTGTGGCCATGGGCGAAGAGGTCCCGGCCGAGTATGCACCAATGATCGGCAGCGAACTCGATGTCGCCGACATACAAGCCCGAAGGCTCGGATCGTCTGCGGCGCATAAAGGGTCACACGATGAGTCCCACGTTGAGTCGCACGATGAGTCCCAAGATGCGGCTGGGGGTCCTTTGTTGGCAACGTCGGCGGAAAACGCGTTGAACGGCATTGCCTTGAATCCGCCGGCTGGATTCAAAGTCCTCATCATCGGTGGCGGAATCTCGGGAATATGTGCCGCGATTAGCCTGCAGCAAGCGGGAATTGATTACACGATCATCGAACGCCAAAGCGACATCGGTGGCGTGTGGCTCGCCAACACCTACCCTGGCGCAGCAGTGGACACACCCAGTCACTTGTACTCGTTTTCCTTCGCGCCTCACGATTGGGCCCGGTACTTCGAGTCGCAAGCCAACATTCTCGCCTACCTCAACAAGGTGGCTGATGATTTTGCCATCCGCTCAAACGTTCGATTTAACACCAGTGTTATCTCCTCGATCTACAACGAGACCACCCAATGCTGGACGCTGGCCGTCGAAGGTCCTAGCGGTGCCGAAGCGCTGAGCGCCAATGTGGTCATCAGCGCCGTGGGTGCATACAACAAACCAAAGATTCCCCGAGTCGAGGGCACCGAAACCTTTGGCGGACCGAATTTTCATACCGCGAACTGGCCAACCGATATTGATCTCACCGGTAAACGAGTGGCGGTCATTGGAAACGGTGCAAGCGCTATGCAAGTAGTTCCGGCCATTGTTGACAAGGTCGCATCGATGGTGGTGTTCCAGCATTCGCCGCAGTGGGTTGGCGAGTTTGAGAAGTTTCAGCAAAACGTTCCCGAAGCCGTCCGGTTCCTGATTGCCGAAGTGCCGCTGTACTACGCCTGGTATCGAGCGCGGCTTGCTTGGATCTTTAACGATCGCTTGTACACGTCACTCCAAAAAGATCCGGAATGGCCGCACCCAGAACGATCACTCAACGCCATCAACGAAGCGCACCGGATCGGTCTCACGAAGTACATTGAATCCGAACTCGGTGATCGCGTTGATCTACGTGACAAGGTTGTTCCCACGTATCCGCCGTTTGGGAAACGAATGCTGCTCGATAACGGTTGGTTCAAAGCAATCGCCAAACCCCAGGTGACGGTTGAAACCGAGCGAGTGATCGAGCTCCGTCCTGGTGCTGTGGTGTCGGCTGCAGGTACTGCCTATGACGTAGACGTTGTCGTGTGGGCAACTGGGTTTGATGTGGTGCGGTTCCT
>JAYSVF010000107.1:0-11012 GCA_043718695.1 Acidimicrobiia bacterium | reverse complement strand
GCGCTCGTTCGACCGTCGAAATCATCGCTCTACCGTAAGGCTGTGCACCTACATGAATGGTCGCCTCGCTTTCAATGATTGACTCAAGTAACCGCCCGCCTACCGTTTTAACGAAAAGGCGACGCGTGACTGCTACTTGAACCCGTTGGCTCCCGCGCGTGAGCAACCCGTGTTCATGAAGTGCGGTCCGGAAACAGATCCGGTGATCACGGTCCCCAACGGCCAGAACGACTGCCTCGGCCAACCGGTCGCTTGAGGCAGCAGCGACTCCCAGCTCACCGAGGGGCCGCAACAAATAGAATCCACGTCGAACCCGTTCTACGAGCCCGTCACGTTCAAGCCTCGTCAACAGGTTCGATGCCGCTTGAGGACTCAGTCCCAAACGGGCGCGGACTTCATGAGAAGACACATCGGTGCGACCCTCAGCTGCCAGCCCATCGACAAGGTTCATGCCGATCATAGAAGTCATGATGATGACTATACACTTTTTACGTGAATAGACATCATCACAACGGCAAGAGGTTCGGCGGAGCACCATTCGACTTCCATTTACCCAAGAAGCTATCGCCCTCGAAACGGATAGTAAGTGCGCGTACGTAGACCACTCTACGAACTGGGTGGACTGGAGCGTATTTGGTGGACAAAACGTGGACTCGGCAACACGTAATCGCAGCTGGTGGACTGGCTGGACGGTCGTCCTCACGTTGCCAAGGTGAGGGTCGCGGGTTCGAATCCCGTCTTCCGCTCCAAGTAAAAACGTAGGTCAGGCACCCTTTCAAGGGTGCCTGATTGCTTTCTGGGCGAAGGTCGTGCCCAACCGTAAAATGGAGCTTTGGGACGCGGTCGAGAATTAGTTCAGTATTCGCCTGGTTGTAGCCAGAGGACTTTTCCGTTGCGGGCTACAACGATCGAGCGCCCGAGTCGGCGGTGCTCATCGATTGCTTGGGTGACGGCTTCGCGGATCATGAGGGTCTCGTCGAGCAGCCGCTGTGTCCTAGCGTCGACGGTTTGGGTTCCTGTTTCCGGAACTGTCATGGTCGATTCACTCACCCGTCCATGTTCTCATACCGCTCAGCGTTTGCCTAGCGGCTGTGGTGTTTGAGGTGGTCCCATCGTTGTTGGTCGTAGATGGTTTCGAGGGAATCTTCGGAGTTGGCGACGATGGTCGGTTGTTCGTTGGCGTTTTCCCAAAGCGACCATGAATCGACCCGGGATCGGTAGGTCTCGAAGAAGTAGCGCAATCCGGCGTTGAAGCGTCGTCGAACGGTTTCTTCGGGCACATCGTGACCGCCCGCAAGAACCCGGGCAGCGACGCGCGCTAGGGCCAATTCGACATCGGGGAGTGCCACGAAAATCACTTTAGTATGGAAACCATTTTGTGAGAGGCGGTCGATCCTTCCGACGAGACCTTTCGAGGCGAGGTTGGTTTCGAAACAAAAACTCTTTCGTTCCAAGGACAAGGCCGTGAGGCGAGCTGACACAATTCGCCCAGCGGTGAAATCGGCTCCTGCAATGTTCGGGTTGTTCGATCGGAGATCGGCACCGATCAAGTCGGCGTTGACGAACTCGACTTCTGGTCCGAGAAACCGTGGCGAGACCGTTGTTTTTCCAGCGCCGTTCGGGCCAGCCAAAACGATTGCTTGTGGTTGGTCGGGTGTGGGCACGTGTCGTTTCGTCATTTCTAGAGCTGGGACTTCAACTGATTGGTACACCCTATTCGGGGCAACTTTGCCATGCCTTCTTGTGTCGTGTTGGAGTTTTGTTTAAACACCGACATAACCGGCGGTAGTAGGTGCGGCCAGTCGAACCGGGGTACATATCGCTTTTCGAGAGGTAGAAGGGATCGTTGACTAGCGCTGCGGTGTTGTCATACGGCAAGGTTGGGGCGGCGACGGGCAGGATCTTCTTCCGCAAAATTCGGTGGATTCGAGTTCGTTGCTACCGACGGTTCCGAGCGGTATCCAGAGGTGGCGTGTCCATCGACTGCTGCCTCATTCGTGGAATGATTGGCGAGCGACCTTTACACCGACGATCGAACAACTTGCGTTGAGAGGAACACCACATGACCCGGATACCACTCGTTGACTCCAACGATCCGAACACCGATCCGTTGGCAGCTGAGGTACTGAGATCAGTTAGCCGGAGCCGGAATCGAACGGTCAACCCCAACGTCTATCGGGCGATGGCAAACCACCCGAACGCACTTCGAGCGTTGGTCGACTTCGGTACTGCGGTCTATTTCGACAACTCCCTCACTCCCGCGCAGCGGGAACTCGCCTACCTCACGGCGAGTGTCACCAATGACTGCCACTATTGAATTCCGACTCACGTGCTGCTCGGTCGAGCGGCTGGATTGTCCGAAGAACAACTCGCGCACCTAGGCGACGCATCACGTCCTGAAGCCATCTACGACGATGCCTCGTGGGCCATTGTCGAGTACGCCCAGGTTTCGACCCGGAACGAGCCGATCACCAATGAACTGTATGCGCGCTTACGAGAGCATTTCACGGAGCAACAGGTCATCGAGATCTGCTTCACGGTCGGTTTGAGCAACACGATCAACCGGTTCCATGCCACCTTCCTTACAGAAGTAGACGAGCGCACCCAAGAAGCTCTGGCGCCGTCGTGTCCGCTTCGCTACCCCGAAGTCGATTCGGAGTAGTCCGGAAAAGCGGGAGCCCGGGCCGCGTCGCCCGCCCACGTTAAGAGGTGCTTCAATGCCTTCGCCGTAGCGGTGGTGGAATTGCTGAGATAACGCCAGCGTTGTTCGGGATTGGTTCTCCATCTTGGCCTATGGGCGCGAACCAAGATTCGCCAACATTCAACTTGGCATTCCGGCCGAACGCATTACGGTGCGCCACAGCGATACTGATCTTCCGGCGGCCACCTTCGGAGGCGGCACACTTGGATAACGCTCCGCGCAACTTGGTGGCTCAGCATCATTTCAAGCCTCCCTCGAAATCATTGACCTCCCTAAGGCGCGTGCTGCCGAGCTCCTTGAAGCCGCGGTGGAAGACATTGTCTTCGAATCTTCAATCGGCTTTCATGTCAACGGTGTACCAACTCGCGCGCTCGGGTGGCCTGAGGAGATGCCTTCACTCTCCGATCCATGTTCTCCTACTGCGCAGTGTTCATTGGGCTGTGTTCATTGGGGGCGTGAATCAGTGGGCTGGGCCCAAAGTTGTCCGTTGGAAAGATGGAGCGCCTCAAGGACAGGGCTGTCGCTGAACCGAAACAGATCGAGTCCGGTCGCCGACGCCGTTGCGGTCACAAACTTCCAGGAGGGGACCACAAACAAATCCCCCGAAGCAACATCCCACGTGCTGTCACCAACCTGCACGGTACCGTTGCCTTCAAACACTTGGAACACCGACGATCCCACCTCACGTCCGGGCACCGTTGATGCACCCGGGGCAAGTCGATGAAACTCGGCGCGAATCGTGGGCAACACATCGCCACCGTTCGTTGGGTTGGTATAACGCACGGCCGCATGCCCGGGAGAAACGGTGGCCGGCATGTCCGTTGCTTCGGTGGCCAACTGCGCGTTTAGAGCCGCATCTGTTGCTGCCCATCGATAGACCAGGAGCGGAGTGGCGGGCGTGTGGCCAAGTTGTGAAAGCGGACGCAGTCCAGCTGAACCCCAAAGCGCTTCGGAACAAGATGGAAGATCTGTATGTGCGCGTACATCTGTTTTCTACGTCGACGCCGGGTTCGAAAAAGGTTGAGTCGACATAACGCTGCAGTGGAATATCGAGGCCATCAATCCAAGCCATTGGTTCATCGCTGTCGTTGACGTGCGAGTGCCAGTTCCAGCCCGACTGCGGCAGAAAATCACCGCGGCGCATTGGCACCACATCACCGTTTACCACCGTCGAAACACCCGACCCCGATACAACAAAGCGAAACGCATGCTGACTGTGGCGATGCACCGGCGCCGATTCGCGAGCATTCAAATACTGAATCGCCGCCCACAACGTCGGCGTCGCAAACGGTCGGCCAGCTAGCCCCGGGTTCGCGAGCACAATTGCTCGACGCTCACCTCCGCGACCAACCGGCACGAGTTCCCCAGCCCGTGCGGCGACGCGCTGCAACGCGTCCCAACGCCACACGTGGGGCACCGCTGGCGAATCCGGCGCCTTCGGCATGAGGTTGCTGATTTCGGTCCACAGCGGAATCAGCAGCTCAGACTCAAAATCTCGATACAGGGCTTCTAACTCCGGCGTTCGCTCCGGTTGGCCGGGTCCGTCAGTAGCGATAACCCGGATCGGATGCGAGGCACTTTCGACGTTGTCTTTTATCATGACGAAACTTTCACAGAGATTCGTTTCATATCGGATAGATGATCGAGTTGGGGATCATCTCGCTGTCATAGATGCATTCACGACGGGCCAAACGCAGACCGTCTTCGGTTCGCACGATCATGTCGAAGGATCGGCCCACGTTGAACACTGTCGACGTATCAGACAACTTGGTGCGGAACACTGCGTAGTTCGTCTCGCAGTCCCACCGACCCTCCGACGCTGACAGGACAATCGGTGCACCTATGATATGACGTTGATAGTACGGGTCATGGAACAACGAATCCTTGATGCTGTAGACCCGATCCAGCAACATCCCTCGGCTCGTGAACGCCAATGTGGCCAGCGGTAGGTTGCGCTCATGGTTCTCGCGTGGCTGTAATCGGTACACGCAATCTTCGGTGAACATCTCTGGCCACCGGTCCCAATCTGCGGCGTCTACAACGGAGGCGTACCGCGCATAGAACTGGGTTATCGCGAACCAATCCTCAAAGTTCAGGCTCATTCCGGTGCTTCCATGTGCGCCAGTACCGATACATTCCACGAATTAGCGTTTCGGTAACCATGTGCTCCGTGTCGCCCACCTCACGACCACCCATCTCCGCAATCGACCGCGACCCTGTGCTCGAACCCAACATCGAACCTGATTTCGCGCCCGATGCCGACTCAAACGCCTGTTGCGAAAACTCTATGACTTCACCATCGTCGGCCGACACATAGCCCGCCGGCCCGAACAGGTTCGCCTGCCGCAAACGTCGTGCCGTCATCTCCTCGGTATCGTCGGCGAACCCAAAGTGGGTCCATACGAAATCGAAGCTGCCGTGGCCATTGGGCTGGATCTGCCGCGTCGACACGCTGTTGACCTGCTGCTGGAAGATCACGCTCGGGAACACCGTTGTCATCACCACCGAAGGGCCGCCCCACCACGCTTCGGGAACCACATCAATTTGGCTCGGATCGTGCAGGGCGAGATCTTGCTTGAAACTGGTGACATCCGACGTTGCCTCACCCGTCTTCCCGGCGTTCCCACGCGTCGAAATCATTGCGGCATGACGAAAGTGTTCATCCATGCGCAGCTGTGATTCATTGTCGGCCCGCCACTAACCAAAGGTCACGAACCACGTATGCAGCAACCCCGGATGATAAGGATCTTTGATATTTTCCTGCATCAACTTCCAGTTGCCCGGAATCCGCTGACGGTTGTAGCCAAGCAACGTGAGCTCGCGCCCGTTAAACAATCGATCGAAGTATTTCAGAATCGCCGGGCCCAGAAACTCCTCGAGCGGCTCAACGTCGTGATCGAACGAAGCGAACACCACGCCACCTCGTCGTGCCACTTTTAGTTTTGTGAGTCCATGATCGGCCGTCATAAAGTCTTCGGGCATTCCGCCGTGCACTTCATCGCCATGCTTTACCCCAGCCCGAAACGGCACCCCACGTAAGTCACCCTGGAGGTTGTAACGCCACTGGTGATAGGGACAGACAAAACCTGTCGCTGTGCCATTGCGTTCTCGACAGAATTGCATGCCCCTATGTGCACAATCGTTTTCGACGACATTGACCTCGCCCGATTGATCACGAACCATGATGACGGATCGCTCACGATAACCGTGCGAACAAAATTGCCATTGTGGGGACTCTCGACTTCAAGACCTACATAACACCAATGACGACGATAGAAGAATCGCTCGAGCTCAACCCGGTGCAACTCGTCGCTCGTATAGACCTCAAAGGGAATACGAGACGTTCCATCAAACTCCCATTGCAAACGAGTTGTGTTCGACACCTATGCTCCGATCAAACGATTCCGACCCAAGCCTAATCACTTGGCGAACATCGGACATTTACGGTGTGCGAAACCGTCCGTCCTACGCCATGCAGTCCGTCGACGCTGGGCGCTAAAGCTGGTGCAGATGTTGCAAACGTTTGGACCGATTCGGCCCTACATCGCTGTTTGAACGACCCCGTGTTTTGTTTTCGACAACGAGTTCACAATTCGATTGCAACTAACTCTTAGACTGTTCTGAACGATCGCATCACCAGAACCAACGTAGAGTTTGGCCATGGGATACAACGATGCGCCGCTGGATTGGTGGAAGACCTTTGTTAGGGCGATGCCGCCCCGTACGGCCAAGCTAGCAATCGTGAGGGCAGATGGCTCCGCACATGTTGCCCCGGTATGGGTTGACCTCGACGGTGATGACATTGTCTTCATGACCTCTGCTGACACGATTAAGGGAAAAGCAATCCTCCGGGACAATCGCGTGTGCCTTTGCTGGGACGATGAAACACCGCCGTTTAGTTTTGTAACCGTCGCCGGGACCGCAACGACCTCGACTGACCCCGTCGAATTGCTGGCCTGGGGTACAAGAATCGGTGGTCGCTACATGGGCGCAGATCGGGCCGATGCGTACGGTCGTAGAAACGCGGTCGAACCCGAGATGGTGGTGCGAGTGACCCCAACCAAAATCACCGCGAAAAAAGACATTGCTTCGTAAGCTTGTAATGAGCAACCTCTGGGCACTTACCATTTTCGATTCCGTCTGCTCGCATGTGGGGCACTGGATTTAGCCCAGCGGGCGCTGATCAACTGAGTCGAAGATTCTTTCCGTGGTGGGTGGAACCTCGAACCCAAAACGCCTTCTTCCGCGAACGTTCTTCGGGCTCGGGGGTTCTACTGTTGTTTCGTGCCTGATCCGAAAACAACACTGACACCCCCAACTGCCGAACCGCTGAACGCAGAGTTGCTCGCGGAACATCGCAGCGATCATGTCGTGCAGGTGATCGTGAACCGGCCCGAGCGACACAACGCACTTTCTGCCAACGTGCTCTCGGCGTTGTCTCAACGGGCGGCCGAGTTCAACGAGAATCGGGCGATTCGTGTTGTGGTTCTGCGCGGTGCTGGCTCAAAAGCTTTTGTGTCTGGAGCTGACATTGGTGAACTTGGCGCGGGAATTGATGGCGGTCGCTCCACCGGAAACCGGCCATCAATGTTTGCGGCTGCTATGCCTGTGATTGCCATGATCCAGGGGTACTGCATCGGTGGAGGTTTGGCCCTAGCTCTGGAGGCCGATCTGCGAATTGCCTCCGATGACGCGACGTTCGGTATCCCTGCCGGCCGCCTCGGTATCGCCTACCCCAATGACGCGGTTGAGCGCCTTGTCGCATTGATCGGTTCGGGTGAAGCGTCGCGCTTGTTGCTCACGGGCGAGCGCATTGGTGCCGAACGCGCGTTAGCTCTTGGCCTGGTCAATGAGGTTGTGCCTCGTGACGAATTGGAAGTCAGAGTTGATGGGCTGGCCGACACGATTGCGGCGAATGCCCCGTTGTCGATGCGTGCTGCCAAGGCAAGCGTTCTGACGGCGATTCGCGCTGGAAGGGCCGACGAACAACGAGCGGCCGAGGATTTGGCTCGAGAGTGCTGGCTAAGCGCCGACTTTGCGGAGGGTAGAGCAGCGTTTGCGGAGAAGCGTTCTCCCAACTGGACAGGACGTTGAGGGTCTCGGGCGCGATCCGCCTTTGCGCAAAGTTTCAGAGAGCGTCGAGAAAGTCCTTCACCATGGTTGCGAGTTCGATGCCATGGGTTTCGGGCACCATGTGTCCGGCACCATAAATCGTGTGGCGCACAATGCCCGGGACCTTCTTTTCGATGTAGTCCGTCGCTCCCACAAACGCTGCATCTTCGGAACCAACGAGAACCATAGACGGGCACGCAATGTCGGCGAGATGGTCGATCACGTAAGAGTCTTCGTGCAAGCCAACGAGTGATTCTGGGCGACCTCGCTTCTCCGCTCCGCGTTTGACATCGCTATTCCACTTCGCCATTGCTTCTGGATTTCTGAAACCCGGCCCGGTCGCCACGAGCACGAGGGCGCGTACGCGAGTTGGATTCGCAAGGGCAAACCGAGCAGAAAGATAGCCACCAAGGGAGTGACCAACCAGGATCACGTCTGAAGTATCTCCCACAACCCGACAGAGCGACTCGTACCCAAGCGCTGGACCGTAAGCTTCGAGCGGGGCGGGAGCCGATAGTCCATGCCCGGGTTGATCCCACACGATCACGCGGTGCGACGGGGACAAGATCGGCACCCATTGTTTCCAAACTTCCGCCGAACTTCCAACGCCATGGGAGAACACGATCGTTCGTCCCGTTCCGGTGGTCTCGATGTTTAGGTTTGGCAAGGAAACAGTCATAGCACCGAGAGTACTAAGCGCCACCGCCGGATCCGGGATCAGGCTCGTGGATGGCGCAAATCTTTGGTCTTCTATTAGGTTCGTGGTTTCCAAATCATGAAGAGCAAGGAACAAGACTATGAGTGTTACCGCAGAGCTAACCAACGGCGTCCTCGTGGTGACGATCAATCGGCCCGAAGCGGGTAACTCGTTGAACCCGGCCGTGGGGAAGGGTCTCGTCGACGCATTGGGCGACGCCGCAGAAAACCCCGAAGTACGGACTGTGGTGGTTACCGGTGCCGGTGAGAAGATCTTTTGCGCTGGCATGGATCTGAAAGCGTTCGCAGCTGGAGAAGACATGAAGTCGGTGGGTGAAGGCCTTGCGTTCCTCGCGAACTTCCCAAAGCCAGTACTTGCTGCGGTCAACGGGCACGCGCTGGCGGGAGGGTTCGAGGTCATGATGAAGGCCGATCTTGTGGTTGCTGCCGATCATGCGAAGTTTGGTATTCCTGAGGTGAAGCGTGGGCTGGTTGCTGCTGGCGGAGGAACTCGGCTCCCCACTCGGATTCCGTTGCAAGTTGCACTGGAGATGGGTTTGACCGGTGAGCCGATTACCGCAGCACGTGCCCTTGAGCTTGGGCTCATCAATCGTGTTGTTCCTGCTGCCGATGTGATGTCCACCACGTTGGCGCTTGCTGCGCTGATTGCTGCAAACGGTCCGCTTGCTGTTCAGGCCACGAAGCGGCTCATGCGCGAAGAAGTTGGACCAGACACGGCGGCCCACGTACGCACGGTAACGGCACCGGTGTTTTCAAGCGCCGATGCACGCGAAGGTGCAACGGCATTCGCCGAAAAGCGTCCCGCTGTTTGGACTGGTAAGTAGACGTACCTTTACGTCATGAGGATTCTCGATTCACGCGTAGCTGTGGTGACGGGTGCAGCGAGTGGGATCGGTCGTGCTATCAGCGAAGCGTTCGTTGGGGAGGGCATGCGTGTGGAGCTCGCCGATCGCAACGCCACAACGCTGTCTGAAGTGGTCGACGAGCTTCGAGCAGTAGGTGCCAACGTGCATGGTGTAGTGGTCGACGTGACTGATCACCAGGCGGTTGAGCGAGTCGCTGCTGAAACGATCGAGCAGTTTGGTGCCCTGCACGTTGCGGTGAATAATGGCGGAATCGTGAATCGTGGCTACAGCTGGGAACTCAGTCTTGAGGAGTGGCAACAGGTAGTGAACGTCAACCTTTGGGGTGTCATTCACGGTGTTCGCGCCTTCGTGCCGCGGATACTTGCCACTGGTGAAGAAGGCCATGTGGTCGATGTTGGTTCGATGGCTTCGGTGATTGCCTTGGACCGTCTTGGCCCCTATACGGTTGCAAAGCATGGTGTGTTGGGTCTTTCCGATGTTCTGCGCGCAGAGTTTCGTGAACTTGGTGCGCCGATCGGCGAAAGCGTGGTGATGCCCGGAAGGGTTAAAACCGGTATGAACCCATACGGCAAACTTCCCGCGGCGATGGTGGCCGTCAACGTTCTTGATGCCATCAAACGCAATCGCCCCTATGTCTTCACTGACGGTGATTCCACCAACGAAGTCCACGATCGACTCACCGCAATCATCAACGCCCGCGACGACGTGATCCGCCAAGACATTTGAGTCCAGAATCCTGATTGGCGTCCGCGTGGATTTCGACGAGAACTTGTTAGGGCTTCCACGATCCAAATTCTGATTTCGCCTTCAGCGGGTTGTATCGCCTTCAGCGGGGTGTGTCGCCTTGGAGGGTTATTCGGTGCATGAGGCGTTTGTAGCCGTGGTAATCATTCACCGGGTTATGCATGGCGCAGCGGTTGTCCCACAGGGCCAGCGAGCCAACTTCCCATCGAAACCGGCACGTAAGCTCGGGTTTGATTTGGTGCTGAAACAAGAACTGCAGCAGCGGACGGCTTTCGTCATCGGTCATGCCATCGAAGCGAACGGTGTGGGCCACGTTGCAGTACAGGGCTTTGCGGCCGGTCTCGGGATGGGTTCGCACGATAGGGTGCAACGCCTCGTAACTCTTTGGGGCCGACTCGTTGCCGTTGGAGTCCTTGATTCGGTCTTCACGGGTTTTGCTGACATCTGCCAACGATGAACTACTAACGCCTCGCAATGGTTCCAACAGTGTTTGCATTGCGGGGGACAGTGTTTCGAAGGCAGCGTACATATTGGCGAACAGCGTGTCGCCACCGAAGGGTGGAATCTCTCGGGCAATCAGCATTGTGGCCATCGGTGGTTGGTCAAGATAGGTCGTGTCGGAGTGCCAGATGCCGCCGAAGTTCACGGTCTCGTGCGGCAGTTTCTTCACTTCGATGATCGCGGGATAACCCTCGATTCCCGGCACGAAGGGGTAGGGGACCGGCACACCAATTCGTTGAGCAAACGACAAAAACTGGTCAGCGTTCAGTTCCTGATCACGAAAAAACACCACGAGGTATTCAAGCCAGGCCGAGCGGAGTTCGCCGACGGTCTCATCATCGAGATCCGCCAACTGCAGGCCACTGATTTCT
>JAYSVF010000106.1:0-1977 GCA_043718695.1 Acidimicrobiia bacterium | reverse complement strand
AAATCGGTGACAACCACCTGAAACCCCAGCCCCGCCATGGCACTCAACGACATGCCAGCAGATTCGAGCGCCTCGCCCCGTCCGGCTTCAAACCAGGCCACATAGATAGCGTGATTGACGTGGTTGTAGGGATCAAGCTCCCCAAATCTGACCCGGAACGAGGTTGTGTGCACCATGACAGTCTGACCGGCTCCACAACAGCTTGGTTACCCAGGTCACGAGCTGGCCGTTGAGCACCCGTCCGCTCCGAGCCGAAAGCGCCAGTAGGCTCTATCGCCGCCAAGCTGGCCAGACGAACTTCAAACCGTCCTCCAGGGCAACTTTATAACCAACGTTTTCAACCGACTCTGCGTGCCTTGCTTGCAGGAACCCAACCCCAAGCTAGGAAGGAGCGATCCATGAGCGAGAGCATCATCGCCGAAGCGCAACGCCGCCGCACCTTCGCCATCATTTCCCACCCCGACGCAGGCAAGACCACCCTGACCGAAAAGTTCCTGCTGTACGCCGGCGCAGTGCAGCGGGCCGGCGCCGTGCACGCCCGCGAAGGTGGCCGTCAAGCCACCTCCGACTGGATGGAGATGGAACAAAAGCGCGGGATCTCCATCACCTCAACCGTGCTGCAATTTGGTTACCGCGACTGTGTGATCAACCTGCTCGACACCCCTGGGCACCGCGACTTCTCCGAAGACACCTACCGGGTTCTTACCGCCGTCGACGCCGTCATTATGGTGCTTGACTCCTCCAAAGGTATCGAAGCCCAAACTCTTAAACTGTTTGAAGTCTGCCGGGCCCGTGAGCTCCCCATCATTACGTTCCTCAACAAGATGGACCGTCCTGGCTTGGGCGCCCTCGAACTGCTTGATGAGATCGAAGAAAAACTGATCCTGCAACCCACACCGGTCACCTGGCCCGTTGGCGATCCCGGTGATTTTCGTGGCGTAATCGATCGGCGGACGGGGAACTTCCATCGCTTCACCCGAACCGCTCGTGGTGCCACCATTGCCGAAGAAAAAGTGCTCACCGCATCTGAGGCGTTGGCTAGCGAGGGCAAAGCCTGGCAGGCCGCGGCCGATGATTGTGAACTGCTCGACCAAATGGGTCAGTCGCTCAACATGACCTCGTTTCTCGACGGTTCCTCCACCCCGGTTTTCGCCGGCTCCGCCATTACGAACTTTGGCGTAGGGCAGTTGCTCGACGCTGTTGTCGATCTGGTTCCCTCCCCCTCACCATTTACTGATGCTGCGGGCAAGGATCGGGCGTTGGAGACACCGTGCAGCGGTTTCGTGTTCAAGATGCAAGCCAACATGGACCCCTCGCACCGCGACCGCATTGCCTTCGTACGCATAACATCGGGCCGGTTCGAGCGGGGCATGAACCTCACCCGAGCGGCTACGGGTCGCCCGTTTTCCACCAAGTACGCAACGACGGTTTTTGGATCAGATCGCGACACCGTTGAAGAAGCATTTCCTGGTGACGTCATTGGCCTTATCAACGCCCGTGATCTGCGTATTGGTGACACGTTGTTTGACGGCCCCGCACTCAAATTCCCGGCGATTCCCACCTTTGATCCAGAAGTATTCACTACGGTTCGTCCTCGCGATACTGGCCGTTACAAGCAATTCCGTTCCGGCCTAGCGCAGCTCGATGATGAAGGCGTGGTGCAGGTTCTCCGCGATCCCGACATTGGCGACCAAGCCCCAATCTTGGCTGCGGTTGGTTCTCTCCAGTTCGAAGTCTTTGCGCACCGCTTAGAGCACGAATTTGGTGCCGTGGTGGATATGACGGGCAGCCCTTATTCCGTGGCTCGGCGAACCGACGCTGAAACTGCCTTGCACTTACGAGGATTGGTAGGTGTACGTGTAGTCAACCGTTCTGATGGCTCCCACGTTGCCTTGTTCGAATCCAAGTACCGGATGGAACGTCTCATTACTGACAACCCCACGTGGAAGTTGGAACGCTTCGTCGTTGGCCTGTAAT
>JAYSVF010000105.1:0-4560 GCA_043718695.1 Acidimicrobiia bacterium | reverse complement strand
GCACCGCCCGTTCGGGTGACGAAGTCGGCCCGGCGGCATTAGACAAAGGTGCTCCCGATCCGGCTTGCCGGTTGGATAAGAGCACCGTCGGTCCGGGTGACGAAGTCGGCCCGGCCGCGTTTGATGCGCGGTGCAACCAATTTCCGCGTTCCTGCAAGAGACGCGAAACGAGCCGCCCCACAATGGGGACGGCTGGTTTCGATGGACAAAATGGAACCGCCAAAACGGTTCTCAAAGAGTTACTCGGCGGCGGGTGCCTCAACAGCTACGTCTTCGGCAACGGCAGCTTCGGCAGGAGCCTCGGTACCGGCTTCGGCGGCAGCAGCTGCTTGTGAAGCGTTGTAATCGGCCAACCAAGCGGCTTGGGCCTCATTGTCGGGGGTGAACTCGCCAGTGGAGTACTCACCGATGTAATTGCCCTCTGGGTCATAGGCGTGCTCGCCGAATGCAGCCTGGTACTCAGCGGCAACAACGCCACCTTCTGCAGCCTGCTTGATCGACAGCGAGATACGGCGACGCTGAAGATCGAGGTCGATGATCTTGACCCACAGTTCTTCGCCCGGAGCAACAACTTGCTCTGGGTGATCCACGTGATGTCCTGCCATCTCCGAAATGTGTACAAGACCTTCGATGCCTTCGCCAACCTGCACGAACGAGCCGAATGGCACCAGCTTGGTAACCCGGCCGTACACAAGCTCGCCAACGCGGTGAGCGCTTGCAAACTCTGCCCATGGATCCTGCTGGGTGTTCTTCAACGAGAGGCTGATGCGCTCACGGCTGTAATCAACCTCGAGGACCTGCACCGTGATCTTGTCGCCAACGGCAACAACCGACGATGGGTGATCAACATGCTTCCAGGAGAGCTCGGAAACGTGCACGAGGCCGTCCATGCCGCCAAGGTCAACGAAGGCACCGAAGTTGACAACGCTCGACACAACGCCTTCGCGGACTTCGCCCGGCTTGAGGTTGGTGAGGAAATCTTCGCGCTGTTCTTTTTGGGTCTCTTCGAGCCAGGCCCTGCGGGAAAGCACCACGTTGTTGCGGTTCTTATCAAGTTCGATGATCTTGGTCTGAACGATCTTGCCGACGTATGGCTGCAGATCGCGGACACGACGAAGCTCGACCAGCGAAGCGGGAAGGAAGCCACGAAGACCAATGTCGACGATAAGTCCACCCTTGACCACTTCGATAACTGGACCTTCGACCACACCGTTGTTTTCTTTGACCTTCTCGATGGTGCCCCAGGCACGCTCGTACTGAGCACGCTTCTTCGACAGGACAAGGCGACCTTCTTTGTCTTCCTTCGTAAGTACAAGGGCTTCGATCTCTTCGCCCAACGACACGATCTCCGAAGGATCAACGTCGTGGCGGATGCTGAGCTCACGAGCAGGGATTACACCCTCGCTCTTGAAGCCAATATCGAGCAACACTTCGTCATGGTCGATCTTGACGACCGTACCCTTAACAATGTCGCCATCTTCGAACGAAACGATGGTCCCGCCGATAGCGTCTTCAAACGATCCAGGCAGGTCATTGAAGGTGATCTGGCGGGGAATGTAATTACCTTCAGCATCAAAGGTGCCAAACGGTGAATCAGTCATTACTTCTTGCATTACGTCGGTCACTTCTTGCATTACGTCGGTCATAACAGTCAAAACTCTCAACTCAGTAGGCGCAACCGGCGGATCTGGCATTTCCAGACGACGGCCTCCAGCTCACGGATTGGAACAGGAACCGAAAAGGTTACCAGCCCACAGAACCCGGGCAACCCTGTTGAAGCCGATTCCCCCGCAACTTGACGACACCTCACCACGAGCGTCTTGAATTACATCCGGAATCCAAAGGCTTGCGGCAGTCGGGTCACCTGCTCACGGTTCGCAAAGCGCTCAGACACTCAAGCGCAAGTGAGCCGGATGAGATGAGATGAGTGGAAAGGTGCGCTGGTTGGAGGGGTGTTGGCCGCTAGCGTGGCACCCCATGTCGAACGTGCTTATGTCCCTTCCTGCTGGTGAACGAGTGGGGATTGCTTTCTCCGGTGGTTTGGACACGTCGGCCGCGGTGGCATGGATGCGGGAAAAGGGTGCGATCCCTTGCACCTATACCGCTGACCTGGGCCAGCCTGATGAGCCAGATCTCGATGATGTGGTCGCACGGGCCAAAACCTATGGGGCTGAGATTGCGCGGATGGTGGATTGCCGGGAGCAACTCGTCCACGAAGGGTTGATTGCGTTGCAGTGCGGAGCGTTTCACATCACGACGGCGGGCAAAACCTATTTCAACACCACTCCCCTCGGGCGTGCGGTCACCGGGACGTTGTTGGTGCGGGCCATGAAGGAAGACGGCGTCGACATTTGGGGTGACGGGTCTACCTACAAAGGAAACGACATCGAGCGGTTCTACCGATACGGGCTGTTGGTGAATTCAAAGTTACGGATCTACAAGCCTTGGCTCGATCAGTTTTTTGTGGACGAGCTTGGCGGGCGCAAGGAAATGTCGGAGTGGTTACTGGCTCGGAACTTGCCGTATCGCTCGTCGGTTGAAAAGGCTTATTCAACCGACGCCAACATTTGGGGCGCTACCCATGAAGCTAAGGACCTTGAGTTTTTGGCCAACGGTATCGACATTGTTGAGCCAATCATGGGCGTGAAATACGTCGATCCATCCGTGGCGATTGCCGCGGAGACGGTGAAGGTGGAGTTCGTTGAGGGCTGGCCGGTTGCCTTGAACGGTGTGCATTTCGACGACAAAGTGGCCCTCGTTGAAGAGGCGAATCGCATTGGCGGACGACATGGCCTTGGCATGTGTGACCAGATCGAAAATCGCATTATCGAGGCGAAGTCCCGTGGCATTTACGAGGCTCCGGGAATGGCGTTGTTCCATGTTGCCTATGAGCGCTTACTATCTGGAATTCACAACGAGGGCACGTTGGAGAACTACCGGACCATGGGTCGCCGGCTTGGACGCTTGTTGTACGAGGGTCGTTGGTTTGACCCACAGGCAGTGATGTTGCGTGAGCCGTTGCAGCGTTGGGTTGGTTCCGCGGTTACCGGTTCGGTCACGTTGCAGTTGCGCAGGGGTGACGATTACACGATTCTCGATACGGTTTCGGATAACTTCACGTACCGTCCGGAGCGGTTGTCGATGGAGAGCGGCAAAGGCGAATTCACTCCCCTTGACCGCATCGGCCAATTGCATATGCGCAACCTCGATATTGCCGACACGCAACAAAAACTTGGCATCTACTCCCGTACGGGCATGCTCGGCGCTGGCGGCGGAGATTTCGCGATGCTCGAACTGGAATAGCTAGACGAAACGGTTGATGGAGGCGCCGAGGCTCCAGCGATAGTGGGGGTAAGCGAGCCACTAACACTTTTGGCCTTGTCAAGATCGGTCGGAAACGCTTCGGCCGTGTACGTAGCCTTGGGATCCCACATCAGAAAGCTTCGTTGGCCCAACGTATCCAGCGCGGCGATTTGTTGGCGGATCTGTTCTGGTCCATAGGTTCGGCCTTTGGAATAATCCTGTATCCACGGAACCAGGAACAACTGGCCAGCCTGGGCGCTTCCCAGCTTGCGACGAAAACTACGGACGGCTTCGTCAACCACGCGACCAGGCTGGCGAGCAGGATCATAAATACCAAAAGAACCAGTGATGAATTCCGATGGCATGACCGTTGGGGCAAGGTAGTCAACCGGTCTGCGCATACACAACAGATTCTGGCCATAACGGTCACCATTGCGTACCGCATCGCCGTTGATCATTGCGCCCAAACGAGCTGGCGTGCCGCGCAACCGCTTCCCGGCATCTTGCAAAAAACTAAGCACACTTGCATCGTAGGGATCAGCACTTGGACATTGCTTTTTCACAACAGGGTCCACCAACGCATTGAGTCCCTCGAACGTGAACTCATCAAGACGCCCCGTTGGACGTTGTAGGCCATCGAGCAGTACCTCATCAACGCCTTTATCTGCAGCAAAGCGAAGAAGGCTCAAGAGATACGCACGAGCCAATGGATTTGCTGGGTTCAGGTAGCCACCAGCAGCGGTTTCTACCATCGAACCGTCCGGGTGCTGCACCACAGCGCCGTACACTCCGCTTGACCACAGGGCATCGGCAGCGATGGGATCACGAAACATCACAATTCGTGCGATCACCCGAATACCTCGACGGTGAAGCTCCGTTACTGCGGCGCCAAGATCGTAAATGTTGCGCGCCGATCCAAACTTCGCCGTATCCGAAACATCGTTCAATACACTCACTTCGCCGCGATCATTTTTTACATCAAGCACAACGGTGTTGATTCGGCCCTCCGCGGCCATGGTGAACATGGCACTTCTACGGTCTTCATCGATCCAGGCCGCCGCCGGCATAAGCACACCACGTCTACGCGGCAACGTAAGTCCCTGCCCAACCGTGGCCGTGGCCGTACCTCCGGCAAGATCTGTTGCAACCACCCGCACCTCGCCGATTGGTGGATACCGGAATGTGGCCTTAAAACGGTTCTTGTTAACCGTCACGCTTACCCCGTCAATGGTGAGGTTCACGTTTTCACTCACCGTA
>JAYSVF010000104.1:0-4566 GCA_043718695.1 Acidimicrobiia bacterium | reverse complement strand
GGTGACAAGCCCAGAGTCCCTTGTCTTTGACCCTCTGTTGGAGGGGCCGAACCACGGCAAGAGAACGTTTGTCTGATTTGTCGTACGGATCGCCAAATACCAAGTCGAGTGGCTCGACCTCGTCGGTTAAAAACGTGTCGATCCAATCAAGCTTTTCCTGAAATTCTGGATCGGTTTCGAAATCCCACATAGTCAACCTCAACTGTCGTTTTGAAGAGCAGCCGAACGGCGTTGCTCGTAGCTTTGTGTCGTCAGTATTGCTGGTTCGAGCGGATTTGGCCAGACGAGCCGGATGGGTGCTCACTATCCGTCCTCTTATCGACGACCTTTCCATCGAATTTTGTTGGCCGCTTGACCCTGCCGGGCAGAATGGCCGCCTGGCCCGCATAGCAGGCGGACAAGTTCCCCCTTATCCAGTTCTTGTCGCGTTCGCATTCGAATCCGCTGAATGGATACGATGCGCAGGTGACCTTGAACGCCAGCCCAGATTTTGTACCCGATGCCAACGAGCGGGCCGCCATGCGCTCTTCCCGACCGGCTGGCCATGGATCCGTCCGCGCCTATGACTGGCTTGCTCACCACGCCGCTAACCGGCCATCGAAGGAGGCCATCCGCGATCTTCCGAGCGGCCGCTCCTTTAGCTACGCCGACCTCGATCGACGTGCCGACGCTATGGCTGCATACTTTCGATCAGTTGGGGTTGGTCGTGGCGATCGAGTTGCCGTACTCGCCCCCAACGGCGTTGAGTTCTTCGACATCCAGTTCGCCTGTGCACGAACCGGATCGATCGCAGTGATGCTCAACTGGCGTCTCACCGTCCCCGAACTTGAATACATGCTCAACGACAGCACGCCTGGGCTGCTCGTTCACGACACAACCTTCACCGAGACTGCGACTGAATTACAGCGCCGTTGCAATGTTGGCGCGCTACTGAAAATCGATTCCAAAGGCGAAACAAATCCTTACGAAGCAGCGATTGGGGCTCACGATGGAACTGCGGTGACACGCGAGGAACTCACCCACGATGATGTCATCACGATCATGTACACATCGGGCACAACGGGACACCCGAAAGGGGCGATGATCACCCATGGTATGAACTTCTGGAATTGCATCAACTTAGGTATTCCCTCGGGCATCGGTATGGACACCGTGCATCTCAGCGTCCTACCCCTGTTTCACACCGGAGGTTTGAACTGTTACTCGAACCCAGTGCTCCATGCCGGGGGCACCGTGGTGATCGTGAGTGCCTTTGATCCTGGTGAGACGCTCAGGATACTGGGTGATCCAAAGCAGGGCATCACGCATTTCTTCGCTGTGCCGGCTCCGTATCAGTTCATGATGCAACATCCCGATTTCGCGACAACGGACTTGTCGAGGGTTCGCATAGCCGGTGTCGGAGGAGCACCATGCGCGCTTACGATCATGGAGACTTGGGCGGGCCGTGGGGTGCTAATGGTCCAAGGCTTTGGCATGACCGAAACTAGCCCGGCCTGTATTTTCCTGGATCCAAGTGAAGCGCTCCGCAAGATCGGGTCCACCGGCAAAGTGCTGTTGCATACCGAGATGCGAATCGTCAACGAACAAGGCGCCGACTGCGCACCCGATGAGATCGGTGAGCTCTGGGTTGCGGGCCCCAACATCACCCCCGGATATTGGAACCGCCCCGATGCAACCGCCGCAGCCTTCGAGGGTCGCTGGCTGAAAACGGGCGACGCTGCCCGAACCGACGATGAAGGCTTCGTGTACATCGTTGATCGATGGAAGGACATGTACATCTCCGGCGGCGAAAACGTATACCCAGCAGAGATAGAGAACGTTCTCTATCAACTGCCCCAGGTCGCCGAGGTAGCGATCATTGGAGTGCCGAATGAAAAATGGGGTGAGGTTGGCTTGGCGGTCCTCGCGTTAAAGCCAGGAGCGACCATTGACCGGGCGACTGTTGTTGCCCATTGCATCAGTCAGCTCGCAAAGTTCAAAGTCCCCAATGACATTGCCATCGTGGAAGCGCTGCCCCGGAACGCCACGGGCAAGGTGCTTAAGCGAGAGCTTCGCACCCAATTCCTCGGAGTTGACGCACCCAAAATCTCCTGAGGGCTACTGCCAAATGCACGACCCAGTTCAACTAGATCATCGGGTTCCGGGCTGAGGCGCTGGGAACAAGCCCACTTGAGCCCGTTCTGAGTCAAGAAATGATTACTTCTTGAGGGACATGAGGCCGTGTCCGCACGCTGCTAAGGCCATCTCGAAGGCCCGATTGTGCAGCGAGTTTCGGGTTGCCAATTCCTTGGGGTGAGCACTGGTAATTTCGAGCGAGACCAAACCGTGGGCCAGACCCCAAACGGTCATAGCAACCGCATCAAGATCCTTAGAAGCAATCTCGCCCCGTTGCTGGCACGCAGTCACCTCGTCACGCAAGATGTTGAACGATGCGGTCCCAGCGATGAGGGCTTCGTCGCTTGGGGTGTGCCCGGGAACAACGTTCATGAACATCACCCGGTATGACGTGGGATGCGCCAAAGCCCATGCTCGGTATGCACGGCCCTGGCCCATGAGCAAGCCGAGCGGTCCCCGTCCGCGCTTGGCCTTTTGTAGCGCTTCGCCGAAGCTGGTGAATCCGTCAATGAGGATGGCATCGACGAGGCCGTCTTTGCCGCCAAACCAGGTGTAAACGCCAATGGTGGAGCAATGTGCCGCAGTAGCAACCCGGCGTACGGTGAGTGCCTCATGACCGTGGGTGGACAGTATGTCCAGGGCGGCAGACAGGATCTCCTCGCGACGTTGGGAACTTTCGGTTGACATTCACGCCAGACTATTACAGTGTTATACCTATAACATCGTTATGGTCGCTCGATGAGAGACCTGCCCAAAGGACTCAGATATGAACGTGTACTTGGAAAACAACTTTGCTCCCGTTGCCAGCGAAGTAACGGCGCTAGATCTTCCGGTAATCGGCGAGCTCCCCAAAGACTTGAACGGTCGATACCTCCGCAATGGTCCGAATCCGATTGCCGAAGGAAGCCCCGATACCTATCACTGGTTCTTGGGTGATGGCATGGTGCACGGTATTGCCCTGGGCGAAGGCAAAGCCAAGTGGTACCGGAACCGTTATGTGGGCTCCGATTCCGTCGCCGCAAAATTGGGCCGTCAAATCATCGGCCCCAACTTCAACGATTCACCCAGCGGTGCAAACACCAACGTCGGTGGATTCGCTGGCACAACGTGGGCAATGGTTGAGGCCGGTGGCGCGCCCGTTGAACTCACCTACGAACTTGACACGGTGACTCGCAATGACTTTTTCGGGACGCTCCCCGGGCCATTCTCTGCCCACCCCAAAGTTGATCCTGCGACGGGTGAAATGCACGCGGTTGGGTACGCTTGGGGGAAATGGTTCGATCACACCCAGTATGTGGTCGTAGGAACCGATGGACGGGTGCGCCACACGGTTGATATTCCGATGGGTATGTCGATGGTGCACGACATGTCACTCACCTCTAAGTACGCAGTGATCTATGACCTGCCCGTAACGGTTGATATCAACCTGGCGATGGGTGGTAACCGTTTTCCGTTGAAGTGGAACCCTGAGTACGGCGCCCGAGTTGGTTTGCTGCCCCGAGAAGGTTCCGCGGCCGACATCATCTGGATCGAAGTTCCTCTCTGCTACGCCTTCCATCCCATGAACGCTTATGACCGTGCCGATGGTTCTGTCGTCATTGATATCTGTACGTATGATCGAATTTTCGATACTGATCGTCTTGGGCCGTTTGGTGATTCCCTTCCCCGTTTGGAACGATGGGAGCTCTATCCAGCACAACGTCGAAGCTCGGTCACCGTGGTTGATGCCTCCCCGCAAGAGTTTCCACGCCACGCCCACAAGGTTGGCGGACAGGAATACCGTTTCGGCTATTCGGGTCAAATAGCACCCGGGTCCTACGGTGCGACGCTCAAGCACGACATGATCACCGGCGAACGTTGGTCCTACGATTACGGCACCGGCTATGGCGCAGGCGAAGCAGTATTCGTAGCCCGTGAAGGCGCAACCGCCGAAGACGACGGATACCTCTTGGCCTTTAAGCACGCGCACGATTGTTCATCGGCGAGCTTTATCGTTCTTGATGCGCAAGATATCGCTCGGGGACCAATCGCTGAAGTGCCGCTCCCACAACGTGTTCCTTACGGTTTCCACGGAAACTGGGTCAGCGATCGCAGCGTCCCACCCGCCCCGTAGTTTGGTCAAGGGCAACGAGGCGGCGATACTTAAGGGATGTCGAATGATCCGTACGCAAATCGGTTGGTAGATCGCAACGTGTTCGGTGAAGATCTCGCCATGTGTGGGATCGAACCCGTAACGGGGTTTTACCGTGATGGTTGTTGTTCGACCGGGCCCGAAGATATGGGTTCTCACACCCTTTGTGCGGTCATGAGCAAGGAGTTTCTTGATCATCAACGCAGCATTGGTAATGATCTTTCTACGCCCATGCCGCAGTACCGGTTTCCTGGCCTCGTTCCCGGTGACCGTTGGTGCGTAACGGCTCGTAATTGGTTGCGTGCGCATCATGATGGCGC
>JAYSVF010000103.1:0-28340 GCA_043718695.1 Acidimicrobiia bacterium | reverse complement strand
GTCCCACAAATTGGCGGTGGGGTTGTTGGGGTAGGCAATGAACGTGATGGCCGGTTTGTGGTCGTTGATGGCCATGATCATGGCGGACTCATCGAGCTCGAAAGCCTCGGTGAGGGGCACGCCGACGAAATCCAGGCCCTGGTGTGATGCAGCCATCTCGTACATGACGAATCCTGGTAGCGGGGCAAGAATAACGGCACGCTTGCCGGTTTGTGCTCTCGTGTCGCAGGCCATGGCGACGAGTGAGATGAACTCATCGGATCCATTGCCAAGCGTGACGCCATACTCAGATGGTATCTGTGCATAGTTTCGCAGGGCCGTTTTGAGATAGTCAGCATTGGAGCCCGGATACCGATTTATCGCGACCGCGCCGAGCCGTGCACCCAATTTGGCTTGTAACTCATCGGAAAGGCGATAGGGGTTTTCCATGGCATCGAGCTTCACCATGCCGGTCGCGTCTTGAATGGCGTACGCACTCATCGACGTTATGTCGGTCCGGATTCGGCTTGCTCCGGTGTTGCTCAACGAATCGAGTGAATCGATTGGACGTAAAACCGGTGAGGGAGCCGAATTGCGTCCAATGGATTCTGTGGGCGCGGGCGTTGCGGGGGTCATTTGGTTCCTGGGGTGAGAAGTTTGGCGGCCATGCCGAGTTTGCGGGCGGTGGTGACTCGTACTCGGGTGCTGAACACGTCGTAGTTGGCGTCTTCGATTTTGCCCAAGATTCCGCCGTACAGATCACGGGCCGCTTTGATGCAGCGTTGCGAACTGGGCGCCAACATCGCGACACCCAAATCGGCACTTGCGTAGAGTTCGCGACACCGGGCGATCTCAAAACGCATCAATTCGCGCCACTCTGCATTGGTAGCACGGGCATCGAGGGCCGGTTGTGCGCCGAAGCGACGGATATCCTCTTGTGGAATATAGGTGCGCATGCGGTCTAAATCTTCGTGGACGTCGCGCAAGAAGTTTGTGAGTTGAAAGGCATTGCCGAGATCCCGAGCATGGGGACGGGCTAGATCGATATCGACGGGTTCGAGAATGGGCAGCATCATCTCGCCAATCACCGCAGCCGAACCATCCATGTACACCTCAAGATCGGCATAGGACTCATAGGTGGCGATCGAAAGATCCATCGTCATGGAGTTCAAAAACCGTCGGACTGCCGAAGGGTCAATATCGAAACTGCGAACCGTATGTACAACGGCTTTCAGAACTGGATGTTCGCTCTGGCCTACGGCTTGATCCTCGAAGAAACGATCACCAAAGGTCTTCAGTGCGTCGGCCCGTTGTTCGATGGTTGCCGTTGACCCAAGATCATCAACAATGTCGTCGGCGTACCGACACAAGGCATACAGCGCATGCACATGGTGCCGTTTGATCTGCGGCAACAAATGGGTGGACCAGTAGTACGTGGTCCCGTACCGCTTGTTGAGCTCCTGGCAAATCGCATACGACTCATCCAGCGTCACCCGAGCATCCAGCCGCACAATATCCGTGCTCGAAGACGGCCCCCGCCGAACATTGCGAGCTTTACCCGCGGCCGTCGCCCCAAAGGCTCTCACTTGGGCAAGGGGATTGGTGCAAGACATCACCAAAGACCTTATTCGCTCCCAGCCCACAATCGAGTGGGATTCCGGTCTACTCAGCCGTCCTTGACCCGTGTAGAGCGAAGACCCGCGAAGTTCGGGCCCCTTTCGTCCACTGGCCGCTTCTCGACATTGTGGTTGGGTGACGCGGGCAGTTCCTTGTGTCTTCCTGCAGGACTGCGAAGTGGGCGCTGCGCAGAACCTGCCAGGGAAGTCGTGAAGACGTTTGGGTTTCCTGTGCCCGAGAAGTGTGAATATCTCCGGGCCCTTTTCGTCACTATCCGACGCAAGGAATGTGCGCATATGCGATCGGACCGTGCCTTTAGCGACACGGTCCGATGCTTGGTTTCAGATTTGATCAAGTATCACGCTTACGGTTCCCCGGTTCCCCGGTTCCCCGGTTCCCCGGTCACCCGGTCACCCGGTCGCCGTTCTAGTCGTTGTCGTCATCCTTGTCGTTCTTGTCATCGTCATCGTTGTCGTCGTCGTCACGGTCATTGTCGTTGTTGTCGTGTCCGTGGTTGCGCAACTTCTTGAGACAGGACGAACGATTTTTTCCAGCCTCAAATCTGTCCACAACTTTTCCGTTGACGAGGACCTGGAGAATCGTGTCCCGTCTCCATCTGTTGGTGTTGAACTCAGCAGAGGTTGCCCCCGGGGCCAAAGTGATCATTCCGGTTTGCGCAGGGCTGGCATTTTTGACTCGCCACACAAAGGTCACCGCAGCAACGCCTTGATTCTTTACCGTCCACGTAAACGTTGTGTACCTTGCGTTGTTTGTTCCGGTGCAAACCTGGCTGATCTTCAACTTCGGCTTGACCACAACCACGACCACATCGTCGTTGGTGATGGTTCCCGTAGCGGTGGCCCGAGCGATGGTGACGCCCGCAGGTAGTGTTCCGCTCAGGGTGACTTGCAACGTTTCGTTCGGCTCAACCGCGGTGTCGCCAACGATGTTGACCGTAACGGTTTTCGAAAGTTCACCTGGAGCAAAACTCGCTGCCACGCCACTAAGTGCTGCAAAGTCTGCTGGCGAAGTTGCCGTGCCCGGTGTTGAAGCTACCCCAAGGGTTATCGGAACGCTCAACGCGCCCGATAGCGACACCGTGAACGTCATGGCCATGACACCAGTGTTTCCTTCGAGCACGCTCGTGTCGGCAATCGAAACCGTTGCCGATTCAGTAACTGAAAGTGAAGCGACCGAAGAAGTTCCGCTCAAAACATCGGTGTCGCCGCTATAGACCGCAGTTAGCGACCGCGAGCCCACCGGAGTTGCCACCCAGGGAAACGAGGCCGTTGCCGTAACCGCATCAACCGGAGTTGGTGAAGCCACCGGAGCAATTAATGTAATAGGCCCGCTTATCGGAGTAGCGCCATCGTAAAACGTGACCGTACCGGTGGGCCGCAGATACGCCGAAGTCACGCCCGCAGAAAGCGTGACTGTGCTCCCAACGGTGGCAGAAACCGGTGCCGTTAAGGTAACGGTTGATGGTGCTTGTGCAACGTTGACGGTGAGTACCCCATTGCTGTCACCGAATCGTTCGCTGCCGGTGAAGGACCCGGTGTAGTTGTACGAACCGGCTCCACGTTGCTGCGCGAGGGTTGCCTTTCCAAGCGTGTCGACGGGAACGGCCCCAAGTGGTGTGCCATCGGAGAAGGTGACTGATCCTGCAGGTACCGCCGTGCCTGATGCAAGCGCCACTGATGCGGTGAGAGTAAACGGTTGACCGGCAACCAACGCGGTCGGCGTCGTCGTCAATAGGGTTGCCGTTCCAGGCTTGTTGAGGTTCAAACCAACAACAACAGGATCGTGATCTGACGCCCGGTATTGATCGGCTGCGTAGAGCGTGGCTTGCAAGTTCAGCGTTTTGAAATCGGTGTTGTAATCGATCACGCTCGGCTCATCGGCGTTGATGTGATGCTCGGCGACACCGGCAATTTGCGTGAGCATAGAAGCGGAACTCAACGCGTAATCGAGATAGCCCCATTGACCGTCAAACACGTAGGAGTACGCATTTGGTCCGAGGAGTGATTCGGCCAGGTTGGTAAACCCTGCATTCTTAAGCGCGCTTATTGCATCTTCTTTGGCGTAGGAGTTGTAGTCACCAACCATCAAGATGTCAGGATCATTGATGCCTGTGGGGTCTGTGGCTAGCCACACGCCAAGTTGCGCAGCAGCACTGGCCCGAACAGCTGCACAGTTACCCTGCCCATCATTTGCGTCCGGTGCGTTGCAGGCACTGCCCTTGCTTTTGAGATGGTTGACGTTGACCACGAAACGTGCGCCGTTGGTGGTCTGCTCGAAGGCTTGGGCCAACGATGCCCGGTTGCGTGGACCGCTATCGCCAGCATTGACGAACGCCACAGAATTCAACGTGGCGGTAGTACCCACCGGGGTTACCTTTGCAGGCTTGTACACCAGCCCAACCTTGATTGCATCGGATCCAAGCGCATCAACTTGCGTGGTGTTCGCATCGACGTTGATGAACGCAAAGGTTCCGGGTGCCGTGACTGCATTGAGCCGATCGACCAGGAACGCAAGCGCACTTGTGGGGCCGTAGCCGTCATTCTCGATTTCGTTGATCCCCACAACATCGGCGTTGAGACCAATGATGGAGGAAACGGTTTTGGGCCACTGACGGTCAAACTCGGCCTGCGTATCGGCGCCTCGGCAATCAGCAGCGGCACCGGTCGTGCCGAACAGGCAGTTATCGACCGTATCGGGAAGTCCGTCGAACGTGTTGAAGAAGTTCAGCAGGTTCAAGCCCGCAACTCGAAGCGTGCCACCGACAGCTGGGGCCGTGGGTCGGGTGTTGGCTTCGACGAATTGCACTGCATCGTTGAGGGCGTTGATGGGGCGTAGCCGGAACGCGTTGCCGCTCGCTGCGTTCCCGGCCCACGTGTAGCTCAATACGCCAATCGGATCCGTTGTTGTATCGCCACCGCGCAAGGTATTCGTGGCCGACAGTGGACTGCCGTTACGACCGAACACAATCGGGTCGGGGTTTTGGCTCTGCAGTGCATCGTCGATGATGACCTGGTTGAGATCGTTGCTTGCTTGGAGCGCCACGGCTGCAGCCCCCGGTGCCACGATGCTGGTGGGTTGGCGTAGACGGTCCGACGATGACACAAGCACCTGTCCGAACCGGCCAAGTTGAAAGTGTTCGGTAACGAAGAGTGTCTGACGGAACCGCACGAGCATGCCTTCAAACGCTTCGAACGCCGTGGCCGACGTTGCGGGCAATGTCACGTCGATCGGCGTAACCGAACCGGTGCCACACTTCGTGATCGAGGTAACCGTGCTGAGTTGCGTTTGATCCTGAAAATCGCCAGCAGTGCCACTTACAACGACCACATCACCGAGCGATACGGAGTTGTTGTTTGCGTTGAACACGAAAATCGCATCAGAGGTCGCTGGGTTTGCATCGCCGGTGGCATCTTGGATGAAGAATCCGCGAAGGTATTCAGCAGCCGCCCCGGTGCCGGGATATTCGTAATCGCCAATCACCACACCTTTTGTGGTGGTGATGCCGGTGATTGCTGCGGTGTTGCCGCTGCCCTGAATCGACGGGATGGTTGTAAACGGTCCCGTACAGGGATCAGCGGCGCCGGTCGAAAAGGTGAACGCCACGTCGGCCGCCATGGTGTCTGGCGGATCAATCACGTCGACGTCACTCACCAAGGCCGCGGCCACCGTTGTCGTGCATGATTCGCCGGCTGCGAAATCGGTGTCGGGATTAAGGGTCCAACTCGTTGGTCCACCGGTCACGGTCACGGGATGGATGCCACTGGTCGTGCACGTTAGGGAGAACGCGCCGACCGTTGAGACTGGCTCACTAAAGGTGACGACCAAATTCGCGGCAACGCCGATGCCGTTTTGACCATTCGTCGGGGTTGTTGCCGTGACCGACGGGGCAGAGTCTCCAGCTACCGCTCCACCGATAACAATGTTGTCGATCCCAACCCACTCGTCGCTACCAAAAGCATTGGTGGTCATGATGCGGATCTGCACCACTGCTTGGTTATCGGCGGCGGCAGGGAGAACAGCGGCGACAGGGGTAACGAGTGTGGCCACACCGCCCGTAGTTGCATCCGGCACGAATCCGGCTGGCACGTTGGTGAAGTTGCCCGCAGTGCCCAACCGATACTGAAGCGCAACCGGTTGGATGGCGTCGTCTGGGGAGGCGTCAAGGTCGCGGACGGAGTAAGACACGGCAATGTTGCTAGCGCCTGAGGTGTTGGCGGTGAGCAGAACATACGGGGCGTCGGCAGTGCCTGAACCTTGCAGAGCAATCGTGGGATCGGTGATTTCGAATTCCGCCACACCGCCGTTGGTGATTGCCGTATTGGTTTGGTTGGCGATCGCATCAAGGTCGCCGGCGAGGGTCGATGTGCTCAACAACGTTTGCGGATCAATCCCGGTACCAGACGTAATATTCTGGCCGAGGTAACCCTCAATGCCACTTACGCCGGTCCACACATCGTTGGCGGTGATCAGATTGACGTCGGTCCAATTTTGGCTAAACGGCACAACCTGCGGAGTCTGGTCTGCCAAGGCCACACCGGGTAGACCGGCCAGAATCGTGGCGGTCAGGGCTGCGGCCCCACTCGTGAATCGGATTGCTTTCCGTGCTCGGTCCCACATGGGGTTCCGCGCGGACATGGTCACTTTGCGCATGCGATCATCCCTCTCTTGTTGTCCGATGGTCGGACGGGGGTGACGGTAACGAAGCCACATGAATATCGATCAACGTCTACATGCCATCAAGATGAACCGCCGGACACAACTTCAAACACCACATCCGCTCGGAGCCACGTTGTCGGAAAACCGTCGGGTGAGCGGGCTTCTTCGCTCGTTGCACCAATCTCGGTCCTCGCGATTTGCAAGCAGAACGGAATCAGCAGCAATTCACAGATCGTGACTTCTGCTTCGGCGATCAGCAGCAATGAATCATCAACTCGTGTGCCGACCTCGGTCCCCACGATTTGCAAGCGGAACGGAATCAGCAGTAGCCAATGCACATGACTTCTTCCCTGCCTTCGGGCTCTTCGTTGTCGACGGATACGCCCGCGGTTCTTCCTCGTTTGCGCCAAGCGGTTGTGGCGGCGTGGGATTTGGCGGCCACCGCGCACGCTCTGCGAAGCGAGCTTGGTCTTGAGGAGGGTTTCCATGATCCCGGCGTTGGCGAGTTTGGATTGAGCAACGAGGTTTTGCCGATTGGCAACACGTTCTTCGAAGTGGTGTCACCGTTGGTCGCGGGCCCGTCGACGGCAGCCGGACGTTTCCTAACTCGTACCGCAGATCGTGGTGGATACATGGCGATTTTTCAAGTGGCTGATCCAGTAGCGGCACGATCACGAATCGAGGCACTCGGATTGCGCATCGTGTGGAGCGGCGCACTCCACGGAATCGTAGGTACACATATTCATCCGGCAGACATCGGCGGAGCCATCGTTTCTATCGACGCCATCGAGGACGGCCACATTGACGCTTGGCCCTGGGCAGGACCCAATTGGGAATCACGCAGCAATGCTGCGGTTGCGTCGTCAATCTGTGGACTCGAACTCGCCGCACGCGACCCCAAAGCCATGGCCACAATCTGGGCTGCAGTGCTCGACCTTCCTTTCGAAGCGGTCTCTGAGTCTGCCGCTTCGATCTCCCTGGCCGATGGCGGCGCGTTGCGGTTCCGCGTCTGTGGTGAAGGCGAACCCGAAGGCATTGTCGCCATGCACTTCGCAACCCAAGACCCCACCCGAATCGACAGCAGCTTCGTCATCGCAAACTGCGAAATGCGGTTCATCGGCCGGTAAGAACTTAGCTAACTCAGCTAGCTGGCGGAATCCGCGGCGGGGCCCCACAGATCTGCTGCCGATTAAGTCCTGCACCTTTGATTGTTGGGTCTTTTTAACCGGCGGCCATCAGCAAATGTCGCCCACTAAGCCACTTTTTCTCACAAGCTCTGAGAAAAACGGCGTTAGTGGGCGACATTTCGATTTGACCGCACTGTCGAAATGGTCGAACTGTCGAGTTGGCCTCTCCCCAGAGGCCACGCAATTTCATACCGTCAAGGGATGGATCAAGGCAAGGAACGTCCGTCAACAATCCCGCCTCAACGGAATGCTGTCCTTGCTGGCCCAAAAGCCGCGGGTTTGTTGGGCTGGGACGGCTTCGATCCGAATGATCCAGCGGTGTGGCTCGTTCCGAGAAGTGCTCGAAGCAACCGCGAAACAACCCGCACCAAGTTCTGGGAGCCAGCGGTCCGCCACGTCGACGGTTATCCGATCGCGTGTGACCAGCTGGTACTTTCCTACTTGTTGGTTGGCCTACGCTCTCGACCTCGATGGGAGAACGATTCCCGGCCCATTTCACCTACTGAAACACTCGAACTTGGCGTGGAGTTTCTGTTGAGAAATGGCTACTTGTTTAGCGAATATGCCCTGGCGGTCGAGTCGGCATTTCTGCCAGCTCCACTCGGGCGGAGACTTGCCGGCGTGACGCCTCCCGGCACGGTCGGCCCCTCGAAAGTAGGGTCGCCACTGGTTCGGCTGAACACTTCCGAAGCGGCGATTCGAGACATTTTGGTGGCACGAGGGCGAGACGAGCCGCCGACCGAAAGTTACCTGGAAACAAGGACGGTCCAGCAGCTTCGCCGTGGTGGCTTTGACCGAGTTTTTCGACAAGTTCCACTCCGGGTTTCCGGTCGAATTGTCAATCGAATCGATCTCGTAGTGGCAGCCCCTCGACAGTTTCGACGTCCGCCGGAGTTTGCTTCACCCGTGGGAGTCCCAATCGAGGCTGACGGCCGCGAATTTCATGCCGATACTTTTGACAAGGATCGACGGCGAGCCAATCACCATTCCATAGAGCGAACCCAGTTGCTCGTGGTGACGCACAATATGGTTGAACGGGAGCCGAGAGAAATCATCGCTGGGGTTGAGCGAATCTTTTCCGAACGAGTTCGGGCAAGCAAACGGGCCGCCTAATCAAAACCAAAATGTCGCCCACTAAGCCACTTTTTCTCACAAGCTCTGAGAAAAACAGCGTTAGTGGGCGACAATTCGCCTCGACCGCCTACAACTGCGAGACCCGTTCGGCGGCGAGGCGACCGGAGAGGAGCACCATCGGGACGCCTACACCGGGGACGGTGGACGAACCCACGAAGACCAGCCCAGGCACACGTTTGTCGGTGTTTTTGGGGCGGAAGGGGCCGGTTTGGAAGAACTTGTGTGACAGCGCAAACGGGGTGCCCATGGCCATGCCCTGGCGTTCCCAATCGTTGGGATCCAGGAAGTGCTCGACCTCAACATCGTCAGAAGTTGCGGGGTAGCCCATCTCGGAAACTCGTCGGGCGATGTCGGCTTGAATCCGCTGGCGTTCGGTATCCCAGTTGATCGTGCCACCCAAGTGGGGAGTTGGTTCGAGTACATACAAAATGTGCCGACCGTCGGGAGCGAGCGATGGATCGGAAAACGTAGGTACGGTTACTAATAACGAAGGATCGGGCATGCGTGTACCGGTCTTCAACAGCGCATCAAAGGCTTCTTTCCACTGGGAACCAAAGTGAATGTTGTGATGCTCCGTTCCGGTGGGCAACGCACCCTTAACCCCGGCGAGCCAAAGCGCACAACTCGGCGAATACTCACCCTTGCGCACAACCCGCGGCACTTCCAGCTCGGGCAACAGCGAGGAATACGCAACGGGCAAATCGGCGTTTACCACAACGGCATCGGCCGGCAACGTTTCACCATTTGACAACCGCACACCACGCACCGGGCCATTGGAACCCGTCGCCCGGAGGATGCGTTCTACATTGGCGTTGTAGCGAATCTCTACCCCGGCTCCGGTAGCAGCCGCAGCGAGACCACGGGACACGGCGTGCATGCCACCCTCGGGAAAGTACACGCCGGCAACCGTGTCCATGTAGGTGATGATCGCGTAGGCGCCGAGAGCGGAGAACGGTGATAAGCCCGCATACATTGCTTGGAACGTAAAGATCTTTTGCAGTCGCGGATCCTTGAAGTACTTCGCCACCAAATTGTGTTGCTTGGCAAACCCACCTAACGACAGCAGCTGCAAGCCAGGCTTGATCGGGCGAGCCATGTCCAACACGTTGTCGAAGTTGCGATCAATAAACGCTGGCGCTTCAACTTCATACAGCTTGGTCAACCAGTCAACAAACTTGCCAAACTGCGCAGCTTCTTTTGGGCCAGCAAAGTTGCGGATCTCCTCCGTCATGGCCTCGCGACCGTGACGTACACGGAGTTCGCCGCCGCCATCTGACTCATGAAACGTCGCCCGGTACGAAGGATCAACCGGATGAATTTTCACCAAGTCGTTCATCGTCGCGCCAGCAGCCGTGAAGGCATCAGACAGAATGCCAGTCATCGTCAGCACACAGGGGCCAGGATCAATGCGATAGCCGCCGTCTTCGATGAGGCCAGCGCGACCGCCAGGAACCGCAGCCCGCTCAACAATGGTGATCTCATGACCCTTGCCGCTCAGGTGACAAGCAGCCGAGAGCCCTCCGAGGCCCGCTCCGATAATGACAATGCGCATGTAATGCCTTCTTTGCTATCTGCTCCGGTAATCCCGAGGGTGCCGTTACGGTCTTACCCGCCCCTATGGTCTAGCGCTTCCGCGGGGCTTTGCGTCAGCGGTGAGCAACGTGCCATCAGGCTCAGGTCATCACGGTTCGATGCACCAGCAGTAGGAGGAGGGGTGAACGATTCGTTCGTGCCTTCGTTCGCTCAGACTCGCGGCCTCACAACGTTTCGAATTGGCTCGCAAGTGACTGCGCCCAGATTCCAGTACACGGGTTGCTTCCGAGCAACACATCAACAGGCCGGGTCAAGGTGTTAATCAGGTCACTAGTGTCCTGTGCCAGAAGAGGTGTGAATATGTCTGGAGCAATTTTTGGTCCTGGCAATGACGCTCCGAGGCGCTGCCTGCCCTGTCCAACCAGAACGACGAGGAAGCAGCCAGGGACGAAAAGGGCCCGGAGATATTCATACTTTCTCTGGCGCAGGTCACTAGTGATCGCGATCGGTTACGTAGTAGGCGAGTTCGCTCAGGGCGGCGATTGATTCGGGGAGCAGACCGGAGGTGGCGATGGCGGCGAGGGCTTTATCACGGAGAACGTCGATCGATGCGGTAACTTCCCCAGCAGCGCCGGTATCCACCAGAATCTGTTGAATGGCCACGATCTGATCGTCGTGCAAATCGGGGTTGCCGATACCGTCGAGGACCTTGAGCTGCGCTGGTGATGCTGCAGCGATAGCCCGTGCTACCAGTGCCGTTGGTTTGCCTTCTCGCAGGTCGTCGCCGACGGGTTTGCCGGTGGCTGCATCATCACCGAGGGTGCCGAGCAAATCGTCTTTGAGTTGGAACGCTTCGCCAAGGGGCATTCCAAAATCACTAAGCGCGCCTTTGAATTGCGTGAGGGCAGCGCCACCCATAAGGGCCACACCCAAATGCAACGGACGTTCAATCGTGTACTTCCCCGATTTGTACTGACAGATTCGTCGGGCGGTTTCGAGGGTTGGGTGACCGCGGACAGTTCCCAACAAATCGAGGTACTGACCAATATTGACCTCGACTCGAAGCTCGGTGAAGATCCGAATGGCCTCTGGGTTGGCGCCTTCCAGGAGTTGATCGGCGTACACAAACGCCATGTCTCCCACCAAGATCGCCACGCCTTCACCAAAGCGGCGCGCCTCAGATTGCCAACCTTGGCGACGGTGCTCGTCGACAAACTGGATGTGTACGGCGTCCATTCCGCGGCGGGTGCGGGAGTTATCCATGATGTCGTCATGTACGAGGGCGAACGTGTGGAGCATTTCCAGCCCTGCGCCAGCATCGACCACGCGATTGTCGCTGGGATCGCCGCCAGCCCCAACGAAGGCCCAATGGCAAAACGCCGGACGCAAACGTTTTCCGCCAGCCAACACCAAATCTCGGAGGGAGGACAGCGGGGCCGCTAGATCTGGGTCGACGGCAGTCCAGCGGATCATCTCAGCATCAAGCAACGTGCGAATACGCAGGTCGGCAGCCGCAGCAATGGAACTGAGGTGGGCTGGCGCTGAGAGCGAGGTGGGCGAAGAAGTGGGCGGCAAAGGGGACCTGGGGTGGAGGGGTGCGCGTGGGTCAGCTTGGGTGAGCCTGGCCGGGAACACAGCCTCTGCTCCAGACCAAACAAACCGGGAAGGTGGAAAAGACGGTACCAGTGCTCCGGCCGTTACTTCGAAGCGATTGGTCTTCGACGGGTGTTTGAGGCCCCTTGGTGCCTCTTGTCGGACCCTTAGCCGAGACCCTGAGTGAGACCTTGGGTGAGACCTTGGGTGGGGACGCACCGTGATCGAAGTGAGTGAGCTGGGCAAAGATCGTGCAACGAGCCGCAACGCGCGGTCACGCAACGAGCTTGAGTACCGAACCAACGACGGACCCAAGCCCAAGCAACCCAAGGAGTCGTCGCCACGGGTTGACGCCGCGGATGAGTTCGTCGAGCGCCCACCAGGTCAGCAAGATCACCCCCAACCATCGAACGATCGTTACCGCTGATCCTCGGTTCACGGTTGAATCTGTATCGCTGCGGGACAGTGCCCAATCGATGGCTTTCGTCAGCAAGTACAGACCAAGTGACAGGTTGGGAAACTGTGCAACGACCAGCCGCCCGGTCACCCGACTTTTGAATGCCCAGTCGATCATTGACCGAATCCTGGTCCCCGAGCGCTGGGGTTCTGGCTCCGTAGATTCTGGCTCTATAGGGTTTGGTTTCATCGGTTCTGGCTGCATCGACCGAGTTTCACTGGCGGTAGATCACTGGCGGTAGATCACTGGCGGTGTTTTCACCTGGCCGTGTTTTCATTGGCCGGATCGTTTGAGCGAGCGCCAAGTAGTGATGCCAAGTTCGGTTACGACGGCATCAAGGGGATAGTCGTGCGGTTCGGTTGGGAGGGCGTCAACACACTGAGCGGAATAGGCGACACCCATAATCACGGCGTGCTCGCCAAGTTCGGGGTTGGCGGCAAAGAATCGGTCGTAGAAGCCCTTCCCTGAGCCAAGCCGATTGCCGCTGGTGTCGTAGGCCAACAGCGGGACAAGTACCAGACCCACCTCGCTCACCGTTATCGGCGGCCCATCGGGTTCACGCAAACCATAGGGGCCCAGTGTCGTCTGCGGGCTTCCATCTTCTTTGATGCGGACATGGCCAAAACGCATGTTCTCGCCTTCCACAATGGGCGCTCCAAAAGTCTTTGGCCCCCGCCTTTCAACCGATGGGCTTTGCTTCACCAGATCATCTGCATGCCTACCTTCAGATGAATTGAAAAGTCCGCTGAGGTCAACCTCAGAACCGACGGCAAAGTAGGTAAGTACACAGGTGGATTGTGACCACATCGTCGAATCGATAGTATGTCTGCATATCGAATTGTTTAGCCGAGATCGATCAGGTATGGACTTCCGATTTGAGCGGGCTACGTTGCGAGCCTGTTGTTTTTGGTCGTCGATGCTCATACCTGGGTCGCCTCGGCTCCACCGAACATGTTGTTCAGGGCTGTTTGGGAGACGAACTTGTCGACGCGTCGTTGAAATTCCGCTGGCTGTTTTCGGGCTTCTTCGATATGGGCAATGCGGATTCGTTTGTAGAGATCGGGAAACGCTTCAAAGTTTTTCCACGCGCCCGTCTCGGCGTTGAGTGCTTTACGGATATCGGCAGCAACAACCAAATCGGTGATGGTTAAGTCAGGCATCACCGCCAGACCGGCCGGAGTCATGAGGCCATCGGCAATGAGTTGGCGTGATCGTTCCTTGTTGAGTTCCGTCCAGTTCCCATTCGGGCGGCGCGGGGTAAACCGCTGCGCAGTTCGTTCAGAATCTAAGCTCTTCGCGATGCCATCAATCCACCCAAAACACAACGCTTCGAGCACCGATTCCACGTAGGTAAACGGCTTGCCTTTCTTCGGCGAAACCAACCAAATTTCCGTTTTCACCGAACCGTTCGCCGCCAGCCAAGCCCGCCACTCACCTCTTCTCGACGCCTCAATTGTTTCGGTCACTTCCATTATCCAAACCCTACCGGCACGTTTGAACCCACCGTTATGAAGTTGCCGTTTGGGCGAACAAGCCTTACCCTCTGCCGTTTCGTTCGGGTGATCTTCACTGCATGCGTAACGTTTGTGTTACGGTAGAGCTATGAAGTCCGAACCACGAACAGGCGCCGAGAGGTACTTCGCTGAGCGTATGAAGAATCCGGAGTACCGGGCGGCTTACGAAGAAAGTTCGAAACGAATCCGGGCGATCGACCAAGTAGTGCGGGCGCTTGAAGAACAAAGAGAGCTTCAGGGAATCACGAAAGCAGAACTTGCTCGTCGTGCAGGACTTCCGCCTGAAGCAGTGCGGCGTTTGTTCTCTTCAGCAAGCGCTAACCCTACGTTGGCGACGGTAACTGCTTTGGCTAGCGCGCTTGAGGTGGAGATCATCCTGAAACCCGTGGCCGCACAGGTTTAGCGACCCTTCTTACTTAGGAGCCGGAGAGGGAGATGCCGTCGATGGCTAGGGTGAGGCCGGTGGCTCCTCCGGGGAGGTATTCGAGGTCGGAGCCGATGGCCACGATTTCGTTCAGCATGCGTTGGATGGTGGAGGCGATGGTGAATTCGCGAATGGGAGCGCCGATCGCTCCTCCGCTGATTTCTAGGCCCTCTGCGCCGACGGAGAAGTCACCCGAAATGGTGTTGACTCCAGAGTGAACACCGCTGATGGATTGAATCAGAACTCCGTCGCCAACTTGGGTCATGATCTCCTGCGCGCTTAACAATCCTGGATTCAGAGACAACGCACGGCAACCAATTCCTGGAGTGGATTTGAAACCGCCGCGAACGGCAGAACCAGTGGAAACGGCACCTTCTCCGGCTCGGCGGGCAGAGACTGAGTTGTGAACGTAGCCTTGCAAAACCCCGTCGGCAATCAGAGGAATTCTGCGGGTGGCGAGACCTTCAGCATCGAACGGTGTGGCGCCGTAGGCAAGGGGATTGGTGGCATCGTCGACCAAGGTAAGACCGGCGACGGCAACGGATTCGCCGACACGATTGGCGAACAGCGAACGGCCCTTCAAAACCGCCTCACCATTAAGCGTGCCGCCAAGAATCCCAATCAACGTGGCCGTCACATACGGGTCCAAAACAATGGTGGTTTTGCGTGATGCGGGCTTAGAGGAACCGAGCATGCGAGTGGCGCGTTCAACGGCCATCGTTGCGGCAAGGGCGACATCCAAATCGCTGGGTTCTCGACCGACGGAGTACCCGAAACCGGTCTGTGTATCGTCCTCAGTTCCAGCAATGGCGTAGGCAACGAGTGAGCATCCGGAACGGCGATACCAAGCCTCAACACCAGCCGTCGACGCAATGCCCACTTCGAGGGAGCCGTCGCCATACGAAGCACTTCGCAGCGAACGGATGCGTGCATCCCCTGCTCGTACTTGGCGTTCCAGTTCCATGGCCAATTCGATCTTGTCGGCCGTTGGGTAAGCGTCCATAGCATCGCGCCACAGATCCAAATCGACAGCGGCTACCCCATCAGGTGTGCACAACCCAAGAAACGGATCTGGGGTACCAAACGAAGCATTATCGCGGGCCTCTTCCAACGTCGCCCGCATCGAAGCCTCATCAAGCGACCCCGTATAAGCAAACCCCTGCCGCGCCCCATCAGGCCCAGGCAACACCACCCGAATACCAACACCATCAGTCTCGGCGCTCGAAAGCGTTTCAATTCCACCTTGATACACCTCAACTTCAGTGTCCTTCGAATGCGCAACATACGCCTCGACCTCCTCACCACTCGCAGCCCACCCAACAACCCGCTTCGCCAATTCCAACAACTCAGCCATTAAAACTCCTCAGTTCACCTACGTTTATACCAACAATCATCTTCATGTCATTCACTTCTTGCCCTTGAAATCTTTGACCTTCAGCCCTTCACCTTCAAGCTCTTGACTTTCAAGCCCTCAACGCTGAATCCACTTTTCGCCCACAAAGCACCGCCGGTAGGTCCACTCACCGAAGGTTTTCCAATCCCAAGAGCGGTTTGAGGAACGAGCCTCGAAGAGCAATCGTGCCGGGGTGGTGGGCCGGTGGGTGGTCGAGGCGGGGTCCCTGCAACCGGAACGAAGTGAGGCTTGTGGGGTGGACCTCGGACAGGTCCCGCCGACCCACCACCCCGACATCAAGCCAAACACATCACGCCGCCGTTCCCCCAACCGTGATGCCCTGTACGCGTAGGGTTGGGTTGCCATCGGACACGGGGACGCCTTGGCCATCTTTGCCACACGTGCCAACACCGGTAGCGAAATCGTTACCAATGGCGTCGATGGCTTGGAGTACTTCGGGGCCATTGCCGATCAAGTTGGCATCACGCAATGGTTCAGTGATTTGGCCGTTCTCGATTAGGTACGCCTCAACCATGCCAAACACGAAATCGCCGGTGGCCGTGTTGACCTGTCCGCCGCCGAGTTTGGCGCAGTAAATGCCGTTGGGTGTACCCGCAACAATGCCTGCAGGATCTTCGTGACCCGCCATCAAATACGTGTTGGTCATTCGCACAATTGGTAAGTGTTGATAGCTCTGACGCCGACCATTTCCACTCGGAGCATGCGACTCTTTTTTGGCATGGCGAAGGTCCCACATGTAATCAGTGAGAATGCCATCCTCGATCAACACATTCCGACGAGTGGCGTTACCCTCATCGTCGATCGCACTGGTACCCCATTCGCGCGCATACGATCCGTCGTCAACAATCGTTACGCCAGCAGCAGCAACTCGTTGACCAACTTTGTTGCGAAACACGCTGGTGTCCTTGGCCACCAAATCGGCTTCAAGACCATGTCCGCATGCCTCATGGAACATGGTCCCGCCAGCACCCTTATCGAGCACAATGGTGACCTTGCCGCTCGGCGCCGGACGGGCTTGCAATTTCGTAAGTGCACGTCGTGCTGCGTTGGTGGCGAGATACTCAACGTCATATTCATCGAACAATTCCCAGCCAATGGTTTTCGCGGCCACGTCGTACCCGGTTTGCATGCCGGTATCGCCGAGCGCCACGCACTGCACCATCAAGCGGGTGCGCGTTACTTCATCGGATGCCAGCACCCCATCGGTATTGGCCACCAAAATCCGCCGACGAGCGTCGCCATAGCCAACCGTTACCTGACGAATCGCTGATCCCGCGGCCCGAGCTGCAGCATCGCCACGAAGGAGCATCTCCACTTTGCGGCTCTTGGGAATATCGATGGGCGAGATCATGACCACATGCGGATGCTTCACACTGCGATCCGTCAGCGCCACGGCATTTACGCCCGGCTTGCCACTCCGAGCAGCCGCTGCCGCAGCCCGTGCCGCCGCCATGAGCCCAGCCTCGGAAAGGTCCGCGGTATGGGCAAACCCCGTCGTATCGCCACTAATGACCCGGATGCCCGCACCCCGCTCACGACCAGAAGTGAGCTCCTCAACCCGTCCGTCATCCAACACGGCGGAGGAATTCACCCGGTCTTCAGCAAACACCTCAGCAAAATCGCCGCCGGTCTTGGAGGCTTCAGCCAACACCCGAGCCAAAACATCAGGCTCAACCATCGGGCTCGCGGCAGAATTTTGGATGCGGGGTTCACGGGGTGTCCCCGTGGGGGCAGTCTTCGTCGTCACAGTGTTGGTCACAGTAGAACTCATCGTCCCAACTTAGATTGCGCTGAACCCCTAACTCGTCTCTCAGCCTGAGCCAGTCTCGCAGGGTCTATTCCTTCACGGATCAACCACCAAGGGTGACGACCTGGTTAAGCGTCGAACGAATGCAGTAAGTAGCTCCGAGGGTCGACGGTCGCCGACGCAGGAATCCCGGGGGCCCACTGGGCAGTCATTGCGGACTCTCGGATCCCAACGACACCTCTTAACGCAGGCGATCGCCTTCCCTTAGCGTAGGCCCACAGACCATCCCCTGTACGAGTGCCGAACTACTCGAGCGGGGCGGTTGGGCATGCTCGCGTGCGGTTGTGCAAGTGCGTATCCACACACAAACATGCACCTCCACACGCGAGTCCTCTATCCCTGCAAGCTGTCCGGTGAAACTGCATCCCGCTTCACCATAGGGATCAAAGTTGTAAGAAGTGACTTCCAAGAACTCCTTACGAGCCCGATGAGCCTTTGGCACCGGGGCAGGGTTTTGCTGTTCGCGCGGAGATGCGTTTGCCGATTGCGGACGAGGGGTTGACGGCTGAGGCCCAACCGTTGCGGTCGAGGCGGTGGGGATGGAATTGGTGTCCCGCGAGGTCAGCGCCTGTGAACTTCAGTTCGAGGAGGCCAGTTTCACCGGAGGCACCACCTCGGGGGTCCCAAATGAAGTTGCCCATAGAATAGGCAATGAGGCCCTTGCCTTGGGCCGCGGAATTCGCACGACCTTCGTCGACCACGACTGGCTGCAACACGTGAGGGTGTGCGCCAAGAACTGCTGTTGCGCCCGCCGCTCGAAGTTGGGCGCCGAGTTTGCGTTGCACTCCCGAAGGGCAGAAATCGCCCTCGATGCCCCAGTGGAGGACGACGAAGACCACATCGTTGGTGGCCTTGGCGTCTCGAACTGCTTGCAACAAGTTTTGGGTATTACGGTCGATCACATGCTTGCCAGCGGAGGCAATTCCCGCTTGAAAACGACCGGCAACCCACGATGCAGAAGGAATGATTTGACTCGCGGCAAGGACCGCAACTCGCTGGCCGCCAATCGTGAGCTCGACCGGAGTTAGAGCCTCCTTGAGATTTTCTCCGGCGCCGACGGGGTTTACCTTGGCCGCCCTTAGCCGAGTAATGGTTTCCAACATGGCGGGTTTGCCGTAGTCGATTGCATGGTTATTGGCGAGGGAAACCACGTCGACACCGGCTGCGGCAAGCCGGTTGGGAAGCGAAAGATCAGACCGAAAGGTAAACGTCTTTACTTCTGCCTTTCCGACGGTTGCGATCGCCGTTTCCACATTCACGATGGTGAGATCAGCCTGATCTAACGGAGGTCGTATGCGCGCAAAGGGATTTGCCGTTCGAGCGACGCGTCGAGTGAGCAACGTGTCGCCGCCGAAATAAACCGACCAGTTCTCTTTCGGCGTGTCGCCTTGTACAGCCGGCGGTGTAGTTGGTGTTGTCGTCGTTGTCGGGCTTGTAGCTGGTGTTGTCGTTGCCGGGGCTGTTGGCGGTGTGGTCGTGTTGTTGGTTATTGGAACCGTGGTGTTGATAACAGCAGTTGTGAAGGATGAGGAACTAGCGCTGATAGTCGTGGTGGTCGATTGAGCCGTTGTAGGAGAGCTACTCGGTGATGGAAGAGACATTGTTGTGGCTAGCGAGGTCGTCTTGGTGGACATCGAGGTGGTAGCCGCACCAAGGCCGGTGGAGGTTGTTGAGCTACTGACGGCCGGCATGGGTGTCGACGGCGTTTGCGCGGAAACTGGCAAGATGGTCAAAAGCACCACCGCGATTGGTAGGCCCAACAGCAACACCCGGCGATGGTTCATCAGCAACGATACGCAAATCTCCGGCGCTTACTGACCCCGGTGACTCGAGCTTTGCTGCGGGGTGGAATCGGTTGTCGTGTTGCGTGAACGGTTGCGCCAAATGTCGATCACGCCTACCCGGTCGAGCACGGTTCCCATCCGAAGGCCAACCAGAAACACCACGAACCCTCCGACGGCATCAACGATGTAATGGTTGCCGGTCACCACAATGGCAAACAACGTCAGCAGCGGGTAGCCCACCAGCACGACCTTGCGCCACCAGTGCTTATGCGCCCAAGGCCAAAACGTAACCGCACACCACGCCGACCATCCGAAATGCAGCGAAGGCATGGCAGCAAACTGATTGGAAACCTGGGCGACGGGGCCCGATTCGAAGTTCCACGGCGACCCAATGGTGATCAACGTATCGACAAAGCCATAGCTTTCAGGCAGCAATCGTGGCGGCATGAGCGGAAAAGAAAAGAAGCCAAGAAGAGCAATCCCGGTCATAAATGCCAACCCGTTGCGGATAACCCGATACCGGTCAGGCCAGTTGCGATAACACCAAACCAGCGCCCAAATTGTCACCAGAAAATGGGCGATGCCGTAATACGCGTTGAGGAACCTTACGAACCATGTGGCGTGCAGAAAGGCTTCCTGGATGGATTCCTCATGGAACATCCCCGTCCACTGCTCGAACCGCATAATGCGCTTGGCATTGGTAAACGCCTGCTCGGTAGCTTCCTTATTAGAACCCTGGCTGTTACGAACAAGCCAGTACAAGCCGTAAAACACGCCGACATAGACCGCCTCACGCCATAACCGAAGAGGCGGTCGAATTCGTGACGGTGGTGCGTCACGTTCTGAAAGCACCGTCTCCATTCGCCGCAAACATTAGGTGCCCCAGCCGACCCTTGCTCGCCTAAATGAGAGCCAACCCGGAACGCGCACACTGAGACGAAACCTCAGCCGCCAAACACCGCCGCCGAACACAGAGCCGCCAAACCTGAGCCGCCGAACCGAATGGTCTTTGCCTGTGAGCGAAATACTGCCTGCGAGCCCAAATAGTGCGTCTGCAGGCGGTCGCGCAGGCAGTATTTGGGCACACGGACAGCGCAAGCGTGATGGTGTCCAATTGGGCTGATCGCCAGCGGGGTCAACCAAGTTCAGATACCGTCGTGATGTGAGCAACTCAACTTCGCCCGGAACCAGCACCGAATCTGCCTCGGATAGCGAAACGATGCGGCCCCCGTCGGCAGAGGCAGGAAAAGGCCCGGAACCCACCAAACCGGAGCCGATCAACCCAGGGTCAATGACGCAAGGGTCGACGAACCCCTTTGACCTCACGGGCCAAGTCGCACTCATCACCGGCGGTAACAGCGGGATTGGCTTGGGTATGGCGGCTGGGTTGGCGAAATCTGGCTCGGCCATTGCGGTTTGGGGAACCAATGCTGAGAAGAACGCCAAAGCCGTCGAGCAAATCCGTTCCCTTGGTGTCGACGCCGATTCTTTCATTTGTGACGTCGGTGAAGAGTCGCAGGTGGAAGCGGCATTTGTGGACACGCTGGAACGGTTTGGGCGGATCGATTCGTGTTTCGCCAATTCCGGAATCAGTGGCAAAAGCTCGTCGTTCCTGGAAATGACTTCGGAGGAATGGCACAAAGTCATGCGGGTCAACCTCGACGGCGTTTTCTATACCCTGCGTGGCGCGGCCCGGCATATGGTGGCCCGAGGTGGGGGAGGCGCTCTGGTGGTGACGGCTTCGCTCGCCGCTATTCAAGGCCAAGCCCGAGGTCAGCACTATGCCGCAACGAAAGGCGGAGTGATTGCCATGATGCGCGCCTGTGCCATCGAATTTGCCCGTTACGGCATAACCTCCAACGCGATCCTGCCGGGCTGGGTTGAGACCGACTTGACCGAAAAGCTGTTCGCGTATGACCGGTTTGCCAATGCCGTGATGCCCCGCATGCCGTTTCGTCGTTGGGGTACTCCGGCGGATTTCGGGCCGATTGCGACCTACCTCGCGTCGCCTACCACCCGCTGGCATACGGGCGAGGTGCACCTAATCGACGGCGGCTACTCAATCTTCTAACCGCGAAGACGAAGTGAAAAACCCGTTTCGAACTGATGCCTTCGTTTGCGCTGCGCTCCACCGGTCAGAGACATGTGGCGCTGGTAGATAAAGCGGTGGAGTCCAGGGACTTAGCAACAACCTGGCACCACACAGCTGTTACGAGGTTCGGCCGATCAAGCCCAAGATTCCAGCAAACTACGCAATGACGACGAGAATGTCGTTTTCTTGCACGGTGTCTTCTGGCTTGACGCGCACTTCGGTGACGGTTCCAGCTTTGGGTGCTTCGACCGGGATTTCCATTTTCATGGATTCCAGGATCACCAACACATCACCCTCAGCCACCACTTGACCAACCTCGGCTGGCACTTGCCAAACGTTTGCGGTCATTTCTGCACGAACATCAGCCATGGGTTTCCTCGTTGAACTTCTGATTGCTCAGTTGGTGGATTGGTCGGTAATGACCTTGCGCAGCGTAGCGGACGGTCAGGCTGGGTGGTCTTTGCCGCCGAGAACAACCGACCAAACACTTTTGGGGCGCACTTCCAACTACCCTTTGCGGTGATGGTTCTTGCTGGGTTTGCTCTGTTTGCTGGTGTCGTGTCGGGCTTGATTAGTCGCGGCCGATTTTCCAATTTGGCTGACATCCCCATGCGGTACTCGGCCTTGGTTTTGGTTTGGCTCGCCGGGACGGTTTTGGCCGATCCCCTGGGCGCCCGTATCGGTGGTTCGCTCGGGAACAACCTCGGTTTCGGCCTGTACCTGGTTGGCTTGGGTGCCCTGGTGGTGTTTGCCGTGATCAATGCCGTGCATATGCCGGGAATGTGGCTCGTGGCTTTGGGTGCATTGGCGAACTTTGTGGTGTTGGCCAACAATCACGGCACCCCTTATTCGGTTTCGGCGTTGTATAACGCTGGGGTCACCGCCACCAACTACACCGATGTGGCCAAAACGACGGCAACCAAGCACCCAGAACGCCCAACCGATCAGCTCACGTTCCTCGGCGATGTGGTGCCGATTCGTGTCCTAAAAACCGTCGTTTCGCCGGGTGATCTTTTGTTCGCCTTCGGCCTTGCATCGGTCACCGCCAATGGTCTCACCGGTCGACGAGGGGGCCGGCGAGTTCGTGGTGTTCATCGCGGACGTCATCTATCCAAGGGCGAAGTTCGGGGTGTTGTGCTCGATCGGGCAGCGGTTACCAATTCTGGTGTTCTTAACCCCTCCAACCTGGTATCCGCTGCTTTGGTAGCGAGTGCAGAGTCGAGTGAGTCCCCGTCGGCTGAAGGACCGGTTGTTGACGTGCTCAATGTTGAAGGGCTCGATCTTCAAGGACTAGCTGTTGAAGGACTGGCTGCTGGCGGGCGAGTTGCCGCTGGGCCAGTTGCTGAAGGACCAACGGCGTGGTCGGCCCGGTTGGATCTGCTTCGGGCTACGGGTGATCCTGAGGTATTGATCGATGTCACGGGTGGCGTTGCCGGACCCGACGATGTCACCCCAACCCATGCATTGGCATTGGCACTGCGGGCACAAAACATCCCCGATGAACAGGTCGCTCGATTGGTGAGTGCCGCCGTGTCGGGGGCAACGAATTCGACGGGTTCGATGGGCTCGACGGGGTCAACGGGCTCGACGGGTTTGATGGGTTCGACAGATTCAGACGGTATTGCTGGTGACTCGTCTGGCAAGCTCCTCGATCTATCGGGCCTTCCGAGTTTGCTCGATCCCCCCGAACTCTTGAGGAGCGAAGTATGAGCCGGTTTGTGTTGCCTGAAGGAACAACGGATCCCGTGCTGCTCCGCAGGGTGCAGATCTACAACGCAGTGAAACTGGCCAAGCGCATTGGGTACTCACTCATGCTTGTGGCCATCGTGGCCTTTGTGGTCACCAAGATTGACAAACCCACCAACTTGGCTACGGGCATTGTTACGTGGAGCATGGCCATTGGTTCGATCCTGCTCGCCCCTGCAATTGTGTTTGGATACGCCGTGAATGCCGCGGCTCGTGAGGATCGTCAACGTGCCGCAGCCAAAGTGGCCAAAGCGGCCAGGGCAGCCAAGGTCGAAAAGGGGCCCCGAGCGGAAACGTTGTCGCAAGCGGACCAAACCGAGTTGCCCTCCAAAAGCGACTCATAATCGTTTCCCGCTGCAGTGCCGCCAACAAGTTCCAGACCAATTCCTGGAGCTGCGAGGTTTTGCATGAGTTTTCGGTTTGAGTTTTCAGCTTGAGTTTGTGTGGTTTCGCCGTTCCAGCAAACGCACGAACAACTTGAGCGGTGCCGCCAACCGGAGCTTGTTGACGCGGTTTGGGCTTGCGGTTTATCGACCGAGGTCTGTGTAGTAGTCTTTCCCGGTTCGTTTCGCCCTGAGTTCGATTGGTGAAGCGGTTGATTTTTGTAGTGCCCACAACTGAATGCGCTGAAGACATCCGGTGTTGAGAGTTGGTTGAGAGCGATCTCGCCTGACCGTTCAACCTAAGGACCCTAGGTAGGGGTCTCCCGACGAGGCGAGCAACTATTCGTGGAATTCCGCGGCTAGGCGTTCGTGCGTCGAAAGATGCCGAACGCCATTTTTATTTAGCGCTTTGTTTTGGGTGCTGCGTCAAGTTCGAATACCCCGGCCTAAAACGCCACAACACATGATTTGAGAGGAGGAAACACATGGAGAATCCCCGTCCAGAAAAGGTCGCTACCGTGACCGAAATTGCTGAACTGTTGCAAGGTTCTGATGCTGCATTGCTCACCGAGTACCGCGGCATGAGCGTTGCCAACATGAGCACGCTTCGTCGCACGCTTGCCGCCAATGGCGCTGAGTACCGAGTTTTCAAGAACACGCTCGTCGTAAAGGCTGCCCAGCAAATTGGGCTTACCGGCCTCGATGATTTGCTGAAGGGCCCAACCGCCGTCGCTTTTGTGAAAGGCGATGCAGTTGAAGCCGCCAAAGCTCTGAAGGAATTCGCTAAGACGAACACCAAGTTGATCGTCAAAGGCGGACTTCTAGGTTCAAAGGTGCTTGATGCGAAACAAACCGCAGCACTCGCCGATATGCCGCCAAAGAAGCAAGTTCTTGCCGAAATTGCTGGTCTGTTCGCAGCCCCGCTTTCGCAGTTCGCCAGCCTTTTGGCTGCACCTCCCCGCGACATCGCTTACGCCGTTCAGGCGCTTATCGACAAGCAGGGTGGCGAGCCCGTCGCTGCATAAGTTCGTTCGGGGGCTCTGCCCCAAATACCCCCGAGGTCAACGGCCCACCGAGTGGTGTCGCTCTGCGCTCATCGGGTTTTGTTTGATCCGTACACGTAGTTTTTGCGAAGTACACAGATGTTTGTAGGCGCATGTGCGCCGCCCTTTATCCAAATTCCTTGCTAGCCCCAGATGGGTTAGCCGCATAGAAAGGCACGAATATGGCATCCGTGCAAGAAATCCTCGACAGCATCGCTGGCATGACCGTTCTCGAACTCGTTGACCTCAAGAAGGCTTTCGAAGAGAAGTTTGACGTAACCGCAGCAGCTCCAGCCATGATGATGGCAGCAGCACCAGCCGGTGAAGCTGCTCCTGCAGCCGAAGAGCAGGACGAATTTGACGTCATGCTCAAGGAAGCTGGCGCCCAGAAGATTGGCGTTATCAAGGTTGTTCGTGAGCTCACCAAGCTTGGTCTCAAGGAAGCCAAGGACCTCGTAGACGCAGCTCCTTCGAAGATCCTTGAGAAGGTTTCCAAGGACGATGGCAACAAGGCTGTTTCAGCTCTCGTTGAGGCTGGCGCTGTCGCCGAACTGAAGTAAACCGCTCGCCTGGTCCGCCAGGTTCGTGCACTCAGCATTGCAAAAGGCCGGTCCCTTCTTGGGTCCGGCCTTCTGCTTTCCTGATCCGATGTGGCTCGTGCCCTCTCCCCCGATTGCGGTCTATTGGCCCGTCAGCAACGGGTCTCGTGACCGGACTCGCGCTAAGTTTCCGCTATCTCCTCCATACGGGTCGGCCGTTGAAGCTCCCATTCTGTGCGGTTGCCGACCTGCCGTGCAGCGACGGTAGTGTCGGCTGTTCGTTTTAAGGAGTTCTCCGTGTCTGTTGTACAAATCGTTTCCCCGGTTGATGGTTCGGTCTTCGCAGAGCGCGTGCTGGCGACAGATTCTCAAGTGACGAATGCGGTGACCGCGGCGAAGTTGGCGCAAAAGGCTTGGGCCCGTACTTCGATTGCCGATCGTGCGGCTATCTGCAGCGCGGCGGTGGATGCCATGAACACCATGGTCGACGAGATTTCGGTGGAGTTGGCGTGGCAGATGGGTCGTCCGGTTCGTTACGGGGCGGGTGAGATTCGTGGATTCACCGAACGTGCTTTGCACATGATTGCCATTGCACCAATCGCGTTGGCCGATGTTGCAGTCGATCCCAAGGAGGGTTTCGAGCGGTTCATTTCCAAGGTGCCACTGGGCCTGGTGTTGGTGGTTGCCCCGTGGAATTATCCGTTCCTGACGGCGGTTAACTCGATTGTTCCGGCGCTCATGGCGGCAATGCCGTGATCTTGAAGCACGCGTCGCAAACGTTGCTGGTGGGGGAGCGGTTCCAAAAAGCCTTCGACATGGCTGGTCTGCCGGGAGGGTTGTTTCAGAACCTGGTCCTTTCGCATGAGCAGACGGCGAGCATGCTTTCCTCTGGTGTGATCAATCAGGTGAATTTCACTGGCTCTGTTCCTGGTGGCCGCCAAATAGAATCTGCGGTTGCCGGTACGTTCACCGGTGTCGGGTTGGAGCTTGGCGGTAAAGACCCGGCCTATGTGCGTGCCGACGCGAACCTTCAGCATGCTATTGAGAACATCGTCGACGGCGGGTTCTTTAACTCGGGCCAGTCATGCTGCGGTATCGAGCGTGTCTACGTGGCTCGCGCCGTGTTTGATGAGTTTGTGGCCGGTGCGGTGGCGGCGACCGAAGGCTATGTCCTCGGTGACCCGCTGGATCCTTCAACGACGCTTGGCCCTATGGTTCGCGGTCGTGCTGCCGATGAAGTACGTGCACAGATTGCCAGCGCGCTTAGTGCTGGCGCACGTCAAGTAGTGGACCTCACCAAATTCGCCCCCGATGTCCCCGGCTCGCCGTATCTCGCGCCGCAAATCCTGGTTGACGTGAACCATTCCATGGCCGTGATGACTGAGGAGTCCTTTGGTCCGGTGTTGGGCATCATGGCCGTTGATTCCGACGACGAAGCCATTGCCCTCATGAACGATTCACCTTACGGCCTCACCGCTTCAATCTGGACGTCGGATCTTGATACCGCGCGAACCATGGGTGCACAGATCGATACGGGCACCGTGTTCATGAACCGCGCCGACTACCTCGATCCCGCCCTAGCGTGGACAGGCGTAAAGGACACCGGCAAAGGCGTAACCCTCTCAACCCTCGGCTACGACAACCTCACCCGCCCCAAATCCTTCCACCTCCGCCACATTTTGTAGCTCGTGGGACGCGAATCTCAGAAGGGCGAGTTTGTGGATCAGTTCTGAACCGACCGCGGAGGAAGAAACTGCCGTTTGGCCTAGGACTGTTTCAATGAGAATTCGCCACTCCGACGGGATCTTCATCAGGTGCACGTATTGACGGGTGGTCATCCAGGATGTCAACGGCCGAGAAAAGAGGTCCATAACAACAACATCCGTTTTCATCATTTCGGTCAGAGCCGCAAGGTGACCACGCTCATTCTGTGAATGCCAGAGTTTTAGGAATTCGACGATGGTGCGCAGCGGTTTGCCGCGGGAGGACTTTACGTCAAGGCTGAGGCGCATGAGGGGTTCGCGGAGGTCCCACCAGGAGATGCGTTCGTCGCCAACCGATTCAAGAATGGATGTGGGCTTACGAACGTAACCCTTGCGGTCCAACTCCTTCATAGCAGTCGCCACCCGGCGCTCGTCGATACCAGTTCCGTCAGAAATGGCCTTGTTCGAGAGGGCACCTCCTTGACGACAGAACATTATGACGATTTGTTGGAGCTGCGGCGAAAGGCTGCCCACTCGGCTTTGGTAATACGGCGTGAGATCGTCGAGTGATTCCATGAAGAGTGGAACGAGTTCGTCGAGAGCTTGAACGGAAAGGCAGCCAGTGAAGAGCATCCAAATTCGGGGCTGACCACCAGCAAGGGCCTGAACTGCGGCTGCGCGGGCGCGGGCTTGGGGAGTGTCGAGGAATTCGAGGAGTTCGTCGTCTTCACGAAGTTTGGCAACTCGGCGCATGAGTTCGAGGGCATCGTCGACGGAAAGTTCGTCAAGGTGGATGGTGTCGAAGAATCCGAACAGTGGGGCTTTGGCCTTTTGTACTTCGTCGAACAGGAGAGGTGATGTCGCAATGAGGAGGATTTTGGAATCTTCGATTGCCGACCTGAGGTGATGGACTCCTTCGGTGCCGATGGCGTGAAGGACCGAATCGAGATTCTCCACCAGGATAAGCATTGGTTGGGTGGCAGCAAGTGCACGAAGTTCCGTCTCGGCTTCCATATTGGATTTTCGAGGTTGAGGGTCCCGATTGAGAATCGCGTCGACCAAGTCAGCGAATCGGGTGATCCCGTACAGATCTTCCGGCAACATATGCACAGATATGTTTTTGGCAATTGCCTTGGTGGTCACGCGATGGTTGAGAAGTGCGATCAGATGGCTCTTTCCAATTCCGCGTGGTCCAACGAGCAGCCGGTGTCGTCGACTTCCTCCGTTGGCAAATTCTTCAACATCACGTTCAAGTTCCTTCAACAATCCTTCACGCCGCACGAAGAGCTCTTCGAGGATCTGCGGGTCTTGATTGCCCGGTGTGAAGGCGAGCATAGGAATTGTTTTTCGCCGCGAACGACCTTTCGAAGCAGGCCCTGTTGAAGCGCTCGGCCTCTTCGAAGTTGCGGCGGCCCGTTTTTCCTTGGGAACTTTGGCGCGGGGTTTCATCTCCGGAGGTGGGCTAACGGAGAAGACTGTCAAATCCCTTTTCCGCTTGGCAGGAAGTTTGGCCACCTCGCTCTGCTTGGAAACTGTTTTTGGCTTATTCATCGAGATACCTCATTGACTTCCAGGCTCGGCGGATGATTTCAAGACGGAAAGAGAACTTTGCATCCGCCCGTTCGAGGTAGTGATCACGCTGCAGGTCATCGAGCAATCGGCGTAGCGTCGGTTCATCGACTTCAATCATTGAGTTCACCTTGCCACGAAGATC
>JAYSVF010000102.1:0-11153 GCA_043718695.1 Acidimicrobiia bacterium | reverse complement strand
CGCCTAGAGCGATCATCTCCTCCAGATCGGCAGCCAGTTGAGGGCGGCCGAGGTGGTAGCCCTGTGCGGTGTCGCACCCGAGCCGCTGCAAATGGTCGAGCGTTGCCTGGTCTTCGATTCCCTCAGCTACGACGACAAAACCCAAAGCATGAGCCAGATCAATGGTCGACTCCACGATTGATGCATCGGCGGAATTGGTAGTAATCCCATTCACAAAACTCTTATCAATTTTGACTTCGTTCACAGGAAGATTGCGTAGATAGGTGAGCGAAGAATATCCCGTGCCAAAGTCGTCAATTGAGACGCTTAGGCCGAGGGCCTGCAATTCCCGTAACGACTCAACGGAGCGCTCGGGGTCAGCGATAAATGATGTTTCCGTAACTTCCAAAACGAGGTACCGTGCATGTATCTGGGCTTCCGTCAGCGCGCTACGAACATCATCCAACACACTCTGATCGGTTAGGGATCTTGGAGAAAGGTTGATGGCGAGCGTCATCTCCGCCCCTTGTTCAAGCCAGACGGCCAGTTGAGCCAATCCGGTCTTCATCACCCATTTCGTAAGTTGGCGTATTAAACCAGTGCGTTCTGCGGCACCAATGAATTCCACCGGAGAAATGAGACCAAACTCTGGATGACGCCAGCGAACGAGTGCCTCTACGCCCACAAGCCGTTCGCTTACAAGGTCAAACTTTGGTTGGTAGTGCAATTCCAGTTGTTCGCCGTAAACGGCATCGCGGAGCTCAGCAATTAGTTGCAACTGGCGCGACGAATATTCGTTGTCTGAAGTTGAGTAGACCGCGTACTCGATGCCGGTGTTTTTCGCTCGATACATAGCCACATCAGCGTGCTGCATCAACTCCTCGATGGTTTCACCATGAGAGGGGTAGACGGAGATCCCAATACTTGCTCCGACATGTACGGGAACATCAGCAAGGGAATAGTTTTCGTTCAACACACCGTTGATGCGTTCAGCGAGCGCGATTGCTCCGGAAATACCGTCAACGTCGGGCATCAAGATAGCGAACTCATCTCCACCAAGGCGGGCCAAGGTGTCCATTTCTCTCACAACCCCACGAAGCCGTTCAGCAACGAACTGCAACAAACGGTCCCCGTGATGATGACCAAGGGTGTCATTTACCGACTTGAACTCGTCAAGGTCAAGCATGAGAATCGCAACCTGCCTTTTATCACGACGGGCGATGCGAACCGCTTGATCAAACCGGTCGCGGAACAGCACGCGGTTGGCAAGTTTGGTCAGATCATCGGTGAGTGACATTTCTCGGAGAGCGTGTTGGTGGGATCGCTCAGATTTCCCTGCGAGAAACAGAACCCCAACCGCGGCGAGGAGAAGCAGGAGCGATGCCGGTCCAATGCCTACGGCCCAACTGACTTTGGCCGGAGCGGAAGCGATTACGAACCACCGGTTCTGATTCCCTTTGATCGGCTCCACCGCGCGGATCGCTACTCGTTCCCCATTGATGGTCCGTTCGACGACACCTGAACCGGTAAGTGTACGGATGGTCTTTTCGAATTGATGTTGATTATGGTGTCCCAGCGGAGAGGTCGACTCGTCTCGCGGCGCTCGATTTTTCGAGTCAATCAGCACCTGACCGCGGTCGTCCACTACTCGAATGTGGCCACCACCGGCTCCGAGAGAAGCCCCGAATGTTGTGGCAATCGTGACCTCAAAATGGACTAACGCTCGCTTTTGGTTGTCGAGAGTTGGAACGAGAACACTGTTGGCTACCACCCAACGCTTCGTATCTTCTGAACGATACGGGGGTGACTGGTAGACCTGATTGAACTCCGAAGCGAAGGTTGGAGCGAAGAACACTGCGCTTGACTCGTCTGGGGATAGTTCCTGTTGTTCAGCGGCAACATTTTTCGTGACCCGCGCAACTTCGCGCCCGTCACTCAAGATCAGACAGGTTTCGCTGATCTGTCCGGGATACAACGTTTCTAAGTAGGCAAGGTACTTCGACACTTTTGAGCGGGCGATGTCGCTGGGATGGTCGACGAGTTCTACCAGGTCGGGGTTTTGGGCAAGTATCCTCACGATTGACTGTGACCGAGTGAAATAGCTGTGGATGTTTAACGTCTCAACTAAGGCTTCTGACCGAAGACGTGCATCTCGCACATCGATCGCGCGCTTTCGCCCGGTAAAGAGTCCAAGGACAACGCTACAGACCAGCAGCCCAATTCCGAGCAGGATTGATGCGCGCCGCAAAGTTTTCACTCGTTTAAATTCGGACTTTCTTGGTCCAAACTTGAATGATTCCTATATAAAATCAGGTTTTCACTCTTTTGAGCCCAATGCTTGTTAGGGCAAACTCACCTCTGGGAGGAACTGGTTCCGGATCAAGCGGAGTGCTTTGGCAGTATCGTTTAGCAGTTCGGCTGGATCGATGAGCCTTTGGAATGCGGCGTTTGGTTATCTAGTCTCGAAATCAATGGGTGCCGAGGAGGTCGCATGCGCGAACTGCCGCAAATCGTTTAAGAACGAGCCCGCGTTTGCAATTCGCTTGCTTCCCAACATCGGGTTCGCGTTTTGTCCCGTGGCTATAGGTGGCGCCCACCGATTTGCCAAGATTGCCAAAAGCGAACGACCCGAGTTGGTTGGGGACGATTTGTCCTGCTGTTCTCGGTTTGCACGGTACTGATCTGGATGGCTGTCGCCACTTGACGGTGCGGTTTGAGAGTGCGTTTAAGCACCGAATTTTGTTTCGGTACTCACCGCATCGGAGACGGCTTGTTCGAAGCGTTTGATGTAGTGGGCTTCCTTGTGGGATTCAGCGGCGGCCCGAAAGGCAATCAACGCCATGACCGCACCGTTGACTGCAGCACCGCTCGTAGTGGTCTCAGCAAGCGCCGCGACATCCATTGAGAGCGAACCGATTTCCTTGGCAAATTCACGGCTGGTGGTGACATCGTCATCAAACGGGTAAACCACATACGCCACCAGATCGGCCGCTTCCCGTGCGTAATCCTGGTTCACCACTAAATCCTCTGCGTGGATCGCCCGCTCACGAGCAACGCCGTGCAATTTGGCAATAGCGGTCTTCAACTTGGCAGGACGTTTTGGAGGCACCCGTACATCCTCACACGAGGGTGAGACAAAAACTGACCCAACGGCTAACGATTCCGAAACTGCGTCACCCTTCGTCTCTTCTTCCCCTCTCAAAGTATTTCGTCACAGTGACTATATATTTAGGCGCGGGCTGGGATGGACCGAGGTGGCGTGCTAGGAAGTTGCCATGGTTGACTTCAATGACGCGCTCCGTGACCAGATGATCACGCATCTTGATCGCCACAACCAGCAAGGCCGGATTGTTCATCCGCTCGACGGCAGGCGCCATGCGGCGGTGGCGATTGTCGTGGTCGATGCCCACCACAGCGAAGCTGGTCCTCACGGGATCGCCGATACCTTTGAGCCTGGCGAGAATCCGCTCGATGGCGTTCCCGGGGATATTTCCGGTCTCGATGGCAAGGTCTCGAGCGCTGGCACTGGTGCCGCATTTCTGTTGTGCCGCAGATCGGCTCGGCTCAAGGACCACCCGCACCAATGGGCGCTGCCTGGAGGTCGCATTGATCCTGGCGAAACCCCAGAAATAACCGCCCTGCGTGAACTTGATGAAGAACTTGGACTCCACCTGCCCTCATCATCGATCCTTGGCCTGCTCGACGATTACCCAACACGTTCGGGCTACGTCATCACCCCCGTTGTTGTTTGGGGTGGTGGCGTGGTTGAACTCAACCCGTCGGCTGACGAAGTGGCGCACGCCTATCGAATTGGACTCACCGAGTTGCAACGCGAAGACTCTCCTCGCTTTGTCATGATCCCAGAAAGCGACCGCCCCGTCGTCCAGGTTCCGTTGTCTGGCGATCTCATTCACGCGCCAACGGGAGCAGTATTGCTTCAATTCCGATGGGTAGCCCTCGACGGACGAATTGGCGAACGAGTCGATCACTTTGAACAGCCCGTGTTCGCCTGGCGGTAATGCGTACGTGCGCTTAGGATCTGCCCAGCAGTCCCGCGGATGGTGGAAGTTTGCAAGCGAAACAGCGTCCATGAGAAATAGGTCCTTCCTTTCCGTTCTCGCATCGCCACGTTGTGCCACAGGAGCATCTCGTTATGGTCTGTACACGTACATGTTCGGGGCACTCGGGGTTGCCGGTCTAGCCGGTCTAGCCGGGTCGATCACTCCGCCAGTAATGGCGCAGACCATGCTGCAGGCGCAGGTTGGGCCTGTTGAATCCCATGTTCTGGATCTAAAGGCTCGGTTCGATCTTTTGGAGCCAACACGCAGAGCATGGATAAGCACTGATTGGGATGCAGCACTTCGAACCGCACAGGAGCAAGATCGCACACCTCCGCCAGCCTCAACCGAAACATCGATCCTAAGCGTGCCGAGCATTCCCGGTAGCACGGGGCGAGAACCGCTTTTTGGGCTAGTGATCGGGGTGAAGGACAACATCGACGTTGACGGATTCGTTACCACTGCAGGTTCGAAAAGCCTTCAAGTGAACCGACCAAAGACTGACGCAACCGTGGTTAGCCGTCTACGGGGTCGCGGGGTGATCATCGCCGGCAAGACCAACCTTGACACCTTTGCGCGTGGGGTTCGCTCGGTCTCGGAGGTTCGGGGCCAGACTGCCAATGCCTGGGACGACGACCGAGCAGCTGGGGGCTCAAGTGGTGGTTCAGCGGTCGTCGTGGCGGGTGGCATGGTGGATGCTGCATTGGGTACTGATACCTGCGGTTCGTTGCGCTACCCTGCGACGTACAACGGGATTTACTCGTTGCGTCCTACGTGGGGACTACTGAGCCGCCATGGCATTGTGCCCCTCTCCCCTTCCCAAGACACGGTGGGCCCAATGGCACGCACACCTATGATTCTGCGTTTGATGTTCAGGGCCATGCTCGGTCCGGATCCCCTCGACCCGGCTACCAAAATGACCGCTGCACTGGAGGAGGCCAAACCCCGGCTGAAACCGTACCGCATCGGTATTCTGAATGGCTTTGGAACCTTCGGTCGTGATGCAAACGGCCGAGTAAAGCTTGGCGTTTTGTCGAACAACGACGTAGAACTTGTGTCCGTAAGTCTTCCTAAAGGGGTCAGCAACGCAAGTCTGATCGCTAGCGAGGGAAACGCATCGATTGCGAGTTTCCGAACGTGGTTGGCACAAGAAAAGGACACCACAACCAGTATCGCCCCGTGGCTTTCACCATCATGGAAACCCGTAAGTTTCCAGTGGAAGGCCCTGAAAAACCAGCAGCGCCGCAACGCCGCGCTCATCACAGAACTCTTGGATCTACTGCGCCTCGATGCCCTTGCCTACCCCACTACGCCGTTCGCCGCTGCGGCGCTTGGCGCTAGACAACCCAGCGCAAACTGTTGGCTGAGTGCCACCTCAGGCTTGCCTGCCTTGGCAATCCCCGGAGGATTTGATGACCGCGGATTCCCGCGGGTGGGCATAGATCTACTCGGTCGGAACCTTTCCGAGTTAACGCTTCTCGATATAGCGGAAGCAAATCAAATTGGGCCCTAGGAGAGTGCTGAATAATGCGACCTAAACAAGTCGCGAACTGCGAAGCCAGAGCCAAATGATTACTCCAGTCGCATGTATTCAGCAGTCTCCTAGCTGCGCTGAAACGCCGGTCCCATGAGCAGAACCCGTCACTCAAAGCCTGCTATCCACTGCACCTGGTAACGGAGCGATAGCGATGACAGCGCCGGAAACTCACACCATTGCGCAGCTATTCAAAAAGGAGCGAGGTCAACAAAGCAAAGGCCGTAACAACCAACACGACATAACGAACTCTCACGGCAACGAGGTCAAGCTGTTGCGCTCGAAGAGCCATCGCGGAACCCGAATCCACTCCCCAACTGACAGCCATGGTATTAAGTGTACGTAGAAAAACAAATGCCAACGCTCCCAACGCTATTGAACCGGGCGACGAGAGAGTCACGACCAAAGCTCCCCACCAGAGCCAAGAATTGAGGATGGTAGCGGGTCCTAAACCGAGCCGGAGTCCATAGCGTGCCGAACCCAACCACGGACCGAACTGATGCCCCCACCATTGGGGGACCTGTGTATGGGTGGCCCATGGTTTCGGGCGACCGCGCGTGATCAGAACCCAATCGAGCAACAAGCAGAACAAAAGCACCGCGGCGACCCAATCTTGAGAGAGCACCCAATCAGGTTGAAACCGTCGGATGAGAAACGACAGGCCCAGAAGCGGAAGGTTCGCTACTAGTCCGGCGCTCAACAACACCAGGGCAAGAACAGGTCGAAGCTGCCTTCGAACTGAAGGAGCCAGGGTTTCCCCCACTGAGCGGCCTCAAGGCGACCAAAGCGAAACGAAACCTGCGGCACCAAAAGCTAGGGCCCCCAACAAGGGCGAAACCGCAGTGGTCATCATCGAACCATCAACACCAAAACCAGCCGAGGCCAGACAGTTCTCCCAGCCAACCTAGACACTCCCTGGTTCTTACGGATCGGAACGACTGAGCGGTGAAGCGTTAACGGACCGCGCCACACTTGTTGTAGTTGTTGGCGTGCTGGTGGTCCCCGAAGTATCTGGTGCGGAGACGGTCGTGGTAGTAGTGGTTGCCAGGGCGGTAGTTACCGTTGAAGCAGCTTGACGATTGCCGCGAACTGCAATGGTTGGGCGTGAAGACTTGGGCACAAAGAGCGTTGAAGTACTTGCTCTTACCCCGGCAACCCGAGCGGGAGCTGTCGCGGGCGCCTGCACACCAACAACGGGTATCGGAGTGCCCGGTTTGCGTAATCGGACTACTGATTTGCTCACCGTGGTGCTCGGAAGCGCCCCAGTAACGCGCACTGCACCCAATGCTTGTTCTTCCAACGGCTGTGCATACACAGGAAGCCCGTCACCATCGTTACCACTTAGTAAGTGGGCATCGTATCCATTCAGGGCTGATTGCAAGGCGTAGACCAAGGAATCATCAGTAGGTGCATTTGCGGCCCGAGCCAAAACTGCGCCGGAGAATCGTTTCCGATTGTCCATCAACCAATCCCGAAGCGCATCGTTACTTGCTTGAGGCACCAGAACCACGCAAGCACCGCCAGCCAACGGTGGGGCCAAGAACGACTGGTTCGCATCAGCAAACGTGATTCCCATCGTCCCCGTAATTGCACGAAGGGTTCGGTTCGCAACGGTGAGCGACACCACTTGAGGATCATCACTATTAATGGCGACCGAACCGCCAAATCGACCGTTAGCGCCAGAAACTTCGCTACCGATCAAGGCGACCCCCGCCGTTCGATCACCCAAAAATGCGCCAACCGCATCGGCAGAAATCAGCAGCGGACGGCGCCGTTGCGCGGCATAGGCACCGGCAACTGGAGCGATGGTCGTGGCTGCGGAACCAGCGCCGATACAGACCGCTTCAAGGAAACCCGTACGTTCAGTAAGCCAGCGGGCTGCTTCGATCGAAACACCGGCCTGATCGCCCGACGAACTACTTCGCTCCACGGTTCCAAATCCTGCGAGCGCAGTCAACATTTCCGGTGAGAACGGGCCCACCGTGACGATTTTGTTGACACCCACTCGCTTCAACTCATCGGCTAAGAGCACTGGCAATGCGTTGCGATCACACGCCACAAGTGGTGCGCCAAGTTCGGCGGCCACAGGCATAGCGACCGCCACAAGCAGTGGATCATCGCCGGGTACTAAAATGACTGTGGCAGCAGAACCGGGTGCTCGATCAATCAACGCCGCGATCGACGCTTCGGTTGCATTGGCAACAACGTAGCGCTCAAGCGGAACCTTTTGCACCCGAGGATCCTCGAGACAACTCTCCACTACGCAGTACACCGCCGAACCTGTGGGACAGTAGCCCTGCACGTTTTTATAGCCAATTCCGCAGCAATCGCAAATCTTCTTGAGCCCCCCATTGGCGCAGCACCCGGGACTGGCATACCAGCAGTAGCCAAACACCACATCGGGACCAACACAGTCATAGGTTGGGCACATTGGTGAGACTCCCGATTGACCGCACACACGAGCTTGGGCCTGATCGGTCAGAATCGCTGAAACTGCGGCGGTGCCCGTGCCAATCATCGCAACGCGAGCCACGCCAGCCAGGAATGAGCGACGGGTTGATCGGGCAGCCAACCAACGAGCCGCTACTTCTGCCGACGAATCAACCCCGGAACGACTAAACATGCGGGTGAACCTACCCATGGCAAAAGCCCTGCCTCTCAGACAGGCATTGCTTCTTCTCGCGGGACGTGCCTATGGTGAGGGCGCTGCCGAGGAAACAAACCGTAGATTGCGAAGCCGGGGTAAAACCAGCGATCATTGTTTCGATTCCGAAAGCATCGTCCCAAGTTTGGTCGCATGGGCTACCGAACCGCTATTCGAGTGCAACGACTCCCCGACCAGCTGCTCAATTTGCTCCAACGTGTTGGCCACACCTCGGCCCACCACAAGTCCTTCGCGATTGATCGTCATCACATAGGGAGTCGACCGAACTTTGAACGCGTCAAACGTGGTTGGCGATTCAGACAAATCAACCAACTCCAAAACCAACTCCGGATACTCACGCCGCAACGCCACCAACGACGGTTTTAGCGCCGCGCAAATCTGACAGCTTGGCGAAGTAAAGGCGATCAGAGTGAGCACGCTGCGACCGTAGTCAAAACCCAGACTTGGCGCGACCGCACCAACCTCGAGCCCTTCGCCAGCGAAATGCGTACCCATAGGTGCTAAGCGCGCATGCAACACTCCGATTTGGCGAAGCAGGACCACCACCGCAAAAACCAACAACGCCACAAGGATCCAAAGCATCACGTATGAAACAAGCCAGACTCCGCTCATCAGCTACGCCCGCGATTGGGCAAGTGGTGAAGTTGAAGGTGAAGAAGCTGAAGCTGAAGCTGAAGCTGAAGTCGAAGTTGATGGCGATGGCGATGGCGATGGAACAGACAGGGGCATAGCCCGTGAATCTTCCAGCAGCATGGTCACCTGAATGACCAGTAGCCCAACGAGTGCTGCGCCAAGCCCAACAAATACCGAGCCGAGTTCCCAGCGAGGCCACCAAGTTTGATCGGAACCGAACTGTGCAATGGCGGGAAGTAAAGCAAGCGTCAACAACGCATTGCGCACAAAGGTAGACAGACCAATTGGTCGCTGTGATGCCGAGCCGAAACACGCACAGCGTACCGTTGGTCGCGTACGGGCGGTACGGGCAAGAACTGCCGTGAACACCACGAGCAAGGCAAGCCCCAAAACAGCACCCACCGGCGGCATCACAACAAGTGTCACCGCAACGACAAGCTCAGCGCCAACCACGGCCGTAAAGAGCAACGTCGCTTTGCGGGAAGACGAATCTCGCACGAAGCCCATTGCGACAAAGTTGCTCAAGGCACCACTACGGTCACCAAGTTTGAAAAACGCTGCGGTACTCAACACCAAAGCAACCAATCCCGCCAACGCCGTGCCCACCAGACCAATCACGAGATCTCCGTTGAAGCTACTGCGGCCTGAAGGAAACCCACATCGCTCGCAAGGCCCTCATCGGGTGTTTCGCAGATCACCGGCGCATTGGCTTTACGAACGAGATCAACGAGCAACCGCGGTGACACTTGATTATCGGTCCCCAAAACGGAAAAGTTCTGGTGCCGGTCTTTCCCACTTCCCTCGGCGTCGCGCGAACCATTGGCATGAATCAAATCGATCCGCCCGGTGATGGCCAGGACGGCATCCACTGATGCTTCAAGATCTTCACCTGAGGCATGGGTGTGGCACGTATCGAGACAGAATCCAATTCTTGGATCGTCACCAATCACCGACCACAACCGATCCAAAATTTCCCATCGACGAGCCATCGCATGTTCGCCGCCAGCCGTGTTTTCTAACAGAATTGGCATATCAGTTTCGAGAGAGTCAAGTCCCTTCTTCCACCGGACAAACCCTTCTTCGAGATCATCGATACTGCGCACATGCCCACCGTGCACCACAACCGCTTTGGCCCCGATTTCTGTTGCCGCATCACAGCAGCCCTGCAAAACCTTGCGACTCGGGATGCGAATCTTGTTGTCGGGCGACGCCAAATTCACGATGTAGTTGCTGTGTACGTAAATGGGAATGCCGCTGGCCTTCAGCGCTTCAGCGTCGGGGCGTTTCGTGGCCTTCCAACTTTGCGGATCCCCACAAAAGATTTGGATGCATTCAGCACCGGTCGCCAATGCTGCAGCAAGGGGCTCGTGATCTCGAACGTGGGCACCAATCAACATGAGATCAAACCTACCTGCTCCATCAGACAATAAGCAGGCTCACAGGCGGAGCTTGGCAGCTCTCCAGCACTGTTCACGAAGCAAAAACACACGGAAAGACCGAACCAGGAAGTAGAAACGCGGGCCGAACGAAACGGGCTCAGTCGACCGCAATACGCACAGGTGAGCCCAGGAACAGCGACTTGGCCATTTTGGTTATACCCGCGTTCGAAACACGAATACAGCCGCTACTTTTCGCTTTTCCTAATGAACTGGGATCATTAGTGCCGTGTATTCCAAGCCTTCCGTCACCGCCGTTAAATGAAAAAACTGTTTCCGAGAAGCCCGACAAACCGAAGGCAAACGGTCCATACGCACCATTTGGTCCGCCCTTCGGACGAATCAAATCCACTAGGTAAAATGTTCCGGTCGGGGTAACCCTTGATTCGATACCGATGCCCGCCGATTCTTGCTGGATGATCCGGCCAGCGTTGCAAACCGTGAGACGATACCGTTTCAACTGGATCACCACGTAAAACGGTGTTGCATACGTCTTAATTTCCTCAGGCGTGTTTTTAATCCAGCCCGTCAATCCGTTTGGGCGCAACGGAACATTGACGTTCAGCCAGCCCGGCTCATCGCCAATTACCGAAAACACCAACGTGTTGTTGGATTCAACGCCAATGGCAAGGGTATGAATTGGCGCTTTGGAGTCATCAGTTTTTTCGTAAATCTTTACGGTTGCTCCCATCTTGGTGTTTTTCATAACCGCAACCCGCGTTGACTTGACTGAGGGGCAGGGGTTGGCCTCGGTGATCACCGGCGCAGCACCCTTCGTGGGTGTATTAACCCCGGGCTTTGCCGCGGTTTTGGTTGTTTTGGTTGTTGCCTTGGTTGCGCCCTGAGCG
>JAYSVF010000101.1:0-11156 GCA_043718695.1 Acidimicrobiia bacterium | reverse complement strand
GGCGTCGTACGAACGTTTCCAGTGATTCGTCGAAGTAGGTCAGCACCTCAGCAACGATCCTCATGGCCTGATCCCGGCTCAAGGCCGTGGTGCGAACCAGGTGATCCAAAAGATCGTCGATTGGGCTGGCGGCCGTCATCGGAGTCTGATTCTGCGTGTCAAAAGGTTCGATAGCAACTATTTTGCCCGATTTCGGGCAAACGCGGTCCCAATTTCGCCAATTTCGTTTTGGGGGTCACAGCCGCAGCAAAACGGTCGGGGCACCGAAGGGGTGTTTCGTCTCAACTTCGGTGGGTCAGAGTTCGTCATTGCCGGTTGAGGTGCGACCAACCGGTGAGCCAAAAATACTGCGTAAACATGCGTTTACGCAGTTTTCCTTTGGCGTAAACCGATGTTTACGCAAGAAAAAAGAACCAAGCCTCCCGAGGCGTCGCCCGTACGCTCACGAGCTCACCGCATGGCTTTCGATGGTGTTCGCTACCCGGCCGAGGCGAGGAACACCGTGCCGTTGCCGGACACCCCGAGCAGGTCATCCGCGATCCCCACGACAGCCGATTCACCCAGCCCCAAGTTCAGGCTCTCAACTCCCTGGGTAAGGCTTACCGCGCCCTGTGTGCACAAAGCAATCAACGGTCGCGTTTTGATCAGTATGGCGCGGGGTTCGATCGAATTTCCGCTGATTCGCACCAGTTGAAAATCCTCTACGGGAACGGGCCACCGCTCACCAAGCCAGCCGCCAGGCTCGCTCGGCGCACGAGTGCCGTTTGCACCAGTGCCGTTTGCACCAGTGCCGGGTGAAACAACGTTGGGACCAGCAAGCTCACCAGCAAAAACTTGCGACGACACGTCGACGGGAGTAACCAGCGGCACGGGTCCAGATTCGGCCTTCGTGACGATGAGTAACTCTTCAACGTCTACGTGCTTTGGGGTCAATCCACCGCGCAGCACATTGTCAGAATTGGCCATAATTTCGATGCCGACACCAGAAAGATACGCGTGCATATTGCCAGCGCCGAGAAACAATCCTTCGCCGGGTTGAAGACGCACGCAATGCAGAAGTGCAGCTACAGCAACGCCCCCGTCGCCAGCGTGACGATCACACAGCGCAGCCCACCATCCAAACGTCAAGGCCTGTTCCGGATGCGCCAGGGCAGCGTTGCGTGAAGCGGTCGCGAACGATTCGGTGGCCTGAACGTTTGGAAAGATTTTTCCGCTCAGACAATCCTGCATCGCAGATCCAAGACCCGCCGCAAGCAAGGTGGCAAGCATGCTCGCCGCCGGATCATCAACCAGGTTCAACAGCGCCAGGGTTTCAGGAACCGGTCGAAACCCACTGAGGGCATCCATTTCGGTAAGTGCACAGATGAGTTCCGGCTTGTGGTTGGCGTCTCGGTAGTTGCGGTTCGGCGCAGTGCGGCTAATTCCCAGTGCATCTTCACGAGCAAACCCTTCCTGGGCTTGGGCAAGATTGGGGTGCGTTTGCAGCGAGAGAGGCTCCGCAATGGCCATCACCTTGAGCAAAAAGCTCAGATTGGTGCCGCGCTGCAATGACGCGGGGTCAAACCACGCTTGAGGATCCCGCAAAAGTACCTGATCGAGCGTCTCAACCTCCGTGGCCGACTCGGACCCGGTCTTGGTCTCGGTCTCGGTCTCGGTCTCGGACTTGGTCTCGGACTCGGTCTCGGACTTGGACTCGGCCTCGTTGAGGCGGGTCAAATCCTGGGCAGCGCCTACGTTGCTGGGAAGCAGCGGATGATCGCCCAACCACAGCTCCGCCATTGGCCCGCCGGTGCTGGCAATGTGCAAGAGTTCCGTCATGGCGGTGGGCGATCCCCAGGCGTAGGGTTGTACGCGGGGAAAGAGTCGGCGAATCACCCTCCCATCATCGGTCATCTCCAGCAGAAACTGTTGGTAACGCCCGAAACCTTTACTGAACAGCTACTCGTTGGTTTCAGTTGTGCTGGCAGTTCCGAAACCCTCGCCAAGTGTGGGTAAACCCCAGGCTTTTTGGCGTGCCAGGTACTCCGAACGGGGGAGCAGGACATACAGCGGGTGGGCCGTTGGGTCGAGCCAACGCAACATCGTTTCAATGTTGGCATCGGCAATCGCGGTGCAGCCCGTCGTGAATTGCTTGCCGTTTTGCCGCCAGATGTGAATCAAAATGGCGCTTCCGGCACCGGGGACCGGCTTTGGAGTGTTGTGGCCGACGACAATCTCCAGGCGGTGGGAGGGATCGGTTTGCTCCATCTGCTGGCTAAGTTCCCACTCGCTTGAGGCCGGGCGATCAAGGCGAATCTGCGTGTTGTAGAACTCCGAAGACGAGTCTTCAATCAACAAATCGGCGGGGGTAACGGTGACGTATTCCATTTTGGTTCGGGCCGCCCAGATTTGCTCGTAACCGTAAGCCTTTCCAAAGGTGAACACACCCGCTGGTGAACGTTTGTCGCCTTCTCGTTTGAGACGCTTGGCTCCTGATCCGCCAGCCGCTGAAATTGCCTTGGCAGGAACTGGGTTGAGTCCCCGTCCCCAGACCAAGCCTTTGGGCCCAAGGACTGCGGGAAACGATTCAGTATCAACTGCGCTCCAACCCCCGGCTTTTCGGGTGTAGCGCCGCAACTTGGCCTTGTTGCTTGTCCAGGTGTCGGTGATGCCGACGACGATTTGGCGGGTGTTTTTTGGAATCTGAAACGCGTTCATTGGGTCAGAAGCGTTCATTGGGTCAGAAGCGTCAGATGGGTCAGCCTTGGCCACTTCGGAGCCTCCCGCGCCACCTGATGCACCCCCAGATCCACCCCCAGATCCACCCCCAGTTCCAGTTCCAGGTCCAGCCTCATCGGAACCCGTCGGGTTCGCCGGAAGCGTCGTTTTGGTTTTCACGGTGGAGGCCGCGGAAACTCGGTCGCTGGATTTCTTGGTGTTGGTAGCGCTCTGCGCTGGTTGACTCATCACGCTTGCGAAGGTGGTGAGAGCCAAGATCGAAACGGACAGTTGGCGAAACATGAGGGACTAATTCTTCACCAATTGCGTCGCTTGTTTGGTGAACACTCATTGGCGAGGAGGTGGAAATGAACGGGCGGAGCGCCCAAAACACTCCAGAATGGAAGAAATGAGTACCATTTGACCACACAAAGCGGTCGTTAAGCAGGGAAAACCGCTAACCGAGGGCGGCGTGGGTCATGATGTAGGGGCATGAGGCCGCCAGTACCAACCGCGCAAAAAACCAACGCGCCGCTCCAACAGCGGGGCGCACTGAACGTTCGTTCATTTTTGGGTCTCTCGTGCATCATTGTTGTCTCGGCCGTAGTGTTTGCCACGCAAGTCCGAGGGCACTTTGTTCCCGATTCGGGTCTTGGCCTGCCACTTGCTGTGCTGATCGCTGGTTTTGCCTTGGCTACCCGGTTGCGAATCGTGGAGCAGATCGGTGCCTCCTCGCAACTGTTTCGGGCCGTTGAAGTTCCGCTGATCGTTGGCATGTTCACTGAGCAACCCTCCAAGGTTGTGTTGGCTTCGATTCTTGGCTCGATCATCGGTGCGGTGTCTGATCGTCGGGCGCCGATCGCCCAACACGTGAACACGATTGTGTTTGGCGTGGCCGAAGTGATCGCCGTCATTGCCGTGTTTGTGGCTCGTGTCGACGAATGGCAGATCGTTCGAACCCGTACCTGGATTTTGCTGGCCACCGTGGTGTTGGGTGTGCGCTTTGTTCGATCGGTTTTGGAAATCGGACTGATCTGGCTGAGCGGTGCCGATATTTCGGCCCGTGCCGCAGTGGGTTCGATTGTGCTCACCATGCTTGGTTCAATCTCGATGACCTCATTCGGCATTGTGGGTGTGATGGTGGCCACCCAAAGCCGAGCCGCGGTGCTGCTCGTGACGGCCGTGGTCATGGTGCCGCTACTGGTCTACCGGTCCTATGTGTTGGTGCGGGATCGTTTGCAGCGGGTGCGGCTTCTCCAGGATTTTACCGCGGGCTTTACCAAGTCTTCGGAGCGATCCACCACGCTTACCGATATTGCGGAGCGAACACGACAAGTTATGCGCGCCGAACATTCCCAGGTTTTGTTGGAGGTTGACGGGCTAGCGATTAGTGAAACCTCGGGAAGTGCCGGGGCTCCACTTACCGTAGCTGGGCTGATGAATCCTGAAGGCACGCAGAAGGTTCCATCGGTGGGCGACTGGTTGTGGTCTGCAGTGATGACGTCGGGTCGAGTAGTTCGCGCCCTTGCGGGTCGTGGCCCTGCCGAAGCCCAGGCTTATGCCCAAGTGCTCGGTGCACGTAGTGTTATGGCCGCGCCGCTGGTACACAACGGTGAATGCATTGGTATGTTGACTGTGCGGGATCGTCGGGCGGGATTTGGCCAGTTTGGTGTCAACGACGCCGATCTGTTTGCGACGATGGCCGATCACGCTGCTCTGGTTTTGCAAGGTCAGCGTCTTGATGATCAGGTTCGTTCCGAGGCCGCAGAGCGAGCCCGTGCCGCATCAACCGATGCCCTCACCGGCTTACCAAACCGCGGCGCGCTTCACCAACGCATCGATGCGTTCACCGCTGAAATGACGAGCCTCAGCACCACCGTGGGCGAAGCGGGAACCGCGGTCACCACCACAATTTCGGTTGCTACCTGTGGGGCAGTTCTCACGCTTGATCTCAACCGATTCAAAGACATAAATTCGGCGCTCGGTCACGAAACCGGGGATGCATTAATTCGAGGTGTGGCGGAGCGGGTTCGTGCTGTGGTGCCCAAGAGTGCCACGGTTGCCCGCTTAGGTGGCGACGAGCTATCGATACTTTTGCGTGACATTCCCAGTGTTGATTCCGCAATCGCGGCAGCGGAAGCTGTTCAAGAAGCGGTGCGTGCCGAATTGGTTATTGGTGATCTCACCATCGTGACGGATTGCGCTATTGGTATTGCCTTGATTCCTGATCACGGGACCGATCACCTGGCCCTGATGCGCCGAGCCGATGTGGCAATGTACTCGGCCAAGGTTCATCGCGAAGGTGCTATTGCCGTGTTTGATCCGGCCCAGGAAGCAGCGTCTTCTCGCCAATCGGCGCTGGTGCGGGATTTGCGCAGTGCAATCGAAAACGATCACCTCACCGTCCACTTTCAACCAAAGGCACTCTTCAGCGATGGTTCCGTTGTTGGTGTTGAGGCCTTGGTTCGCTGGCAGCACGCGGAGCTCGGGTTTGTTCCTCCCGATGAGTTCATTGGTGTTGCCGAGCACGCGGGGTTGATCGAACCACTTACTGCGGTTGTCTTGGCAAAATCCTTAGAGCAATGCATGGCGTGGCGCAACATGGGGTTGGCCGTTGGAGTGGCCGTGAACCTCAGCGCCCGATCGCTTCGTGACCAAAAACTAAGCGCGCGTATCGATGCTGCTTTGGAATTGGCGGGTATGCCAGCTTCAGCGCTTACCTTGGAAATTACCGAAGGCGAATACGTGCACGATGGCCCCGTGGCTCGGCGAACCTTGGCGGAGCTACATGCGCTGGGGGTAACGCTGTCGATCGATGATTTTGGTACCGGATACTCGTCGCTTTCGTATCTGGCCCGATTAACGGCCGATGAGGTGAAGATCGACAAGTCCTTCATTACCAATGTGGCCACTGATGAAGTAAGCGCAGCGATTGTGCGTGCCGTGGTTGAACTTGCCCATCAGCTAGGACTGAAGACGGTGGCCGAAGGGGTGGAGGATCAGCGGACGTGGGATCGTCTCGCTGAACTTGGCGTAGATATCGCCCAGGGTTACTTCTTGAGCCGCCCGCTTCCCGGTGACAAATGCGGTATGTGGTTGTGGGAACGCCGTCGCGGTGGCGTGCTCAATCTCACCAACAGCTCACGGCTAACCAGCTAACGGCTAACGGCTAACGGCTAACGGCTAACGGCTAACCCTCAAGGAGCGACGCGAACTGTGCATCAGTAAGTGCACATTCTTTCGTGGCTTCCTTTATCTTGGCTTTAATGTCGGCGGGGAAATCGATGGGTGCATTGGCATCAAGCAGTGTGGTGAACGTGGCGATATCCAAAGCGGCCATCGTCTCAAACGTTTTGGTCTGAAAGCACCCGGCATCGGCCACGGTGGCACCCGATTTTTCTGCCGATTCAGAGAGTTTCTGAGTGTTCGCGTCGACCAGCGAGGCCGGGACGCAAAACATAAGTGCACGAAGGAACTCAGGAGGAGGTTCGGGGGCCGACATATCAATGCTCTTGCCAGCTTTCTCCTTCACGCACGTCAATTTCTCGGGCGCTGCGGCGATGCCCATAGCCTCGAAAGCACTTTTGAGTTGTTCGTCGGTCAGTTCGCCAGGACCTGAAGCAACACTCGCTGGTTGCGTATCGCCCGAAGCCGTTGCATCTGCAGGCAGATCGGTCGCTTCCACGGAGTCCGCAGAGTCACCAGGTTCTGCGGTCCCATTGGGCTCGCCCACGGCGATTGAGGGTTCGAGCAACGTGGAGTCTGATGGTGATCCCTCCTGCGACGCGAGGCTGGTGTCGTCTTCCAGGGTTACTGCGGCAGATGGCTCAGTGGAGATTATCTCGGTGCTGGCGGCGCTAGAAGTCTTGTCCGATGAACAGCCGGTTGCGAGTAACGAGCCGCCACAAACCAACACCAGACCTAGGGTTGCAGCCACTAGTGGGCGGGGGCGAATCATGCAGGGCCTGTCATTTTGGTGAGCATCTCGCCCATTTTGGCGTGCAACATATTCATGCCCTTCAGCGGACGAACCATCACTTTAAACTGCGTGATCAAACCTTCGTCGTTCCAAGAAATCATGTCAACGCCGTTGATGGCAATCCCGTCAACCACGCACGCGAATTCCAACACGGCGCTTTTCTCACTCCGCCACTCACCTACGTAATGAAATCCGCTGTTGGCAAAGACCTGTCCGGCACTGGCTAGATACTTTGCGGTGATGTCGCGGCCCCGCTGCGGCGTGTGCACCACAGGGGACTCAAAGACCGCGTCTTCGGTGAGGATGGCGCGCAGCGTCGCTTCGCTGTTACTCATAGCAACCTCGTGCCAGCGAGCCAACCCATCCTTCGGCGTGCTCGTTGCCGTTGAGTGTTCCGTTTGTTCGGTGCTGGTTGGTGGCGTGTTTGCGCTCATGGCTTGTCTCCTGGGCGTAGTCCGGAGGAAATGACCTTAATCGTGCGCTGAAGCGTTGGTGGTTCCACTCGGTTCCCAGCACCACCACGGCGTTTACAGAAACGCTGCGGAACCAACCGAAAAACACTACGTCATGACTTACGCTTCACTGCGCTAGCGCTAAACTGAACACCCCGTGCATATCGAACGTTTTGATCCTGAGGCGATAGCCACATTCCGGTTTGTTGACCGCACTTGGGAGCGTGCAAACCCCGGTTCAGCCCACACTGATTCACCGAAGCTTTTGGGCGGTTCTGCTGCGTTACGGGAAGGCGAAGATACGTATACGGCAACCTTCACCTACGCCCTCGATGACGCGGATGGCGAAACCGTAGTTACGTGCCAAGAACGTTTCGTGTTTCCTGCACCGATCGAACCGCTCAACAATGCCCGTGCCGCTGCGCTTGATCGAATCTTGGCGCATCTGTGTCTGGTGGCCGGTCTTAGCTACTTCAAACTCGCAGCACCCCCACATGTGGTGATCGAGGACGCGGTTTTGCCCGCCGGTTGGCATATTGACGACATTGCTTTTCACCGAACGGTATTGGCGAAAGGTTTGGGTGAATACAGTTTCATGAACAACCTTCCCGCTGAGCTTTGCCCCACATGGTCATATCGCGCCGCACCAGCCCCGGATCCGCTTACGGGTTTAGGGTTGACAACGAAGCATCCTCTCGTTCCCGTCGGTGGCGGAAAAGACTCGTGCGTGTCGATTGAAGCCCTGCGCAATGCTGGTCACTCGCCCACACTGATAACGGTCAACCGCTACCCGGTAATCCAAGAAGTAATCACCGATGCAGTGTTGCCTGATATCGCCGTTAAACGACTGCTTGACCCGCAGTTGCGTGATCTCAATGCAGCGGGAGCTCGCAACGGTCATGTACCGGCGACGGCGATTGTGAGCTTTGCGGTGTTGGCTGCGGCGCTGCTCCATGGGCATGATGCCGTCGTGATGTCGAATGAGCGCTCTGCCTCTGAGGGCAACGTGGTGTACCAGGGCGTGGAGATCAACCATCAATGGTCTAAGAGTGCCGAAGCTGAAGCAATGCTCCGTGCACGTATTGCTTCGATCACCCCCGAACTCACCTACTTTTCCTTGTTGCGCCCGCTTTCCGAGTTAGCCATCGCCCGTGCTTTTGCCGATACGTGCGGCAGGTATCTGCATTCGTTCTCCTCGTGCAATGCGGCGTTCCGGCTCGATCCGGCCCGCCGAGTTTCGCGATGGTGTGGCCATTGCCCAAAGTGCCAGTTTGTGTACTTAGCATTGGCAACCTCGTTGCCGCGTGAAATGCTCGCTGAAATCTGGGGTGCTGAGCTTTTTACTTCGTCGCCGGTCGACGGTTTTCGGGCGTTGCTCGGCCTCACGGAATGGAAGCCGTTTGAATGTGTGGGGGAGAGCGGCGAATGCTGCGTAGCGCTTCGATTGCTAAGCGAGCGTAGCGAATGGGCTGACCATTCCGTTGTCGTGGCCCTCGTTGAAGAAGTACGCGGCGCTGGTCGTTGGCCAACCGATGCTGACGTAACCGCCGTATTCGCCCCGGCTGCCGCAGACATTCCAGCACCTTATGGTGACGTTGTTCCAGCCCGAAGCCGTGGCTAGCGTGAGTGAATCGTTGCGGGTGCGGGATTTGGCTGGGCAGCGCGTTGTGGTTTGGGGTTTTGGGACCGAAGGAAAAGCTGCGGCCCGTTTGCTTCGCCGACACGTAACCCCCGAATCGTTGCAGGTCGTTGTGGACGGTGAGGTGCCCACCAACGTGCCCGAAGATCTCGCCGGCCTTGCCGTGCTGAACGGAACCGACGCGGATCGTGCCATTGCCCGCGCGCAAGTAATTGTGAAGTCACCCGGTGTGAGCCCCTACCACGGACGATTGGCTGAACTGGGTGGTCATGCCACGATTACCGGTGGCACGGCCCTGTGGTTTGCCGAAACCGGTGGGGTTCGCGCTCTTGGGGTCACGGGAAGCAAGGGAAAAAGCACCACAACATCGGTTATTGCCCATTTCTTAAGCGCGCTTAGTATTCCAAACGTGTTGGCTGGCAATGTCGGACGGGCACTTCTTGACGTGCTCGATGAACAGCTCTCCAGCGCTGCATCCGTTGGTGAAGTGGCAACGGAACATGATTTGACCTATGCCCTTGAACTCTCCAGTTTTCAAACTGCCGAGGTACGGAACTCACCACAAGTAGGTGTGCTTACAGCTCTCTTCCCGGAGCACCTCGATTGGCACGGCTCTGCGGCGCGCTATTACGCCGACAAAGCCAACCTCTTCGCCCACGCCTCTGGCACTCCGGGCAATCCTGGTACCACGGTCAATCCAAGCACTCCGGGCACCACGGTCAATCCAGGCATGGGGGGCAACGGGAGAACTGCCGTTGTTGCCAATTACGATAATCCAACGGTCGCCGGGCTTGACTGGCGGGCTATCGCGCCGGGTGCCGTGATCAATCCCTACGGCGTTGAGGGTGCAATCACCGTGGTAGGGAACACCATCCGCGATGCCGATGGAACCGTGCTGATCGATGTAGCTGCATCGCAACTCCCTGGCCGTCACAATGCAGTCAATCTTGCCGGTGCACTGAGCGCTCTGCGCGCTTACGGTATTGATTTGCGAACCAATCAAGCGGCATTGCAACAAGCGGCGATCAGTTTCGTACCGCTAGCGCACCGTCTCCAACCAGTAGGCATCGTTGGTGGTCGCTTGGTGATTGACGACAGTCTTTCCACCGCACCCCAAGCCGCGGTTGCAGCACTTGCAGCGTTTGGTGACCGTCCGGTGGGCATCATTGTTGGCGGCCATGATCGTGGGTTGGATTACGAACCACTCGCCACCGCACTCGCCCAACGCAGCACGCCAACGTGGGTTTGTGGCGTTCCGCTCAGCGGAGAACGGATCGTGCCGTTGATCCAGCGGGCGCTCATCGAAGCGGGCAATACTGCCGTGACCGTTACGGCCTTTGACGATTTCGATGATGCAGTACACCATGCGGCCGTGGTTGTTCCCGAAGGCGGGGTTATTTTGCTGTCGCCTGCCGCCCCGAGCTTCGGACGCTTTGTGGATTACCGCGATCGCGGCCTGCATTTCCGAGCGCTGCTTGGCATCACAACCGCTTAAGAACCAGGGAAAAATGGTGGAACCGAAGACGCCATGGATTCGCAGACTGGCACGGATGCTGCGACCGTTCGCGAAATCGGCGTTCCTAGCAATCGCGGCATCATGGATTGGCAACGCCGCGCTGGTCGCTACCCCGCTGATCGTAAAGGGCTTGGTTGACCACGCCATTGTGGCTCGTGATCAATCGCTTACCAAGTGGACGGTTCTGCTCGTAGTTGTTGGTCTTTTACGAGGAGTACTTACCTTTGGACGCCGGTGGTTCGGTGGACGGCTCAGTATCGATGCCGAAGCCGATCTGCGTATGCGCATCCACAATCATTTGCAGTCGCTCGATGTGGTTACCCACGATGGACTTTCCCAAGGCCAAATTGTGAGCCGAGCCAATGCCGATGTCGGCCTGATTTCCCAACTCCTCGCCTTCCTGCCCTTTCTCTCGGGCAACGTTTTACAATTGGTTTCGTCATTTGTGGTGATGGCGTTTCTCTCACCCACCCTCCTTGGCATCTTGTTGCTGATCGTGCCACCCATGGGGTTTATCGGCTCGAAGTTACGCCGGTGGGTGTACCCCTCAAATATTGATGCACAGAATCGGCAATCCGATTTGGCTGCGGTGGCCGATGAAGCCATTGTTGGTGTGCGTGTGGTGAAGGGTTTTGGGCAAGAAGATCAAGAACTTCGCCGGTTTGAAGCAACCGCTCGCCAGCTGTACGGCGCCCGTATGCGTAACGTCCGCATCACGGCCAAGTATTCGCCCGCCCTTGGAGTGATCCCATCGTTTGGGGTGGCGCTCCTCCTTGCCGTTGGTGGCCGATTGGTAAAAGACCAAACCCTCAGCATCGGTACGTTCTTGGCGTTTGCTACCTACCTTGGACAACTTGTTGCGCCCATTCGAAC
>JAYSVF010000011.1:0-5663 GCA_043718695.1 Acidimicrobiia bacterium | reverse complement strand
CCACGCGACCAAACTGCGCCACATCGGGATAACGCTGCGTGCACCACGTAATTGCGGCGAGCCACAGGATCGTGACGGGCAAGGTGATATTGCGCCCTTCACCGGCACGAACTGGGTGAGGAAACTTCACGTTGGTAAGCATCAAGATCGACAACAGCACACAAATCGCCGCATTGGTCCACTGGGTTGTGCCGAGCAAGAACATTGTTGGAGCAACCAAGTTCCAGGTTGCCGGGAAGCCGTTAAACCAGTTGTCTTCGGTCATCATGTCGGTTCTACTGAACCAAATCGCCGACATAAACACAATCAACCCAACGAGGGGAATTGAAAAGGTCTTCGGCAACATATTGAAGCGGTGCAGGAACGCTGCGGGCACAACAACACACGTGACATAGTCAATGACCAGGTCCAGCACGTATCCATCAATCTTTGGGACGGTTGACTTCACATCATACTGACGAGCGATTGGGCCATCGATTCCGTCGATGATTTGTGTGATCAACAAATAGATCATTGCCAACTTGGGTTTGCCATCAAACACAGCCTCAAGGGCCAACATGCCAACCACAACGCCACTCGTGGTGAAAACGTGAACGCTCCACCCTCTGCGTACATCGCGCCTAGGAACTGCGGACTGTTCTACACCGGCACTCATCAACCCCAACGATACTCCCGTTGCTGCGTTCACCTTGGTCACCCGAAACCTGTGACTGAGGAGAGACCTTTCGGGTGTCTTGCTCGCAGCAAGAGAACTACCGTGGAGGCGGATGAGTTCGGCAAACGCGATTAAGGCGAGGCGTCGGGCCGAAGTGAAGCGTTGGCTAGAACACGCCTGGTTTGTCGTTGTCGTGGTTTACGCGTTGGTCCGGATCGTTCTGGCCGACAGGTTTTTGACCAAGTACGGGCTACCAATCAAGCCCTTCGCGATCATTGAGATTCTTTCCTCAATGATGTACGCCTTGGCAAGCGCGCGCTTTGTTGGAGCGCTTGTTGATGACCACAACCGAAGGGCAGGATTTTTTGGTTTGTGTTCGCTTGTGGGATTCGGAGCCCCGGATGTGTTCGTTATCGTTGCGTCGGATCACATTCCTCGTTCCATTTTTATTGTGCTGGCCCTCATCGTGCTCGGAACCGTCATTTTCACCGTGCGTGAGCTTCGAGCCAAGATGCGCAGGGCGAAGTTTCAACACTCGATGCATGAAGCGGCGATTGCGAAACAACGCCGGATTGAGGTGCTGTTGAACGTAAGTGAACCCCACGAGTCTTGATCTGATCCAGCAGCCGATTTGCAACGCCCCGGGATCAACTGAATCACCGTATGATCATTCGCGCATACCTCAGGGATCTTTGGGTTATGCAACCACTACATAGTGGCTGGCATCTCGTGGCAATCTTGGCGGATGGATTTTGGGGCAATCGTTATCGGTGGAGGGCACAACGGACTGATTTGTGCGTCGTACTTGGCCAAGGCTGGCCTGTCGACGTTGGTGGTCGAAGCCCGTGAAACCGTTGGCGGGTGTGCCTCAACAGAATCTTTTGCGGGTGCGCGAGTAAACATTTGCAACTGCGATCACGCAATGGTACGTACGCTTCCTATCGCGGAAGAACTCAACCTTTCTGCTCACGGCCTCACCTATATCGATGTTGACCCTGCGTATCTTTACAACCACTGGGACGGGGGGCCGGCATGGTTTCTCTTCAACGATATTGAGCGCACCATCGAGTCGATTGGCCTTGGGTATCCCGAAGAAGTTGACGGCTACCGGCGCTATTTGAAAGCAGCTATGCCGGTGGCGAAAATGGTTGCCGAAATCGCCCAGTCACGGCCAACACCGGGGGCAGTGTTTGGCAAGTTCGGCCGCAATCCGGGCATGGCCGCGAAGGCGATTCCTACCCTCATGAACTGGTCGAAGCGCAGCGTTGGCGACGTAGTTCGCTCGTTCTTTACTGCGGAACAACTGCGTGGACCTGTAGTTACTACCGGTCCTTCGGTGTGGGGCCTTTCGCCCGAAACGCCGGGAACCGGTCTTGGTGCACTGGGTTACGCAATGCGCCACAACGTGAAGATCGGCAGACCGATTGGCGGCAGCGGCGCGCTTCCCGATGCGTTGGCTGGATCGTACGCGGCGCTTGGTGGCACGTTGCGCACGGGTGCTCGCGTTGAAGCCATTCTGTGCGACGGGCCCAATGTTCGCGGCGTTCGGTTAGTGGGCGGCGAAGTGATCGAAGCCCCGATTGTGGTGACTACCGGCGATCCTCGTGCTGCGTTGGTTGATTGGTTGCAAGATGCCCCGGCTTCAGCTGGTCCACTCGTCAAGCGGTACCGCGATATGCATCCCCACGATGGTTACGAATCAAAAATTGATGCTGTCATTGATGCGCCCTATTCGATCCCGGCGGTTGAAGATCGTATGCGCGCAGGTCTTGGCTTGAGTGAACACGACACGTTGCTGCCATCAATGGTGGTCTCGAAATCGTTGAGCGATATGGCCAAAGATCACGCCGATCAAGTTGCTGGCCGCATTGCTGATCGTCCGCAGTTTTTTGTGCAGTTACCGTCTGCGCTTGATCGTTCCGTGGCCGCTGGTTTGCCTGCGGGATCAGAAGTGTTCAGCCTAGAAATCCTGTGGACTCCCTATTCCTTGGCGGGTGGCTGGGACGGAAGTAGCGAACCAGCACGCTGGCTTACCAAAGTCTCTGAGCTGCTGACGATGGCTGATGGCAGGCCGTTCCACGAACACGTATCTGCATACCGGCTCATGGGCCCCCGCGAATACGAAGCGCAGTTTGCTCTCGTGCGCGGTCATGCGCCATCGTTTTCTGGCACACCGATCACCGCCTTGCTGGGACGTAATCGGGAACAGACCCGCTACGAAACCCCCGTCAACGGCCTGTTTCTTTCTGGCGCTTCAACGTTCCCTGGTGCTGGTATCTGGGGTGCTCCGGGCCGCAACGCCGCTTCTGCCGTGTTGGCCTCCGATGGTGTCTCATCTCGCGCTCGCCGTTCCGCGGTTGCCGCAACTCGCTGAGGCTGTTAGCCAACCTGTTTTGCTCGGCGGCGTAACGGGGGATCCAGCAGCGGCGGCGTGCGGCGCGGCGGGAGATCGGTGAGAAGTGCGGTCGTTGCTGCAACGATTTGGTCCACGGCGGCAACAAATGCTGGCGAAGCCATACCTGTCGAAGTAGTAATCGCGCTTATCTTTCGCGCGTATTGGATCGCCGCAGAGCGGATCTCCTCGGCAGTCGCCGGTGGTTCCAATCCTCGAAGTGGCGTAATGTTTCTGCACATGGGCTTCCCCTAGCTATTTAATGATGATGATTTCGATGGGGGGATTCGTTGGCAAAGGGGTGGGTGCTGTGGTGGTTACCGCTGCGGCCGGTACATTTGCGGGTGGCTTGGTCGTAGTGGTCGTTGTTGTCGTGGTAACTGGTGGGGTAGGCGGCTGCACGAGTGGCGCGTAGGGAGCAAGTGCTGGTGCAGGGAATCGGGGATCAACGGTTGACCGTAAACCCCACATCGCTGGCCACCACGCTAAAGGTGTTGTGACCCAGTCATAGAGCGAAAACCCAAACGAGCCCGCAGCTTTTGCCGCATCCATATAGCCAATAAGGTCATTGAGCGGTGACTTCGCGGTGTACACGCCACCAATTGCCTGGATTGGATAATCAGGGCGGCCTGCGTATGCGCGCATTCGATTCATGTTTTCAGTCACGAAGGATTGTGCATCGCGCCAACCTGAGTTGGCACTGTTTTCCGTCCAGTACAGCTGCAAGGCAACCAGGTCATAGGTTGCAACAATCTCTGCGTACGGGAAAGGCCCTCCCCAAAAGAGCCGCCGGGTCTTTGCTGGATAGTTGGGCCACGCCCACCGATCAACTTGGCCATCCATCCACGTTGGGGCGACGATATCTGCACTTATGATTCGGCCCGGCAGCAGCGAACGGAGCGAGCGGTTGAATTCGGTCAGCCTGGCGTTGCGGAGGTTGACGTTGGCCATCGCAGCTAAACCCGATGGCTCGATATCGATCTGAATACCGTCGATGTCGAGATTGGCCATGGCGACTACTTTGCGAAGATCAGTATTGACGTCAAACAGGAACGGAAGGTACCAGCCAACTACGAACATGCCCTGGGCGTGGGCCCGATCAATGATTGGCTGAAGTCTCTCCAGCTCATAGATATCGGGTGTGGTTTGCCAATGAGGAATCTGGATGTAAATGGTCTGAACGCCAGCGGCTGCCATTTGATCGACCGTGGCCAGGGTGACCGCGGGCCTGTTTTTGCTGAAGAGGTTCGACCAATCCAGCCGATCAACCCAAGCTCCCATGCCGCGATAGGGATCGAGCGTTCCCGCAGCGGCTCGTTTTGGTGGATCGGCGGGCGCTGGGAAAGGGGCTGGTGGAATCGAAGTTGTGGTTGTGGTGGTGGCAACGGGAGGAGTGGTGATTGCCGTGCCAGCGCCTACAGGGGCAACGGTTGCCCCAACGACAGGGAGCGGATTGATGACCACGTCGGCAGCGAGGGGCAATGGTTGCGGCAGGGGCGTTGTGGCGGCCGCTCCCGCTAAGACCGGGGTGGGAAGAACCCGGGCTTGAGGCACCGTTGTTGCGGGCAACGTCGCCACGGCGGAACTGTCTGGTACTGGCGCCAAGGTTTCAGCGGCGATCGTTGACTTTGGTTTCGCCACGATCTTCGCTTTGCTCGGTTTCGCCTTGGTCACTTTTGCAACAACTTTTTTCGCTTTGGCCACAGGCTTTGGTTTGACCTTCACCTTTACCGTGCGCGTGGCGCTCTTCACGGCCGAGCGAATTGGATTGCTGCGTATATGGGCGCTGGCGACCGGCGCGCTGAACGCAATACCGAGCAATACCGCCATTACCGCCATTACTGCGACGAGGGTCTTTCGCGAGAATGCGTTTGACATGCCGGCAAGGTTACGCAAGGGATGTGACGATTCGATGATGAACAGAAAATTGACGAATAAAGCCGGGAAAATTATCCCGGTTAGGTTTTAGGTTTCGGCGTCGCCGCTTGCGGTCCAGTCCCAATCAAAGCTCGCCAAAGAAGAGCTGACCTGCTTCGACAGTTTGGCGATGTCTTTTTGCTTGTACTTGTCTTTGCGGGATTTGGCGATGGCCCGCAGGGTTTGTTCGATCCGTACTGGTTGCACATCAGCAATCACCGTGTTATCGCCGGTCCCGATGATTCCAAACTGCACTGCCGCACGGATTTGGCTGGCCACGAAGGCTGGTTCTAAGGCGGTGCCCATGCGCCGAGCGATCGATGAAAGATTGTTTGCAAAACGTTCAGGCTCTCCAACAACTACTCCAAGTGATAGTTGTAACAGCGAGGAGAGGGCAGCCAAACAATCTTTACGGGCACTCAACGTGGCTGGCGTAACGGCCACTGCTGCGGGGTAGGTCGTCCAGCCAGCTTCATCGAGGAAGTGCCAGTTTCGGGCACCTTTGGGCTGGTTGAACAGGTTGGGCTCGTTGAGGAGGCTCGTGAATCTTGCCGGTGCTTTTCCGCTGGTGAAATCGGTCTTTTTGATGAGCCCGGTGTTGGCGAAGTAGCCAATGGCCATGTCGCCGTTCGTTGCCTGTACCCGCATGGGTGGGAGGTCGGCGAAGGTTTCAACCGTTGGTTGGTCTTTCGGGATGAC
>JAYSVF010000002.1:0-2492 GCA_043718695.1 Acidimicrobiia bacterium | reverse complement strand
ACCAAAGTTGGTATTTGCGTCGACGCCGACGCGAGAGGTAGACGGAGTCGCGTTTGCAACACAGCCCATAGTCAAGGTGCTCGATGCTCAAGGGAATCTGATGACGACTTCCACCGCAACCGTCTCCTTGTCGATTGCTCAGAATGGCGGGGTCGGCGGCGGGGTACTCACCTCCTCGACCTCGTTAACCGTTACTGCCGTAGCGGGAACTGCGTCCTTTGCCGGCCTGAAGATTGACCGGCCCGGCGCTTATACGATCACCGCCAGCGCTACAGGTTTCGCTTCGGCTACGTCCGGCACAATTCAAATCGCCCCTCCTGGTTCAAGCACGGCAGTGAAGGTCACGTTCGCCTTTTCCTCCCGCCTCGAGACATCATCGACCGACAGTTTCAAAACGATGTTTCAGGGAGAGGTCGCTAAAGTTATCGGGATAGCCACACAACGCATCTCCGTGAACACCGTGAGTGTTCAGTCTGATCCTGTTTTCGTTGGAAGTACCGTCTCCGATGAGATGGGCAACTGGTCCCTGGACGTGGTCATTCCCGATCTACCCCCAGGAGCGCACCACCTTGTCTGGCACGGATTCGACCCCGATGGCAACTCCGTTAGCCGGTCAATTCCCATCACTATCGCCGAAAGACCACTAAACGAACTCGCGTTCGAGAATCTCGGATCGCTCGCGAACCAGTCACAAACCAACCCGTCAACGAGCCCTGAGACCCCGACAACACCCACCCCTTCGCCCTCAGCAACGGCCACCCCTACCCTTTCCTCGGACTCCCAGTCACCCGTCGCACAGGTAGTAGCAAACGCTTCCGCCTCCGGCCAACCGATCCCTCAAGCTGCTACGCCTGCAGCTTCGACCGTGGGAGAGCTTGCCCTCACAGGCTCAACACCACTCGCACTGGTGCTTGCAGGGCTAGCTTCCCTCGTAATCGGAATCTTCCTCATCCGACGTCGAAAGCCTGCCCGAACATAAGACTTCGAGGTCACGGCCATTGTCGAGTCCTCGGAATTCTTCGACGGCGGAAGCGGCAAGAAGCTAGAGGTGACCGGCGCGTCCCACACGTGTTCTGCCACCAAGAACTTGCCCACGCGATGTTCAGAAATCTTCACGTTTTCCCGCCTAACTTGTCAGAAAAAAATGTAGCCATTCCGGTCGAAAGCATTGGCTTTGCCCGATACCGGCGGTTGACGGGAACACCTTGCTAGACCGTCTTTTGCGTGTGGAGGTAGGCGATTCGTACGGCGAAAGCTTGGCGAACTTGCGGTGCTACGTCTTCGGCAAATTCCTCGCGGTACGTTGCATCGGTTGAGAGCACCACGGTGAAGTACATGCCCGTAAATGCACCCAAGAATCCCGACACACGGAGCAACTCTTCGGTAATCACAAACTTGCCGCTAGCCCACGTCGAAAGGATATGCACCGGGGCCTGAGTCCATGCAGCCGAAGTGGTTGCATTGATCGCTAACCCACCAAAGATAACAAAGAACGTGAACATAGCAAGTACCACAAGGGTGATTTGCAACGCCTGGGAGAACACCGAAACCAAACCGATATTCAAACGCTCCCGCATTTGCAACGGTGGCTCAGCGGGGTTCCCTGAGGACGGCAACACCAAACCTGCAGCAGGCGTATCGGCAACCAAAGCACGCACCTCAACCCAATCATCAAACGTGGAAAGCGCACCCACAAGCGACGGAATACGCGACAACACAAAGAACGCGCCAAGGGCAAAGAACAGTGCTATCACCACCCAGTAGGGCCATCCCTGCAGCGTTCCTGCGACCTGCCACACCTCAGCGTTGATAAACAAAAATGTGATAGCCAACAGCAATAAAGGAAGTACACGTACTACTACGTTGAAGAACAACACCACCTGAGAGCGAGCCCGATTCGCCGCCCAACGAAACATGGCGAACAAGCCATAGCTGGTCACAAAATAGATCGTACAAAGAACGCCAAGACCAACAACGAACGCGCGCATACCATCACGCCACTGACCAAGAATCACCGAAGGCAACACCGGCCCAATCACAAATGCCGCCAACTCCGCTGCACCAACTTCGGTGGGAAGAAACTTCCAACGGCTCGTCGTCCCGGCAGCGTTCTGTGCCCTTCGAAGAACCGTCGCCGGCCGGTTCCGTAAGCGCGTCATCAGCACCCACGTGACCACAAGGATCACCAGCACCGCAAGCGCCACAACCAAGTTCCAAGCAAGCGATTTGTTCAGATCAAGGGCGTTCAAACCCCCAAGCAAGTAGCCAACACCAAGAAGCGGGATCGCCCTAGTCCAAATATCGGTGCGGGCCGAGTACCCAGCCATCAAATGCGGAATACCCCGCGAGATGAACCACTGCTCGATCTCGTCGACATTGGTCTGACGTTTCGCTCGAGCCACGAACGAGAGCCTACAGAGCTATCCCCTCAAAGGCCTCTCGCGGGTCCAATCGCAGCCCCGCCAAATCGATTGGACGTAAAACCGGTCACC
>JAYSVF010000001.1:0-2494 GCA_043718695.1 Acidimicrobiia bacterium | reverse complement strand
CTGCTACTTCATATACGTTTCGGCGAACCCTTGAACGAATTCCAGGGTCTTGGTGACGGGCGTCGGCTCAGGGGCAATGACGATCCAGGTGGCTCCAGCGGCAGTCAGTTGACCGAGGGCATCGCGGTGGCGTTCAACATCTTTGGTGAGGTCGCCAAGCGAACGATCGGTATAGGAAACCGAGATATCAGGCCCAGCGGCACGATCCCCCGCCATGTCCTTGAGCTCACGGATCTTGTCGGCCAGCGCTTCATTGGAGGAGACCGCAGGCGTGCGAGCAGTAGTGGTTACCTCGGCCGAAGAAATCAGCGGCATCCAACCCTGCGCCTTTTCCGCGACCCGGCGGAAGGTGACCTTGGCATTGCCACCTATCCAGATTGGAATCGGAATTTGCACCGGACGAGGTAGCGCCTGAATATCTCGAGCGGTGAAGTGCTTGCCCTGGAAATTGAACGGCTCACCAGCCCAGTGCATTGGCAACACTTCAAGGGCCTCATCAAACAGTTCGTTTCGCTCATCAAAATCGGCACCGAGTGAAAAGAACTCACCCTTGAGATAGCCCGTCCCAAGACCAAGAATGAACCGACCACCCGAGAGCAGGTCAACCGTCGCCGCCGTCTTGGCCAACATCAGCGGATTGCGATACGAAACCACCGACAGGTACGTGAGCAACTTCATCTTCGAGGTAACCGCAGCGACATGGCCCAGGGCAACGAAGGGATCAAGACTTTGGTGTCCGCCCGAAGCCAACCATTTCGCGCCGGGGGCCGGATGTTCGGTGAAGGCAAACCCCTCCCAACCCGCACGTTCAGCCGTAACGGCAACCTCGCCAATCGGCCCCGAGTCAAGCATGTGGGCATCAGCGCCAATGGTCTCTGGATACACATAGATACAGCGCATTTGCTTGTCTCCTCAGACCAATTAAACCAACCAGACCAATCGGCCTAGCTCCAGGTTGCTAAAACTCGACAGAAGTGTCAAGTTTGAACTTTACCCGTCGAAAACCTCTAGGAGTAACCCATGGAACTTTGGGAAATCAGCGCACGCGAATCAATCCGCGACCTCACCACTCGCTACAACAGCAACGGAGACGCCGGACGGTTCGCCAACGTACGCGAACTGTTTCACGATGATGCCGTGATGGATTTGGAGGGCGTAGTGAAAACGGGTCTCGATGAGATCATCACGATTTTCACCGGCACCCAATCAAAGTTGCACAATGTCAATGTCAAGGCCGATGCAAGTACCGATGGAAACGCCGATACGGGAGCGCCGAAAGAAAGAGCAGCGTTACCCTACGTCCGCCACTTCACTGCCACTCACCAGATCGATTTGGTTGACGAGCACAACGCCACGGGCCGTTTGTACTTCTTCGTCGTAACGCCCATAGGACCAGATCACTGGGGCCGCTATACCGACACGTACCGAACCAACGCAGCGGGCCAATGGAAGTTCGCTCGCCGTCACGTCAAAGTTGACGGGCGTTCCGCTAACTCACTCTTTGGCGGGATGTAGCTGCTGCGGCGAGACTTCGGCGGCGATGCGAGCGCGGATGACAGCGGAGAGGGTTTCGACGGCTTTGTCGCGGGTCGAAGGCAAGCCAGCAACTTGTTGGTAATACCAGTAGCGGTCGATCATGACTTGGAGCGCTAGACCAACCAGGCCTGGATCATCGTCGCCGGAATCGAGACCAAACAGCCTGGCCAATCGACGGGCACTATGCAGTTTGGATCGCATACCCGCGGCACGGAGATCGGGATCCTCGAACCCCGCTTGACCCCACACCAGAATGAAGCCGCCGTGCTCATCGAGAAGTTCCATATACGACCGAACTACCCGCTCGACAAGATCAACATCACCCTCCTTCACCAGCTCTTGCATGTGATTGAGGTTTTCGTCCATGGCCTTGTACGCATCGATACCAAGGGCCAACAACACATCACGCTTCGACGGGAAATACGTATAAAACGAAGCCCGGGAGACCCCAGCGGCGTCGGCAATGTCCTCAACTTTGGTGCCGTGATAACCCCGCTCCAAGAACACCTCACGGGCTTTTTTTTGAATCAACGTTGAGGTTCGAACTGCCCTGCGACCCATGGTCGCCGCTGGCATTCGAGTGTCACCGGTCAGTTTGAATTCAGTTTTCGAGGTTCGAGCTTTTTCAATGATTTTGGTGGTGGGCATTCGTCAATTCCTTAGGGATTTCCCCACACGTTAGGTTGGACTGTGCAGCAACTGGCGCATACAGACCAGCACAAGGTGTGGGACGTGTTCAGTGCGCGGCCCTCCGGGCGGCAATCCACGACGCTCACGGGCGTTTTCGAGCTGCGGCACGTGGTTGCGATCGTAAGTTTCGATCCACTCGGGCGGCAGCTTCTTCCAGGCTTCGCCCACGTTCAGTCGTCCGCCTTTCGTGAAGCGCTCAGCGGCAACTACGTCAGCCACAAAGATGGTGCTTTCCTCCACATCGAGCGACGCGATGATTCGACCTTCC